>CAZGWG010000238.1:0-6805 GCA_964529165.1 uncultured Sphingobacterium sp.
TCAAAACTTTCCTTCTGCTTTCGGTCTTGCAATAGATTTCTTATTTTAATATTAATTAAAACGCTATGCCTTACTTGTTTACTTCTGAATCTGTATCAGAAGGCCACCCGGATAAAGTGGCTGATCAAATTTCAGACGCCTTAATTGACAACTTTCTAGCATGGGATCCTGATTCTAAAGTTGCCTGTGAAACTTTAGTTACAACAGGTCTTGTTGTTTTAGCTGGAGAAGTTAAATCACAAACCTACCTTGATGTACAAAGAATTGCTCGAGAAGTGGTTCGTAAAATTGGTTATACAAAGTCCGAGTATATGTTCGAGGCTGATTCATGTGGGGTCATTTCTGCAATTCATGAGCAATCGGCTGATATCAATCAGGGTGTAGACCGTGTTAAGAAACAAGATCAGGGGGCAGGTGATCAGGGCATGATGTTTGGATATGCCACAAGTGAAACTGAAAACTATATGCCATTGGCATTAGATCTTGCCCACAAGATATTGACAGAGCTTGCAGTGCTTCGCAGAGAAAATTCTGCCATTAAATATCTCCGTCCGGATGCAAAATCGCAGGTAACAATAGAATATAGTGATGATCACAGACCTATTCGTATTGATGCAATTGTTGTATCTACTCAGCATGATGACTTTGACACAGAAGTAAACATGCAAAGAAAGATTCAGGAGGATATCATTTCTATACTAATTCCAAGAATAAAAGCGCAGCTTAAACCTGAACTTCAGGCACTCTTCACTGACGCAATCAAATACCACATTAATCCTACCGGAAAATTTGTAATCGGTGGTCCGCATGGAGACACTGGTTTAACTGGTCGTAAGATTATTGTTGATACCTACGGTGGTAAAGGTGCTCATGGTGGTGGTGCATTCTCAGGAAAAGATCCTTCAAAAGTGGATCGCTCCGCAGCATATGCAACCCGCCATATCGCTAAAAACCTGGTTGCAGCAGGAGTTTGTAATGAGATTCTGGTACAGGTTTCTTATGCGATTGGAGTTAAAGATCCAATGGGAATTTTTGTAGATACTTATGGAACTGCTAAAGTAGGCTTAAATGATGGTGAGATTGCACAAAAGATATCTGCTATTTTTGACATGACTCCTTACGGAATCGAAACCCGCTTAAAGCTACGTAATCCAATTTATTCTGAAACTGCCGCCTATGGTCATATGGGCCGCCAAAGTGAAGTGGTAACAAAGACATTTGCAGGAAATAACGGAGAGAATAAAACTGTAGAAGTTGAGCTGTTTACCTGGGAAAAACTGGATTATATTGACCAGGTTAAAAAGGCCTTCAATTTGGCTTAATACATAATTATACCGCTTTAAAGCCTTCTTCCTTTACAGAAAGAAGGCTTTTTTGTTTAATATTGTGCAGATGAAAAATCAGAATTTAAATCCTTGGCAAACGCTTTCAAGTGAAAAAATCTATGAGAACCCATGGATTTGCCTGACGGAGCATCAGGTTATTAACCCGGGTGGAGGGAGAGGTATTTATGGTGAAGTCAGCTTTAAGAATCTGGCAATTGGCATTATTCCATTGGACGAAGAAAATAACACCTGGCTGGTTGGACAATATCGCTACCCTTTAAAAGAATACAGTTGGGAAATCCCCGAAGGTGGTGGTGTACGCGATACTGATCCTCTACTAAGTGCCCAAAGAGAATTATTAGAAGAGACAGGAATTAAGGCGGAATCATGGACTGAGATTCAGAAAATTCATCTATCAAATTCTGTGAGCGATGAAGTGGGCATCATTTACCTCGCAAGGCTACTTAGCTTCGGCGAAGCATGTCCGGAAGAAAGCGAAGATTTAATTGTACGTAAATTGCCTTTCGAAACCGCATACCAAATGGTTTTAAATGGTGAAATAACCGATTCAATGAGTGTTGCAGCAATTTTAAAAGTAAAAATTTTGTATCTCACGAATAAACTGATTTAATTGCCATTTTAATATTCGTTTAATAAAAGTATATGAATAAATTTTGGGGATATATTTTTTCGCCGATTCACTATTTATTTTTTGGATTTTTTATCTGTCTGTTTCATCCAATACAATGGATATGTTTTAAATTGGGAGGGCAAAAAGCACATAAGAAATCTGTTGACTTATTGAATTTCTTTCTGATTTGCACATATTATTTACTGGGAAGTTCGATAAGTTTTAAAAATCCATACCAATTACCCGAAAAGAGACCAATCATTTTCATCGCCAACCATCAAAGTTTGTATGATATCCCTCCGCTAATTTGGTTCCTCAGAAAGTATCATGCCAAGTTCATATCAAAAATTGAACTAACAAAGGGAATTCCAAGCATTTCATTTAATCTAAAGTATGGAGGAGGTGCCAATATTGACAGAAAAGACAGTAAACAGGCAGTAGTAGAAATCCTTAAACTAGCGGATAGAATGAAAGCTAATAACTGGTCTACAGTAATTTTTCCCGAGGGAACTCGCTCAAAGGACGGGAAATTAAAGCCCTTTGCCATTGGGGGCGTGGCTACAATCCTGAAAAAAGTCCCAAATGCCCTTATTGTACCCATTGTAATTAGAAACTCTTGGAAACTGGTGCAATTCGGTGCATTCCCATTGAGTTTTGGTGAAAGAATAAGCTGGGAGGTTCTGGAACCTCTTGAACCTGAAGGTAAACCGATGGAAGAAATTATGAGTACAACAGAAGAGCGGATAAGAAAGGCCCTTTAATACTAAATAGTACACAGAGCAATCTAACCAATATTCTTATCCTCTATCTGTTTAAAAAAATAATCCCTATAGGTATCTCCAATAGGAATGGTCTTATCCCCAATAAGAATTCGGCTTCGCTCTATACTTTCAATCTTACCCAGGGCAATAATATATGACTTATGAACCCTTATAAAGGATTTGGCAGGTAATGACTCCTCCATTTTTTTCATATTCTGGAGGGTAATGATTCTTTCTGTTCCTGTAAAAATAGATATGTAATCCTTCAGACCCTCAATATAGAGGATATCATCAAGGTATATTTTCTGGATTTTATGTTCTGTTTTTACAAAGATAAAGTCATGATTATTTTGCTGAACTGAAGCTATCTCAGGAACAGGGCTTTGGTTATTGCCTTTATTCTGAAGCACCTTTTGAGCCGCCTTATAAAATCGATCAAATGCAATTGGTTTAAGAAGGTAATCTACAACATCCAGGTCATATCCATCAAGTGCGTATTGTGAATAAGCGGTAGTTAGTATAACATCACACTTACCATTTATTATTTTCAAAAATTGGATTCCAGTCAATTCGGGCATCTGAACATCTAAAAAAACAAGATCAATGGCACCACTTTGAACCAAAGACAAACCCTCAATCGCACTGGTGGTGGTTTTTACCAAAGTTAAAAATGGAACTTTTTTGATATAATCCTCCAGAATATCCAGAGCAAGCGGCTCATCATCAACTACCAGACAACGTATCATTCTATAAATTTAGATATAATTCGCAATTATAAATATCATTCTTATCCTCAATAAGTAGTTCATACTTATCTTTATACAATAAATCCAGTCTCCTTCTTACATTTTGGAGACCTATCCCACCGGTTTCATCTTTGTTCTGATTACTCTTTTTATTTATTGTCTTAAAAAATATTTTCCCGGATTCTATATTCAAAAGAATACTTATTGGCACTGCTTTGTCGGTAGCTATTCCATGTTTAAAGGCATTCTCAACAAAAGAAATAAGCACTAACGGGGTGATCTTTTGATCCTTCGCTTCTCCTATTATCTCAAATTTGATATAGCTGTTATCTTTAAATCTTAATTTCTGAAGCTCAATATAATTCTCCAGATACCGTATCTCATCTGCAAGATCCACTTTATCTTCATTACTCTCATAAAGCATATACCTCATTATCTCTGAGAGTTTTAATATTGCTTGGGGAGTTTTATCTGATTTCTGATATGCAAGTGAATAGATATTGTTTAATGAATTGAACAAGAAGTGCGGATTTATCTGAGATTTTAGAAATGCTAGTTCTGAAAGCAGTTTCTCATTCTCAAGATTACTCTTGATCTTTTCATTTAAAAACCAATCAGTAACGAACTTTAAAACGGCACTTAGGAAGATAAAGAGGCAACTGACGAAAGCAGCTCCCAGAAAATAGTCCCAGAAAGCCATGATATGCTTCCCGGAATCCCTCTTTATTATTATATCATAGAAATAATAAGCTAATCCGCATTTAACAAAAGATGAAACAAGCACCAAGGCAATCATAACAATCGCACACCATAAATATAGTTTACGATTCAGGAATGTTGGAAGAATGAATAGATAATTGAAATAAAAGATCGCGATATTAATTATTCCAAAGTAGACGAATACAACTATTGTTTTATGTACGATTTTGCCATTACTTGCCATGTACATAAAAAGCAATAGTAGCGTAACCCAGACTAGGACATGAAAAAGAATCCGCAAAGATTTATTCATAATCGAAAATAGCTTTTCCGGTGCTTTAAAGTGATCTGTTTCGACCAACAGGCCAAATCCATCTGCGAACTAGCAATTAATAACTATTAATTATACGATACGCTAATTGTACCGTTGGTCTGTAAAAATAGCTGCTTGGTCTAATAGATTTCAGAAAGATTTTATTTAAATATTTATTTGTTCTATCAAAAAAGGAAAGCATGAAAAAATTAACCAATTACATATCTCCATTCATAATGTTATTAATTCCATTATTCCTTCTTATCGGATTATTGGTTACCAATCTTAATAATGAAATTCCTCTGGAAAAACAGAATGCAAGCTTAAAACTTCAGGTGCCTTCGTTAAAAAATATTGTCAGCACAGTTTTAAAATAATAAATAAAGTCAAATTAGATTATCTAAACCAGAGAGAATTTTATTTTCGATTTACAAAGTCTCCTAATTTTTGATCTAGCTTCATTCAGCACAAAGGAAGGAAAGATATTTATAGATTTCCGCGGCATAAGATTATGCAGAACTACAATAGGCATTAAAGTCCTGTGCGATTTTCCTATTAACATTAAGAGGATTAGAGTATTGAGCAAGCAGGGGAATGACTATCTGGCTGTAACTGCCAAAACATATTAACCTGTTGATCATTGAACTAACATAGATTTCCACCTGACTTTCAAGTTCTTAAACTAAATCGTGAATAAATTGAATTAAACAATCCTTTTATTCCAATATAAATTCCTGATGTCTTTCAGGAATCTCTACATCTTTATACCCCTTTAGCAGAATCTTTTCCCTGAAGTTCTGCTGAACGTCATATTCACCATGCACTAAAAACATCTTTTTGACCTCTGACGGATTCTGGCAGGAAACGAACCGTAATAGATCATCGTAATCACCATGAGCGCTCATGGAACGAATAGATCTTATTTCAGCCTTGACGGGAAATTCTTCTCCGAAAATAGTCACGGCATTATACCCTGCAGCTAATCGTCCACCCAAAGAATTAGGTTCACAATAACCTACCATCAGAATGGTATTCTTCTCATCTGTAATATTATTTTTTATATGATGCTTAACTCTTCCGGCTTCAGCCATTCCTGATGCAGAAATTATTACGCAAGGCTCAGGATTAGTATTTAAAGCTATGGAATCAGCCGTATCCTGAATAAAATTCAGGTTTTTAAAATTAAAAGGATCATCATCGTGAAGCATAACGTCCTGAACATGTTTATTGAAATTTTCAGGATGACTTTTAACCACATTTGTAGCTTTTATAGATAAAGGACTATCAACATAGTACTTAACATCTGGCAATATCCCTCTCTCTTCGAGATGGTTCAACGAATAGAGTAATTCCTGAGTACGTCCAACACTGAATGCTGGGATAATTACCTTACCTCCTCTTAAAATACAGGTTTGATAAATGATCTCTCTAAGTAAATTTTCCGATGGTTCAGCATCCACATGCAAGCTATCGCCATAGGTAGATTCAAGTAAAATATAATCGGATTGAGGAAAAACGTCTGGTGATTTTAGAATCAGATCACCGTAACGACCAACATCCCCACTGAAAGTAATACGGGTGATTTTACTATTTTCCTTTATTGAAAGATGAACAGCTGCACTGCCGGTAATATGACCTACATCCGTAAAAAGAACACTAATATCATCGTTTACCTGATACGCCGTATTGTATTTTACAATCTTAAACTGTCGCAATGCAAGCATTGCATCATCTTCTGTATACAAGGGTTTGAGCAAAGGAAGACCCTTGCGCTTTCGGTGCTTATTGCTATACTCTGAGTCTTGCTGCTGAATTCTTGCTGAATCCATCAACAGAATTCTGGCCAGATCCATGGTTGCCGCTGTACAGAAAATATTCCCTTTAAACCCTTGAGCTACTAGTCTGGGAATCAGTCCACAATGATCTATATGGGCATGACTCAAAATGAGATAGTTTACTTCAGCAGGATTGAAACCGAAATGCTCATTCAGTTGATCGGTTTCATCTCCCATTCCCTGATACATTCCACAATCGAGCAAAATATTTACTCCATTGTCAAGGGTAATTAAATGTTTACTTCCTGTTACATTTCTCGCAGCTCCATGAAAACTTATACGCATATCTTGTTATATTAAATAGAAGGGTGTCAACCAAAATTAATTTAATAATCCAAATATCCTGTTATAAGTATGTAAAAGAAAACTCATTACTTCAATAATCTCAAAAACGAAAAAAGGCTCCGAAGAGCCTTCTTTCAACCAAAACAAACATGAAATTACTGTTGTGTTACTGTATAAATTACAGGTACCACATTTACTCCTGTTGCTTTA
>CAZGWG010000239.1:0-6754 GCA_964529165.1 uncultured Sphingobacterium sp.
ATGGACTTGTGCGAGGAATTGTGGGTTTATGCCAAGCTCCTTTTAATGTGTGGAGATTGAAAGATAAATTTGTGGAGAGTATTAATAATAAAGTAGTTGAAGTCTTTGTGGGCTTGGCCAAATAAATAAGCGTATTATTGCTCCTTTGTGGTTGTCTAACAGTATAGTCAGATTATTTAATTTTCATCCGTAATCGTTCCATTTCATCAACAACTTCATTTAATTTAATAATTTCAGATCCCCTAGCTAGGTTAATGTATAATTCAGGATTTAGCCAAAACCTTGATTTATGATAAAGAATATCACCTAGTCCGGCATCAACAACGAGTGTCGCAGTTGCAGCTTCATTCCAGGCTTCAGCTAAAGTGATGCTCGGTAGATATTCCCCTTTTTCATTCTTTAAGTAATTGTAAGTTTGGATAAAAGCGTGATTTATCAATCCATGTGCTTTGGCTATACTCTGTTTGTTAGCAGCTTTTCTGCCTGAGAAATCTGCTAAAATATCATATGCTAGTGTTAGCAGGGCTGAGATTTCAATTGAACTGGGCATTTATTTATCTGGGAACGATTTACTGAATACTAATCCATAACTTTCATTGCCTTATTAATCGCATCAACGATATAAGGTATAGCAATGACTAAATCCTCTGGGAAATCACTCCAATCAAAATCATGTTTGCTAGATCCTGAACTGTGAATCTGCGTAAATTTTACTTGCTGCCCCCCCCCACTATCCCGTTCCAATGAATTGGCGGTTCCCATGTAAAAGGATTCATGGCTTGATCGGCATCAAGGTAGAAATCATTCTTAATTATTTGACTGTAGCCATCTGGGTATTCTCCGGTAACTTTTGACATAATGCGATTAGTAGTTGTGTATGATGAATGGTGGTTAGGAAACTTGTTGCACACTTGCTGTAGTAAAAAAGTAGTCATATATCTTTCTTAAAAACATAACCTCTTCTTTATTCAAACCTGTCTCTTTTGAACCCTCGTGTGCAAGTATATTTCTATGTGAATTGAATATTGTTATCCATTTAAGTTGTTGTTTCGGACCATGTACGCCGTGTCCGACATCAATCGTGAATTCTTTTTCAAAAGTCTTAAACCCTAGTCTATCAGACTCATCTTCTGGAACTTTAGTCCAGTATGATTCTAGTATTTTCTTATAGTCTACGATAGTAAACATCTCTGTCCACTCAACGTTTGATTTTGATAATTGCTCTTTGTAGTTCTTTGTATTCTCATCACCAGCCCGCTTCATGCAAGCTTGATATATGTCATTTATTTCCAAAGTCCAATTATCTTTGAACAGTAACTTCAGCTTATCGATAACTGCTTTCTTAATATACTTCTCAACAGCGATAATGTATTTTCGTCCTTCATCCTGAAGTTGAACGTCATTTTTCTCTCTCCATGAGATAAGTTCAGGAGGATTGTATTCTGGATGCCTGATATTTACTAAGGATTGAAAAAAGCTTAACCATTGAGATTCTGCACCAGTTCCAAATATGGATAGTTGTTTTCTCTCCTCTTCAGGTGTGATATTATTCAAACCTTCAAGTAGTGAATGCAAGAATGGTTTAATCGCTTCAAAACGATCATTGCTCTGTGTATCAGGACTGAAATTATTGATTTCTGAGATATAAGTATTGATAAGCCCTATTAATCTGACGAAAGCAAAAGTTCCTCTTACTGAGACTATAAAGTATTGTGGTCGTTCAAAGATCGCGGGATAATGGTCAGCTACGTATTCGTAACATTGTAATAATGTAGCCTTCCCTTTTTTGTAAGCTTCCCCGAAAATAAGACATTGAGTAATTAGACAAAAAGTTTAATTTCAAATGTCAGAAAATGAAAAAGCAACAATTCACAAAAACACAGATTACAACTGCAGTCAGGCAGTATGAAGGTGGCCGTACAGCTCAAGATGTATGTCCGGTTTTCTAAGATCAACTCTTTACAGGCTCATAGTAATGTAATACTGCACCAGAGCTAAAAATTTTCGTCTTTACCAGTTTAAGAAGAGTCCTGTCCTGTATATTTTCAAATAAGGGTAAACCGCTACCAACGATCACCGGATAAATACAAAGCTGAAATTCATCAATCAAATTAAGGTTCATAAGCTGTATGATCAGACTCCGGCAGCCAACTAAAATGTCCCCGCCCTCATGGGATTGCTTTAGCTCTAAAACCTTTTCTTCAAGAGATTTGTCAGACAGTTGAGCGGTATCCCATTCTGTATCCTTAAGCGTATGTGAAAAGACAATTTTTGGAATTTTATCTATAGCGATGGCAAAATCGTCCATTGATTTTTCACCTGAAGGGTTTTTAAGCAGGGTTTGCCAGAATTGCATAAGCTGATAGGTTATCCTTCCATAAAACACCAGGGCTGATTTATCCAATAATTCAGCGTAATGCTGATGTATTTCTTCATCTGGAATTCCTGCGGTATGGTCACAAAACCCGTCAAGTGTCATATTGATTGCTGCAATTAGTTTTTTCATACTGCTTTGTTTGGATCAAATGATAATTTGTGGCATTCAAGCTCCGGCTTTTAAATTTACAGGAAGCGACTCTGCAAACACGCAACAGAGTGATTTCAGTATTTTATCTGAACACCAGCCCTGGATATATTCTTCAGCTTTAGCGCTATGCTTCTTATCATTTTTTATTTGTCACTTTGTATTGATTACCCTCCTTATCGTAGGTTATCCATTCACCTATAGGCTCGCCATTCTCAAAATGCCCCGAACGTTTAAGTGTTCCGTCAATGCGATACCATTCCCAATATCCTTCGGCTTTGCCATTGACAATTCTTCCTTTTGACCAGATGGTGTTTCCATTGGCGTGATACTTAATCGTGAGATCATCCGCAAATGTCGTTTTCTTTGATACCATAGTAATTAAGGCTTTTTGAAAGTAAGTCCTGCTTTTGCTAAGGCATCATTCAGTTTAGGCAAGCTGCTTTTCCCGATGCCATGCAGCGATAAAATATCCTTTTCACTATAGGCAGAGAGTTGTTCCAGACTGCTAATTCCCTCATGCTCCAAAGCCCTTCGGGCTGGTGCTCCCAGTAAGGATAAAAAACCGCCCTTAGGTTTTCTTGCTTCCTCACATATCGGGCAGCTTGGGCAATCGCTGCTCTTATAGAACTGATGTCCTTTTGGGCAGGTTTTCAGCATCTGCTTACTTGTTTTGATTTTTGCATTGCTTGTCATAAAGTTGTGTAAGTGTCGCTTAGTATTTCCTTCAGGATTTGATGGTCTGCTTTACGACTTATTTTAACTTACGCTCTTTTAAAAGTTTTTCCAGTTCCTCATTATTATGTTTTGAAGAATTAATTAGCTTATAGGCTAAAAATAAGGGGATTAATGTAAAAAAACCATACGTGTTTTTTACAAGGCTGTAAAAAATTATTCCAATCAGAAATCCGATTAATACAGCATTGGTAATGGATGCAGATTTTCTCTTTTTCGCTTCCTGCAGCAATTCCTCATCTGTCAATTCATTAAGTTCTTTTTGTTGCATTTATTTGTTTTATTGTTCTGGTCCTGATGTAAGGAGCCGGATAATTATTTTTTGTTTTTAATCAGGGTATTATATAAATCAATTGTTTTCTGCTTGTCTTCATAATTAATGTAAACAGGCTTATTGTCTTTCGAATGGATCAGAATGTACGGAGGAAAGCCGCTCTTTACAAATAATTTGACCTGCTCACCATCGCTCAGTCTGAAGTTCCCGATTTTGGTTTTGCCAAGTGAGTATCCATTTGTCCTGAGACTGATCTGCGGAAGTGATTGAATGGTGTCAGCCTTCAGTAGCTCTGCATAAGGGATTGTTAATCCGTAAAGACCTTTAATAATCAATCCCTGCTGGTTTGTATACATATCGATCTCTGCTTTACCTGACATCAGGAATCCAATCGGAAGCAAGGAAACCAGAATAAGGGCAATCCACATCAGATTAAAGTCCCTTTTTCTATTTGCAATCGCACTTTCTGCAGTATGTTCTACCGATAAGCGTTCATTAATGATCCCGGCAAGCTCTTCCGGTTTATCAGTCCCGATCCTGACCACAGAATTCCTGTTTTTAAACTGCAGTTCTATCGCTTTGAATCCGGAAACATTATACAGCCAGCCATTGGAGAGCATCCTGATACCAATTCCATACAATGCCGAATTGCTTACCGCTTTACAGGATTTGATTTCGGAAAGGGGGTAGCTTTTCCCTACCAGTCCTATCCCCAGCCTGAAAGAAACGGAATCCTTAGAAACCTTAATAGTTAACTGATAGAAAATCAATAGGCAAATTAAGAAGGTAAGGAATAAGAATAATTGAACGATTGTAAGCGGATCGCTTGAAAACCCTGATTTAATTATTAAAGCGATAAAAAACAGACTTAAGGGAAGTAATAAGACCACAGAAAAAGTCCCGAATTGTTTGTAAGTCCTGGTTTCCATATTGTTGATCATGGCTGCCTTATTTTCTGCCTGATGATGAGGAGGATTTTAGCAAAAGTCCAATAGAATTAAATAATGAACTTAGTAAAAATATTCCTAAAACTGTTCAGAGGTTATATTGCTAAATCAAGTTTTACTCTTATCGGGCCGCTTATTCTCCGTGCTGGCCTAATTCTTTTGGAAATTTGTCTCCAATTAAATTCAATTTGAGATTATGCTCTAAATATGCTTTTAAACCATCTAAAACGGTCGTGAAACCGCCTGTATTATCTTTAATGGCCTCGATTAGATCATCTCCGGTTTCTTTGAAACCATAGTTTTTAATGACTACATAAGTCGATTCGGCTGTTAAAGCAGTGAATTCATAATCCACTGTGGTTGCCGGCTCACCCCATTCTGTTGAAATGAGTTTATCGGGGATGATTTCTTTCGTAAGCACTTCAGTGGAAGCACCATACATTTCCCAGTCCCATTTTACTGTTTTTCCTGCTTCCAGACGTCCGCTTGATTTTGTGAACCAAAAATTACAGGTAATCTCAGGGTCGATAAATGCCTGAAAAACTTGCGAAACAGGTTTTCTGATCAGCATTTGAGTTTCTACTGTCGGTAGCTTATTTGCCATCTTATTGCCTTTTAAATTTAAATTTTGTTAGCTGTATTGAGGTGTCGGAATAAGGCCCGGGTTTAATGAATCAATAGACAGTAATCGGATGCTTATTAGTTCTTTACGGATTTCTTATTAAGAAACTTTTCAATCATCGGAACAACTAGTTCGCTTTCTTTAAAGTCGGGTGTAATGGTAGTGATTTCACCCAGGTATTCACCATGTCCGCCAGGAATGATTGCCAGTTCAGAGTTTTCAATTTGCCGATGAAGCTCAATAGCATGTTCAGGGGTGATTACATCCTTGTCGCCAATAATGATTAATGCCGGTGCCTTGATTGCTTTGATTTGTTCATCAGGAATATCTTTAAAGTTTAGCATTCGCTTTGCATCCCTGTCGTGCATTACCTGTAAGCCCTTTGGATCTGCAGCAACTTTTTTATATCCTTCTTTTAATTGTTCAGGCATATTTTCCAGTCTGGCCTGTGCCATGAAATCCCAGAACCAGCCCGGGACTCCATTACGTTTGGCAAGTGCTGAACCTAAAATTAGTTTATCTACGATTTCAGGATGTCTGATTGCGATTTGCAGGGTAGTGGTACCGCCATTGCTGAACCCGAGAAAATCGGCTTTGGCTATGTTTAAGTTTTTGAGCAGGGAAGCTACATCATCTGCATCCTGTTCAAATGAAAGGTCGAGGTTTCGGTCACTTGTCCGCCCATGTGCCTGTAATTCAAGTGCAATGACTTTTCTGTTTTTTGCAAGTAAGGGGATTAATTTCTCAAAACTTGTCTGAATGGTTGATCCGCCACCATGAATTAAAACAATAGGTTTTCCCTGTCCATGAATTTCATAATACATCTTAAGGCCGTTCACATCGGAGTAAGCGTTTATCATGCCGGTATTTTCTGTTGCTGAATTAGCCATCCTGCTTTCTGTTTCTTTTTTATTATTACATGCTGCCAAAATCAGAATGATCAGTGCGAGGCAGCTTATTTTTCTTTTCATTCTGTTCTTTGTTAGGGTCAATCCTGTTGATTGCTGAATAACCAGGACTGAGATCAGCGTTCCCGCTTATTTTGCACACATTGATCATTCCCGCTTGACGGAGGTCAGTATCAGCAATATATCAGAATGCAAATTAAAAATAATATAGATTTAAATAAATAGCAGTTTGTTGGAAATAACAGCCTGGCTGGTGGGCATTTGTTGTTTTTGTTTTTCGAAGGACTCTAAGGACAAATGAGGCTTATTTCCGATTCAGTTTCCCAAACTGTCCTTTTTATCCTTATTCCTTAATTCGATTCTAGCCTTAGTCATTCTCTCCCTTAAGCCGCCTTCCATTAAAAAAGACTGTTCTAATGATTTGATCTGATTATATAGTAGATAACTTACAAGTCTGATCATGCCTATCATTACATTGGCACAAATTTCAGGGTTTTCATTTTCAATCCCTTTTTTAAAGGTTTCATAACCTGGATTGGGTATTTTGTTCAATTCCCTGAGTATTCTAACATATTTATTTCTTTATCCCCAATTTCATATTTATTACTTCTTAAGAAATCTTCATAATTGAAATGATGAATAAAAAATCCCTGGCCTTAGGCTAGCCTTAACGCTCAATAGCCCGGGGATTTAGTGCTTGTTGCGCAACCCTGCGCTGAAAGATTCAACATTGTAGGTGTTAGT
>CAZGWG010000240.1:0-4983 GCA_964529165.1 uncultured Sphingobacterium sp.
GGGATTTAAACCGGATTGATCTATCAGTGATTTTAAGCTTTTTCCTGCCGGATAGTCCCAACTAAGCAGATACATACCCATACAAAGGCCATACTTGAGTGCGTCACCTGAGAACCTGGTATTCGTAATCAGTCCACCCAAAAATACTGTATCATTATGCCCAACCTTCTTTTTCAATTCCTCCTCCACATCCATGAATCTGGAATGGATATATAATGGCACTTTTACATCGCAAAAGCGGCGCTGGTCGCTATGGAATTTACACTCCAGCAAAATGTGACGATTTTCCCTTTCTGCGATTATGTCTATCTCATGGCTTACACAATGGCCTTCAATAATACGTCCTACCTCAGTACGGTAGTTTTTGAATTTCAATAATTCACTAATGTAATCTTCAAATGGAAAACCGGTGGGGCCTAATTCAAGTATAGATTGTTTAAGTTTATACCTGGCAGCAGAATGAGAAGAGTTTTTACGCAGATAGGCAAAAGCCATGCGATAAATTTCTTTTGTTGAGATGGAATCTTTCAATTCCATCTTTACTTTCTCAATTACCTTATCAATAATATCCTCATCAGCTTTGGAACGTTTTAGGGAATTTCTAAGTTTTCCTTCATCAAAAATTGTTTTTTCACCCGACATTTTGGTGACGTAGATCTGCCTGGAACTCATTAACTGGAATCTTAAAAAATGTGAAACTCTTAGCGTTCCGGCAAATTAAGAATGTTTTGGCAAAGTTTAGTTGCCATATTTTAAAATAATGGCCAACTGACCGGCATGATATGCGGTATGAGTAATGATGCGGCCTAGTGCTTCTGACTTGGTTTTGGTACCAAATTCCTTTGTATTTATAGGATCTTCCCAGGCTTCATCATTTTGTATTGATATGGCCGTTTTTAAACCCTCATAAGCTTGTTGATTGTATTCAAGCAGTTCTTCCAGATTTGTCCATATACCTGTATCCCTCTGGTCGATAATAGTTTGGGCATGCACCTGAATGCCCTCTGTTTTAAAGACATTTTTTGCAAACAGTAATTCAACATCGGCTATATGCCTTATGAGGAATCCGGCAGTATTGGGTGCCGGGGTAAGTCTTTTTTTCAGATCCTCTTCATTAATTTCTGATAGTATTTTTGAAAATCTCGTTCGTCCTTCTTCTTTTTGTCTTTAAAAATGCTGATTACTGCTCATAAATAAAATGCGTAGTGTTTATCGGTTTTTACAGTTCTTTATTCGTTAAAGGATATATTTTGTTTCATTTTTTATCAAATCAAGGTGTTGACTGAGAAGAATAGACACCTTTGGGATGATTTTTAGTCTCCTCCCAATAGAATATACGAGAAGCTGATAAGCCGAAATAATTTTTGGCAATCGGTATCTTTTAGTTTAATGACTTATTTTTTCTCTTTTGGTGCAGTTGATAGGCCAAAAGGTAAATATAGTGGACAAAAACTTAAGAAACTGGTTAAGATGAAAATTCCAGCAACAATTAATAATACAATTGCAAGAGTTCCTGAAATTAATTGCATAAAATACAGAACTCCGATCAAAATTGCTGCCAAAATTCTAATGATTTTGTCGGTATTACCCATGTTTGCTTTCATAATCTTTGTTTTTTGTTTATTAAATATATCAAATTTTATTCTAATTTGATTAATAGAGAATAGCTGGTTTATTTCTCAAGGCATTTAGCTCTTTTGCTCTTTGTAAAGCATCATGAATGTTCAATAAAATATTATGTTTATCAATAATTGAATATAATTGAGCCTTCAGCATTTCATGTCTAACTTCATGGTTGGCTTCTGAAATAATAATTCTTGTTCCTTTAGCCAGTAATTGTGTAGTTAGTTCCTTGAGACGGTTAATACCAGTAGCATCGATAAATGGAACGTGCCTCATCCTTAGAATTAAGATTTCAGGCTGCTTATTCAGATCGGTTATTACCTCCTGGAATTTCTGTGATGCACCAAAGAATAAAGGGCCATTAATTTCATAAATCAAAACATTCTTAGGTATTCCGCTTAGTTCATCCTCAAACAATGTTCCTTCGTTTTCTGTCTTTGGTTCCAGCAAGTTTCCAATAGTTTCTATTGATGTCGCTTCACTCATCCGTTTCATGAATATAAAACTGGATAATATCATCCCTATTTCAATGGCTAAGATCAGATCAAAGAATACAGTGAGGAAGAAAGAAGTCAGGAGTACCAGTACGTCCATCCGGTTACTCTTCAGCATTGAAAAGAAGTGATGCCATTCACCCATATGCCAGGCAACGACGACAAGTATTCCCGCTAGACAGGATAAAGGGATTAGTTTTGCGACAGGGGCAAGCAAGAGCATGATTAACAATAGAACAAGCGCATGCACTATTCCGGCAATAGGGGTTCTGCCACCATTTTTAATATTGGTGGCAGTTCTGGCTATTGCACCAGTAACAGGGATACCACCAAACAATCCTGAAAAGATATTTGAGGTTCCCTGTGCTACCAGTTCCATGTTTGAACGGTGCCGGCCTCCAATCATTCCATCAGCTACGACTGCCGAAAGCAAAGATTCTATGCTTCCCAGTAAAGCAATAGCTATGGCAGGTTGTATCAGGATTTTGATTGTAGCAAAATCAATATCAGGAACAGTGGGCATCGAGATTTTGTTAGGTATCTCTCCGAATTTACTTTCAATCGTTTCTACAGGTAAATCAAAGAAATAAACAATTGTGGTGCTTAAGAATATAACAACAATTGAACCGGGTATCTTAGAGCTTATCCTGTGAAAATTCAGGGAGATAAGCACAGTGCTTAGGGCTATAGCAAAGGCAACCCAGTTTATCTGCCCTATATAATCACTATAAACTAACCATTTATCTATAAAATCAGGAGGTAAACTTTGTACCGGCAAACCGAGAAAATCCTTTACTTGGGAGGAGAATATGATTAGTGCAATTCCGCTTGTAAAGCCTACAATGAGTGGATAGGGAATAAATTTAAGGTAGTTGCCGAGTTTGGCAAAGCCCATTCCAATCATTAAAAACCCGGCCATAAAGGTTGCAATGGTTAAGCCACCAATTCCATGATCGTGAACAATGGCATATACAATAACAATAAATGCACCGGTTGGCCCTCCAATTTGTACCCGGCTTCCACCCATACAAGAAACAATAAGTCCGCCAATAATTGCAGTAATAAGACCTTTTTCTGGTGAAACTCCCGAAGCAATTGCAAATGCAATTGCCAGTGGCAAGGCCACAATACCGACAATTATTCCGGCTAGTATATCTTTACTGATTTGTTGTTTGCTGATACCCGAACGAAGAAGGGAGATAAACTTCGGGGTATATTCATTCTGTTTCATTTTCTTATTTGGATAATCCGGAATTAGAAAAGCTTTCTTAATGCAATAGCTAATAGTAGTGTTTAAGCGGCCAGAAACGAGGGTTCTGAAAATTTACCCAGACCTGAATAAATTACCTGTTTAAATATACTTCTTTGCGGGGGATATTCAAATTATCTTTTCATTAGTGTCCGGTTAAAATTAAGTTCTGAATAAAGCAGATTTATATGGATTGGATTGAATGTTTTTTGTCCGATTTCTAAAAGAAAGTCTCATCCTCAAAGAGGGTTAAGCTTGATCCGGAAAGAGCAATATCATGCTTTAGGGTATTTTCAAGCCTAATGATTGGAATTCAGCCTGGAATTTTTTCTTATGACATTGCCCTTTAGGGTCGGGACTGGCCTTTTGTATTTTTTATAAACGTAAGACCACCTAACGGAGTCGCAGCACAAGAACTTTTACCGGACATTGGTGATTACCTTTTCCTGAAATGGACAGGAGAAAAAGTGAGTAAATAAAGAGTAATTAATCCTTAAAGGAGATAGTAAAGGTTGCTCCTTCATTTATCTTGCTATCCAGTGAAATGCTTCCGCCAAGACTGTTGATATGATTATAAACCAGGTAAAGTCCGATTCCTTTACTATCCGGGTGATCATGGAATTTTTGATTGAGCCCGAAAACTTTATCCCTTACCTTTTCCATGTCAAAGCCCATTCCATTATCAGAAATAACTAATTGATTGATTCCATTAGATCGTGTTGAATGGATTGATATAATAGGGGAGATGCCGGATCTGGCATATTTGATGGAATTTGTAATCAGATTAAGCAAAATACTTTCCAAGTAATTCTTATTGAATTTAATGGTTTTAAGCTGAGAAAAATCAGCTTTAATACTTACGTTGGATCCCTCTAATATAGACTGGATTGAATCTAATACTGAATTCAGATGTTGTTCCAGATCAAGTTCTTCAATCTGAATATTCAATTGATCTTTTTGGGTGAGAACATCTACCGAATTATTCAGAATCTCATTTAAATTTTCGGCTGATGATTTCAGGAATGCCAGATACTGAAGAATTTCAGGGTCATTGATTTTTGAATCATCCAGCAAACTCACTAATGAAAGTAAATTATTGATCGGCGATCTGAGGTCGTGAGAAGTGGTATAACTTAATTGCTTTAAATCCTGATGAGTTTTTGTAAGGATCAGGAGCTGCTGATTTCGTTCTTCTTCTAATTTTTTCTTAGATGTAACATTTTTTGCTATTGCGTAAATAAGTCTTTCTTTTTCAACCGGCATCGAAGTCCAGGAAAGCCAGATAATTCTTCCATCTTTTGAGATATAGCGGTTTTCAAAATTTATCAGCGGAGTGCTTTCTGTTAGAAACTCACGGGATTTATCAGTTATTAACCTGTCATCGGGATGTACAAAACTTGTGATTGGTCTCGATAAGAGTTCTTCAACACTATACCCTAATATTCTGGATACGGAAGGGTTGATTCGTTTCCAATATCCATCAAAGCCTGCAATGCATAGCAAATCAGGTGATAATTCGAAAAAATGCTCGAATTTATACGTGGAGTACGAATCCAGGCTTAGGTTTTTCATGACTAACATTTGTTTTCTAAAACATGTAAACTTCAAATCTTGACT
>CAZGWG010000240.1:4993-6733 GCA_964529165.1 uncultured Sphingobacterium sp.
TGTAAATTAAGAAAAGATTCGTTTTTAAAAGAATCAAATCCCTTACAATAATATACGAAAATAAATATTCTCAGGTTTGTTATTTAATTTCCGTTTTTCTTAATCTGAGCAAATCATAGATTTGGTGCTTATAACCGCCTTTGATTTGAGAGTTATAGATACCTGTTCCGCCCGAAAACAGGTAAGAGAACGCACATGCAATGCCGATAAAATATACACTTTCAATCCCGAATAATTCAATTCCTAATAACGTTGAAGCAATGGGAGTATTGCTCGCACCAGCAAATATTGCAGCTAACCCCATACCTGCAAGCAGGGCCATCGGGAGCGGGATAAACCAAACCAGAACATTTCCAAGTGTTGCGCCGATAAAAAACAAGGGGGTAACTTCACCGCCTTTGAATCCTGCTCCAATGGTGAATGTGGTGAAAAGAATTTTAAGCAGAAAATCGTATGAATTCAGATTGCTGTTGAATGCGCTTTCAATGACAGGTATACCCAGGCCGATATATTTTGAGCTGCCTGTTAATAAAACAGCAGCAGCGATAAATATGCCTGCAATAAAAGGTCTTAAAGGGGCATAGTTTATCTTTTTGAATAGTTGCGACCAGAAATGAGTCGACCTTGAAAAAATCATTGCAGCAATTCCGAAAATTATACCCGCCAGCATAGTCCACAAGGCATTTTCAATATTCATTTCCGGAACAGATGGGATACTGTATTGGGTATGACTTACCTCCCATGCAGTACAAGTATAATCAGCGATCAGTGCTGCCAGTATACTTGGTAAAATAGCATCATAGCGATATTTTTTAAGAATAAGCACTTCAAGTGCAAAAATAGCACCGGCAAACGGTGTGCCGAAAACAGATGCAAAACCGGCACTTATTCCAATAATAATCAGGATTTGCCGGTCCTGATGTATCAATTTGAATAAGTGGCTGAACTGGTCGGATATGGCTGCACCCATTTGTACCGCTGTACCCTCACGCCCGGCTGAACCGCCAAATAAATGAGTGATTAATGTGCCAAATAATACCATAGGAGCCATCTTTAGTGGTATTACCTGTTTTGGCTCATGAAACTCTTCCAGTAATTGATTGTTACCCTTAACAACATCACTGCCCCAGTAATGATAGGCAAGACCAATAGTGAGTCCGCCAAGGGGTAAAAAAGCAATAATCAGGAGGTTGTTTTCACGAAAGTTTGTCACCCAGTCTAAGGAAACCAGGAAGAATGCAGAAGCGGTGCCTGCAAGAATCCCAACAATTAATGAAATGGATAGCCATTTCAGAATGTAAATCAGCAACGGACTTTTTATTCTATCCTGAGTATTTTGCTGATTCATTTTGCCCTGATACATGTTTAGCCCTAAGCCAGTAAGTTTCTGTTGTATGAACTAATGTATAAATATTATTAAGGAAATACAGGGAACCGGTAATTGCCTGACAATATTGAGATATTCTTTACTTTTACAAATCTATCAATTTAAATCTGGCTAGAGGAGCCATTCTCGCACGGTTCAAACTAAGAATCCCATCTGCGAGGGTATAGTTATCAACCTTAGAAAATACCTCAAAAAGCTGATCTTCAATAGTCATATTCGGACAGGCCATTCTGGTGCTGGCAATTTGTGAGAGACTTATCCGCATACCGGGAAGAAGTTCATAACTTCCGTTGAAAGAATTACAGCCGCTTGTCCCAATAATACGCTTATCCAATACTTTCAGTATAATATGG
>CAZGWG010000241.1:0-6727 GCA_964529165.1 uncultured Sphingobacterium sp.
GATATGAGGAAAGGAATGGATATGGGGGCGGATGATTATCTGACCAAGCCGTTTGATGATATGGAATTACTGAATACCATCGAATCGCGCTTTCAGAAAAAGGAGAAAATAGAAGCTTTTTATAGTAAATCCTTCGAAAGTCTCAAGCAACTGACTAATCAGAATCAGGGCTTGGATGAATTGAAGAAAATTATAGCTGACCGAAAAGTAAAACAGGTTAGAAAAAAGCAGATTATTTATTATGAGAGTGATACAATCACAGGGATATATTTAATTCTGAGCGGAAGGGTAAAGGCAGTCAAATTAAGTGAAGATGGAAGAGAATTGGTGACCGGAATGTATGGACCTGAAGAGTATCTGGGTATACAGGCAATGCTATCAGGTGATCAATATAACGAAACGGCTGAAGCTGTGGATGATACTACAATCTGTCTTCTTCCGAAGGACATTGTAAAACAGCTTCTTGATACCTATACGGATATTGGTCAGAAATTTATTAAGGTGCTTTCCAGTAACCTGATCGAAAAAGAGGAACAGTTACTCCAATTGGCCTATCACTCAGTCAGAAAACGAATGGCTGAGATTTTAATCCGTCTGGCAAAACAGCAAAGTAAAGCAGAAACTTCGGAGGCTCAAATCCGGATTTCTAGAGAAGATCTCGCATCAATGGCCGGCATGGCTACAGAAACAGTTAGCAGAACATTGAGTGATTTCAAAGATGAAGGAATCATTGAAAAAAAGGGAAGTGTGATCGATATCATCGATTTTTCCAAGCTCCATAAAATGAAAAACTGATAAAGATCATTTTTCTTTATGACATCACTCATTACGGAAATTTATTCCTAAAGCTACTTTTGGAATAAATGTTTTATTGATGAAAGTTGTTGCCTATAGTGTCAGAGAATTTGAAAAGGAATTTGTAGCTCGTGCAAATCAAAAGCAGCACGACATTACATTGATTTCTAATGCATTAAGTCTTGAAACTGCAATTTATGCACAAGGGAAGGAGGCAGTTGTTGTTTCAAGCCAGGATAATCTTTCAGAGGATGTAATTGAGAAATTGGCTGATCTGGGGATTAAATACATTACAACAAGATCAGTATCAATTGATCATATCAACAGAGAGGCAGCAGGTAAAAGAAATATTAAGCTAGCGAATGTACCTTCATACTCCCCAACGGCGGTTTCAGAATATACTATTATGCTCGCACTGTCTCTAGGCCGTAAGATCATCAGTACAGTAAATAGTTGCAGGGAGTTTGATTTCAGAATAGATCAGCACATTGGCTTCGATTTTAAAGGAAAAACAGTAGGAATTGTTGGATTTGGTGCTATTGGAAAAGCTACTGCTTCAGCCTTTGCCAGTTTAGGTTGTAAAATACTGGTATATGATATTAAACCGCTTTCAGATCTGAATGGGATAGAACAAGTTGGCTTTGATCAGATTCTATCTGACTCAGATATTATATCGCTGCATATTCCATTAACTCCCGAGACAAGACATATCATCAATATACAAAGCATTTCCAAAATGAAAAATGGAGTAATGCTGATTAATACCAGCAAAGGAGGATTGATAAAGTCGGGCGATTTACTTAAAGCTTTAAGTAGTGGTAAAATAGGCTGGCTTGGACTGGATGGATATGAGTTTGAGAAAGGGATATTCTATGCTGATCACCGTGAAGACCGTATAAAAGATCCGGTAATGGAAGAATTATTATCATTTCCCAATGTAATTATTTCTCCTCATCAGGCCTTTCTGACAAAAGAGTCGCTTCAGGAAATTGCAAATCTTACTATTAAGAACCTGGATAACTGGCAAGCTGGAAAATGTTCAGGGAAAGCATGTATATGTGCCGACGGATGCTCAAAACGCTGAAATCGAAGCCCAATCAATCAAGTATGAATACTCAGAACTTAATTAATAAATACCACGTGGCAGCCCCACGTTATACCAGCTATCCAACTGTGCCTTATTGGAGTAATGATGCTCCTGATATCAGTCAGTGGAAAGATTCGGTTAAACTTTCTTTTGACCAAAGTAATTCAGGTAACGGAATAAGTTTATACGTCCATCTGCCTTTTTGCGAAAGTCTTTGTACCTATTGCGGCTGTAATACGCGTATTACACGGAATCATCAGGTGGAAGATCCATATATACAGGCTGTTTTGAAGGAGTGGAAATTATACAGGGAGGTGTTTGCAGAAAGGCCGTTAATCAGGGAAATTCACTTAGGTGGTGGGACACCAACTTTTTTTTCTGCTGAAAATCTCAGGCTTCTTATCGATGGGCTGACTGATTCGGCCGATTTACATCCGGATGCAGAATTTAGTTTTGAAGCTCATCCCAATAATACAAGAGAAGATCATCTCAGAATTTTATATACTCTGGGTTTTCGCCGTTTGAGTCTTGGGATACAGGATTTTGATCCAAAAGTACAGCGTATAATCAACCGTATGCAAAGCTTTGAGCAGGTAAAAGCTGTAACTGAACTGGCAAGAGCAATAGGGTATAGTTCAATTAATTTCGATCTGATTTATGGCTTGCCGCTGCAAACTTATGAAGGTCTGGGAGATACAATCTTTCAGGTTGAAAAACTAATGCCCGATCGTATCGCATTTTATAGTTATGCTCATGTGCCATGGATCAAACCCGGACAAAGGAGTTTTACAGAAGCTGACCTTCCTACGGTAGCTGAGAAGCAAAGCTTGTATGAATTAGGCCGGCAGATGTTTACTTCAATGGGTTATGAAGAAATTGGTATGGATCATTTTGCACTCAGCACAGATAGCCTTTACAAAGCGGAATATTCAGGAAAACTTCACCGGAATTTTATGGGTTATACTCATCAGTATACTCAATTAATGGTTGGACTTGGGGTTTCTTCAATCAGTGATAGCTGGTTCGCTTTTGCACAGAATGTCAAAAAGGTAGAAGATTACCTGCAAATGGTTAATAATGATCAGCTTCCGTTATTTAAAGGCCATCATTTAACAGAAGAGGATCTGATCATCAGAAAGCATATTTTAAATCTGATGTGCAAGGGGAAAACGGAATGGAGTGCAACGGAGCCTTTAATTGAAGCAATGGAGTCGGGACTGGAGCGTGCTAAAACAATGCAGGAGGATGGATTACTCATTATCAGAGATCATAGTTTAACTGTTACACCATTCGGAAAACGTTTTCTTAGAAATATCTGTATGGCCTTTGATGCCAGGCTTTGGGCTAGTCAGCCGGAGACACAATTGTTTAGTATGGCGGGTTGATTCCGGGTCGAGCCCGTACGACAGGCAAACTGGTCTGAAATGACTGCAGATTGAGTCTTTAAGGGAAGCAGCGTCTTCTAAAGTTCATAATCAGAATTTCAGAACCCGAGATTGGTATTGTTATACATTTTTGAAGAACAATGATGTCATTACTAACCCGATCCGTAACATTCCAGTCTTCAACCCGTTTGTCATTGGGGATTTAATGCGCAACGGAACAAACCTCAACCCCTGTATCCATTTTAGGCGGACTTAAATAGGGAATATCAAGATTCATCCCTTTCAGAATAAACCATACTCCTAATCCAAGCATAACAAAGGGTATAGCTTTATTAATACGACGACGGAATAGCGGGCCGGCAAATCCGGTACTGACCATTGCAGCCATCATCAGTGGCAATGTACCTATTCCGAACCAGAACATGTATTGTGCAGAAGCTGTTACACTTCCGGTATTTAGTGCTCCGGCCATCGCCAGATATACAAATCCGCAAGGTAAAAAACCGTTTAGAATCCCTATCATCAGGTGTCCTGCTTTATGCCGCAGTGCATAGCTTAGTAATTTATTGAATGAGCGGACAAGCCCAGAGAACCATACTCCATTTCCTAATGAAAGTTTGAGAATTCTTGAAGTGGCAGCAAGGATGATGAAAACACCTGTTAATATGCTGATTGTTTGTTGCATTCCGGCTAACCACAGTTGTTGTCCGGCTAATCCGATGAGCAGACCCAGTAGTGTATAAGTTATTGTCCTTCCAAGATTATAAATCAGCTTATCAAAAATGATCAGCCAGGTTTGCTGATGAATGCTTGGAACTGCAAAGGCCAGAGGTCCGCACATTCCAATGCAATGGATGCTGCCGAATAGACCGGTAAAAAATGCGAGTTCGTTATAGCTCATTTATCGAAAGTCTTTAATACTTATGAAGTAATATTCTGTTATTAATTTATTGTGATGTTCTTATTGTACAAATATGCTTTTCCATTACTTTCCCATTCCAGAGAAATATTCCAATGCCCTTTTCTGAAATTTTTAAGAGGTAATTCGGTCTTATTAGTAGTGCCGGAATTAAAATTCATTGTACTGTCCATTGTCTTATCAGAGGGATGTATAAAACGGATATTCCCTTTGGCAGGGCCTTTGAAAACAATTTTCAAATTATCATTTACGCTAATCTCAGGTTCTGCATTGTCTTTAATCAACTGGCTTTTTCGTTCGTAGTCTTTATCGTATTCAATCCCCTTTTCGTAGTAATTTACATCCACAAGGTCATCGGAGTCACTTCTGATCATTAATACCGCCAACGTGATTATAAACGACATGAATAATGCCATTCCAATTATAAGTTTTGTTCCCCAGTTCATCTTTATTCGTTAGGTGGTGCTATGAAATTAGTTTTGATCTTATCAATTAGTTTACCTTCAGACCAAATTTCTATTCCGATCTCTGATTTGTATTTATCGACACTTTTTTGTGGCCTGATTACAAAGAAGGTGACTTTTACACTACGTCCTTTTTTAATCTCATCTTCTTTCCTGATATATTGGATTTCTGTGTCAGGATCTATTGGCCTCATCTCAAATTTAACCAATTTTGTGGTTTTGTTGACTAGTTCGGCATTATATAAATTGCTAACTGTTCCATTATCTCTTAACTGGTAAAGCGTTCCACCGGCCCGTAAAAGAGTGGTTTCTATATCGCTTCTGCTAATGAGCATAAAACTCAGCACCGAGAATAAAATAAGTAATACCACAGAATAGGCATACACTTTCCGGCTTAGTTTGAACGGAGATTTTGTTTTTATCTGATCTTCTGACATAAAACCTATCAGCCGGCTCGGACGATTTATCTTTTCCATTACCATGTCGCAGGCGTCGATGCAGGCAGTACAATTAATACATTCAAGCTGTGTGCCATTTCGGATATCAATTCCTGTCGGACATACATGAACACAAACTTTACAATCAATGCAATCGCCTAAATGCTCCTGCTCGGTGTTTTTCATTATTTTACCTCTTGGCTCACCCCGTTCATAATCATAAGCTACAATGATGCTTTGATTGTCGAGTAATACCCCTTGTAAGCGGCCATAAGGACATATCACTGTACAAACCAACTCCCTTAAGTATGAAAAGACAATATAAAAGACCATGGTAAAGATGAGGATGGAAATAAATCCGCTCAGATGCTGCCCCAGTGGTTCAGACATGATTTTAATCAGTTCATCAGATCCTATAATATAGGCTAGAAAAATATTCGAGATCAAAAAGGAAATGATAATAAAAATGGAGTGTTTGGCAGTCTTTTTTGCAATTTTTTCAAAACTCCAGGCTGCCTGATTTAATTTTTGCTGATGTATCCAGTCGCCCTCAATCCAGTTTTCAATCTTTCTGAAGACCATCTCCATGAATATGGTTTGGGGACATGCCCAGCCGCACCATACCCTGCCAAAGATGGCGGTAAACATGACAATGAAAACCATAAAGGTTAATAGGGCAAGTACAAAGAGGTAGAAATCCTGAGGCCAGAAAATGATTCCAAAAAAGACGAATTTCCTTTCCATTACGTTTAAAAGAATCATTTGTTCACCATTGATTTTAATAAATGGTGCGGTAAAGAGAAGTATCAGCAGACCGTAGCTTACTATGTTGCGATACTGGTAAAGCTTACCTTTTATTATCTGGGGATACATCCACTTTCTTTTATTACCTGTATCGGTTATTGTTGGGATATGATCTCTGAAGTTTTGTGATTCAGCCATTTTAATTACATTATTAATCTGATTTTAAAGGGAAATATGATCAAAATATGGTTTCTGATAAAGATTTTACCGTTTAGATTACAGTGTAAAAATTGAATTAATATTATTCTCAGAGTATGACTTAGATCATTATAATTGATAACAGCTATCATTAATAGGACGCTGCAAAGCATGCATTTTCGTAATGTGAGATTTCATTTTTATAAATTTATATAGATTAATTAGATGAAGCCTTGCAGACAAGTAAAAATAATTTTAGACTATGAAAGATTATATTCTAAGACTGAAAACGATCACACTTGCTGATGCGGAGGAGGTAGGAGCAAAAAATGCTTTTCTGGGTGAAATAGCTACACAAAAAGTGCCCGGGAATATAAGAGTTCCCAATGGCTTTGTTATTACTGCATCGGCATTCCGTCATTTTATAGCATACAATAAACTTGATGGTGTGCATGATCAATTGATTGCGGGGATGAATAAATCGAACCCTGCTGCTATTTCAGATATCGCTAAACAGGCAAGAGCACTGATTTTAGGAGCCAGAATTCCCGGGGATCTTTATGAAAGAATACTTGATGCGTATCATGAACTCATGGGAGATACTGACGGCAGACTGGCTGTAAGAAGCAGCGCTATTGAGTATAATTCATTATCAATTAATAAAAAAGATAAATATGATACCTTTCTGAATGTGGCTG
>CAZGWG010000242.1:0-1367 GCA_964529165.1 uncultured Sphingobacterium sp.
AAAATAATTATCCATTGTGTTTGGAGCACAATAAACCGAATTCCATTTCTAAAATCTTCGGAATTCCGGAATGAACTATGGGATCACATTCGCGAAAATTCGAAAAAGAAAAATATTTATATAGATACCATAAACGGATATGATGAACATTGTCATTGTCTCATTTCTTTAAAAAGCAATCAATGTATTAAAGATGTTCTACAATTAATCAAAGGGGAATCCTCGAGATGGATAAACCTGAGAGGGGGATTTACCAATTCCTTTGCATCAAAATTTGAATGGCAGGATGAATACCTGGCAATTTCTGTTTCTGAATCCAATTTAGCAAGGGTAAGAGAATACATTAAAAATCAGGAAAGGCATCATCAGAGAAAATCATTTGAAGAAGAATACAATAGCTTTGTTGATAAAATGGGGTTCAAACAATTTGGAGGAAGTTAATTTTCTATCCATTGGGCTAAAGCCCAATGTAATTTTTCTCACCTGTTGCTGAATATTGGGCTGAAGCCCGAAAACGAACAATCTCATTGACCCCAGCTAAAGCTGGAGCCTATTGAGCGACCGTACTAGTCGGGCTAAAGCCCAATATAATTTCCCCCGAATTTTGCTGAATGTCGGGCTGAAGCCTGAAATGATCTAACTCGAAAACCCCAGCTAAAGCTGGGGCCTATTGAGCAATCGTGTTGCTTTAATGTCAAAAATACTTTAACGAACTTATTGGAATACTGAGAAGGCTAAGATTCTGGCATTGTACCTCTGACAATGCGGGAGTAAAATCATAATCACTTACATCCCGTTACTTTCCAGATTTTTCCATCAGTTTTAGTAAACAGATAGAATTGCTTATTCGCCCCTAATCCAAAACGAAGATCAGCCCTGCGGCTGGAGGTGATGTTTTTAAAGGTAGAGGTGACTCCATTAAATGACAAGTCAAATTCCAGAATTCGGGCTTCTTTGCCTGCTTCAATTTCCTCATTGTTAAGGTAAAATACCCTTCCGGTTGTAACATCGCCGAAAATATACTTATTCTTAAGCTGTTCGATATTGCCTTCATAAACATAACCTCCTGATATTGCATTCCCTTCATCATGATCAAATTGAGCAAGGGGATAAACAAATTTAAAGTTCCGTTCATCAGGTTGTAATGCATATACCTTATTCATTTTGCCTTTATTATTCAGGAAAAATGTTCCTTCCCGCTGTGGCCAGCCATAATCAGCTCCCGCCTCAATCAGATTTAATTCTTCAATACTATTTAAACCGATATCAGAAATCAGCATCTTTCCTTCGGGTGTCCAGGCTACCCTGTTGGGATTCCGGAATCCTCTCGCAAATACTTCTCCAAGAGTTTTATCATCATTGTCGCT
>CAZGWG010000242.1:1377-6696 GCA_964529165.1 uncultured Sphingobacterium sp.
TGGATTGATTGAAGGGATCCCATATTTCCCGTTTTTACTATTATTTCCCCGAGGGTCTATGCGTAAAACAGAAGCTCTGATCTGAGTGTTTGTATTGCAAAGGAAAGAAAATCCGGCTTCTGCCGAACCACCGTCGCCCATTGTAAGGTATAATAATCCATAATCTGAATCTTTGGGCCGGGAGAGGGGATTAAAGACAATTTCCTGCATACTATGAATTACAGTAGGCATGTCAATCCGCAAAAGCTCTCTGCTTTTACCCTCAAACTTCTCAGATTTCGGGTCATTAATTTTCCATTCCATAAGTACACATTGTACCAGAACAGGAATGGAATCCGCATAAGCGAAATCTGAGGGAGCTGAGCGCGGCTTTTCAGAATGAATGGTATAAAATAATCCGTTCTTATAAAAATTGGGATGGAAGGCAAAGCTTCCAAAACCGGTAGCATAACCTGGTACTGAAATAAAGGCTGGTCTTTGAGTACTAATATCCATTACCTCAGTCAGTTGACTGCCTTTTAATTCATATAATTTACCTCTCAGATCTTCAATAAAGCTGCGTTCCTTCTTACCTGGTAAAACCCGCATTTGATTTATTCTGGCCAGAGGTATTTTGTCGGCGCTTGGATTGGCTTTAGTAACTTCCTCCAGTTCAAGTCTTAAACCTGATTTTTTTATCTTTTCGGGGATAGGGTCATTCAATACAGGCCCAAATTTTTCAGTTGCTGCTTCTTTTTTTACCTTAAATGTATTGATATAGGCCAATACTGACAGCATTTGATCATTGCTCAGGGCTTCGAATGAAGGCATTGGAACCTTATATTCCTGCAGCAATTTAATCCCACGCGGGTTTCCACCTTCAATTACACTCTGTGAATTGCGAATAAAGCGAAGGAGTGCAGGCTTGGTTAGCTCAGTAGTTATACCTGATAAATCCGGCCCGATACCTCTCTGTGTAAAACTATGGCAGGAACTGCAGTTCTGGGTAAATAAGGCTTTTCCTTCTTCAATGGTTTTCTTATCCTGGGGATAATCATTGATTGTTTGTGCTTCTGCATGGAGAATAATGAGCTGCGCAAAACAGAAGAAAATAAATACTTTTAAGTAAGCCATATTGATTGTTTTATTTGCAATTAAACTATACTGACTTTGCTTGGTTGGATAAATCTTGTATGCTGCCATTTTTGATTATTTATTAATTACCAATGGATGAGCATAATCATCCCACATTCTATTGATAAAAGCAGCTTCAGGTGCACCATCATAAACAATAAAGCGATACCGGGCTATATATTCCTTTCCTGGCCTAATTTCAAAGTCGCCTGCTTGTGATGGTGCATAACAAAAGAAAGGTTCTGTAGGATGGATACGCATGGGTTGTGGAGATCGGAAATTATCCGGATGGGATAAAATACTGATACCACTAAGTTTTCCACCAATATTACCACTGATGTGAACCCATTTTGAAGTGGTAGCGTGCCCATTACTTCTGTCCTTGCCTTCTGAAGTCAAAAAATTGGCATTATCCTTTCCATTCCACTCTCCATTGCCTCTAAAGCCGATTCCTCCATATAAATATTCCGGAAGTTTTAAGACAGAAGAGCTGGAATTTTGCTGTCTGAGTTCCAGGTCAATGATATAATAAGGCTTTTCATCACCTTCTGTATTGTAAACTTTAATCATCCAGTTTTCATCCAAAACCTTCTTATTTGGGCTTACTGAGAGATCATAATATGCATTTACAGATTCTGAAGACGCAAATACTGATCCTGACTCCGTATTTTTAATTCCCTCAAACAAAATAGTACCTGTTTTATCAGCCATATTCCAAAAATCGGGCTTCCGACCCTCAAATTCAGTTTTTGTCCATGCAGCCCATATCCCATGATGGTGTTTATGATTTAATGGGTAATCATCAGCAACTGAAAGACCGGAAGGGGAGAGCACCGGAAAAATATACCCTCCGCGTCGGAATACAGGTTCAATCTCTGCCGCCAATTTTTTTTTACCGGTTTGCAGACCGATAACCTGCTTGCCATTCACTGTGAATTTAGCTTCAGCCTCTGTTAATAAAACATCTGCTTTGCTTGCTGATTTTCTTTCCCTGATCGTTTTAAAGCTTTTAACTTCCCCAGGATTAAGACTCATTATCGCACAGGCATAGCCATCTTTTAGAAATTGTACAGGATACTTCTTTTTGTCCTTATCAATAAGATATATATTCTCTTTAGCCCCTGCAGACTTTAATTTGAATCTGACAATACTGTTTTTTCTAACAATATGATCATTCACAATCCGAACCGTCTCAGAACCCTGGGCAGATGCATCCGATAATATCCCCAACATCAAACAAAAAATTAATATTGACCTCATCTCTAGAATTTTAATCTTTAGAACTATTCCTATTCCATTCTCGTTTCCTATTCCACATTTTCCACCCGATAGCTATCGGGTCCCTATTCCCCATCTTCTTCCACATAATTCAAATCCTTATGAAAGGTCTCATCCAAATACTTGAGTGCAATTACAGCTATTACAAACGACAGTAAACCAACTGCGGCTGCCGCATAAATAATGCCCCAACTCCCTTTGAACTGAATAAATAATGCTGTTAACGGTATCACAGAGCCCCTGACAAAATTAGGAACCGAAGTAGCGACCGTTGCCCGGAGGTTAGTTCCAAACATTTCGGCAGCAACAGTCACAAACAGCGTCCAGTAGCCGTTAGCAAAGCCTAAAAGTGTGCATATAACATAGAAAACAACAATATCCTTTGTCGGGAATAAAAGATAAACTGCCGCTATAAGAGAGGAAATCAGCATAAAGCTTAAAATGATTTTCTTTCTGCTCTGGAAATACTGGCTTAGAAATCCGCTTGCCAGATCACCGAGCACCTGACCTGAAAAGGCAAACATAACGGCCTTCCCTGCGTTGACCGGTTCTGTTATTCCAAGGGCCTTACCAAATTCAGGAGAGAATGTTATCAATATTCCTACAACAAACCAGATAGGTAAACCGATCAGGATACATTTAAGGTATTTAAAAAACCTTTTTTTATTATTAAAAAGCATTAAAACATTACCCCGTTCGATATTTTTATCCTTGATTTTTACAAAAATTCCTGATTCAAATACCTTCATCCGGAGTACAAGTAACAAAAGTCCCAGTCCGCCACCAATGAAATATGAGGTACGCCAATCAAAAAGATCAGCCATGAAATAAGCCAGAACGGCCCCTAATACACCCATTGTTGCGACCAGGGTGGTCCCATATCCACGAATTTTCCTCGGAAGTACTTCTGCCACGAGCGTGATTCCTGCCCCCAATTCACCCGCCAGACCAATACCTGCTATAAATCTTAAAACGGCATATTGTTCAAAAGAAGTGACGAAGCCATTGGCAATATTAGCCAGTGAGTAAATCAGGATTGAGCCAAAAAGTACAGAAAGGCGACCTTTTTTATCCCCTAGAATCCCCCAGAATATTCCTCCGATCAGGAGCCCGGCCATCTGTAAATTCAATAAAATGATCCCATCATCCAACAAAGCCTCCTGAGAAGTTCCAAGGGATAATAAACTGGGTACCCGTACTACACTGAACAAAAAGAGGTCATACATGTCCACAAGATAACCTAGTGCAGCTACCAGTACAGGAATTTGTAACAGTTGTTTGATGATATAGTTGAAATCAACAGGATCGGAAGAGCTCTGATCAGTAGCTTGAGTATCAGTAGGGTTCTGCTTCATTTAAACTAAATTTATTGATTTGTTTATAAACGGGAGAGGGTTAGCCCACCATCAACCATAATGACCTGTCCGGTGGAGTAGGGGAAATAACCTGTTGCCAGTGCAAGCACTGCTTTAGCAACATCAGAAGCTTCACCCCAGCGCTTTTGAACACAAAGGCCTTCAGCAATTAATTTATCGTACTTTTCGGTAACACCGGCGGTCATATCGGTATGGATTATACCAGGTCTTACCTCGTAAACCGGAATATTATACTCACCCAGACGGGAAGCAAAAAGCTGTGTTGTCATACTTAAGCCTGCTTTTGCAACGCAATATTCACCACGGTTAACAGATGCAACTGTTGCTGAGATGGATGAAACATTGATTATACAAGCTTTGAAATTTTTATCCTCCTGCTGTTGGGAAATCATCCAGTTTGCAGCTGCCTGGGTAAGGAAATAGGGCCCCTGGAGATTGGTGGACAGCAGATACTCAAAGCTTTCTTCGGATGCTTCCAGAATATCTTTACGCTCTTTGGGTGCTACCCCTGCATTATTGACCAAAACATTCAGACCTCCATAATGAGCCTTGATTTTTTCAATCATTGCAGTTCGGTCTGCTTTTGAAGCGATATCGCCCCGGCAGTAAATAACTCGTCCGCCATGTGTTTCAAGTTCCCGAATCACCTCCTGTACGGCTTCCTCAGCGCGGACACCATTGATCGCAAGGTCAAAACCAGCCTTAGCCAGTTCCAGCGCAATGCCAAAACCAATACCACGCGTTCCTCCGGTTATAAATGCTATTTTCTTTCTCTGCATAGGATATGCTAATAAATGACATTAAATTATTATTGCTTTGGGCTTTGAGCCTTGGGCTCTGAGCCTCGGGATTTGAGCTTAGGCAGTACCCATATCTCATATCTCATTTCTCATTTCTCATTTCTCATATCTCATTGCTCATAGCCCATTTCTCACAACCCATTGCTCTACAACTCCGGTACATCCAGCCAACACCTTTTCTCCCAGCTTTCAATACCTTTTTCTGCTAATTGTACCCCTTTTGCACCTTCCCGCAAATCCCATGGGAATGGTTCATCTTTTACAACATGTCTTAAGAACAGTTCCCATTGTACTTTGAATGCATTTTCAAAAACTTCCTGCTCAGGCACTTTAGACCAGCCCTCAAAAAATTTAATCGGTTGCTCGATATCCGGATTCCATACCGGTTTAGGTGTGTTTCCGTAATGTTGGGTATAACATTCTCTCAAACCTGCAACTGCCGAGCCTTTGGTTCCGTCAACCTGCAGGGTTAGCAGATCATCGCGGCGGACGCGAACCGCCCAGGATGAATTAAAATGGGCAATTACACCTCCTTCTAATTCAAAAGTGGCATAAGCAGCATCATCTGCAGTACATTTATAAGCTTTGCCTTGTTCGTCAATACGCTCTGGAATATGGGTAGCACCCAGACAGGATACCGCTTTTACTTTTCCAAAAACATGATCGAGCACGTAGCGCCAGTGACATAACATATCTACAATGATTCCACCATCATCTTCCTTGCGATAATTCCATGAGGGCCTTTGAGCAGG
>CAZGWG010000243.1:0-6695 GCA_964529165.1 uncultured Sphingobacterium sp.
CAAGTGAATAGTATATTTCTCTCCCTTTTTTTTTTTTTTTTACAAGTTCACACTCAGTTAGAATGCGTAAATGCTTTGAAACTGCTTGCCGGCTTGTGTTGAAGTTTTCGGCAATGGCATTGGGTGTCATTGCCTGCAATGCTATTAAGGCAATAATAGCTCGTCTTGTCGGGTCTGCTATGGCTTGAAAAATGTCTCTGCGCATTTGTTCTTATAATTTAATGAAACTATTCAGTTGCAAATATATGCGCAACATTTCGGTTTCGTGATTTATTTTCAAAAATATTTTTAAGTAAAAAACCGGGGAAGATAAAATCTGGGGGTGAATCTTTGAAAAGTGGAGACTTCCGTAGTCAATTTATAACATTTCTTTGTCGCAATTGACACACCATATTGTCGTTATTACCCGACAATGCGCTTATCTATTCCTGGTATTTTTGCATTGTACCTTTAAAATGCACTAAAATGAAATCATTAGAAATTATTATGATACCTGTTGCGGACAGGCAAAAAGCCAAAGAGTTCTATTTGAAGCTCGGTTTTAAAGTGCTTGTTGAAGCTGCAGATTCTCATGGTGAAACCTGGATACAAATGGGACTTCCCGGAAGTAATACCAGCATTTCGCTTGCGGGCTTTCAAGGTATCATTTATGAAACAGACGATATTGAAACCCAAATCAGGGAATATGAAAGTAAAGGAATTGCTGTTGGTAAGATAGATGAGACTCCCTGGGGGAAATTTGCCTGGTTCAAGGATTTGGATGGGAACAGTTTGTGTCTGCACCAAAAGTAGACAACAAGAATGTTATTATGGTAAAATACCGGGATTGGGGATAGACGAGTCTGAAGACTCTTATTTATTTAATAATCCGTAGAGACGCTGCGCTTAACTCTACGGACAGTGGGTGATTGGATTAAAATACGTTTCGCTTGTCGAGATGACGGTATACAAATCCCGCATGGGCGGGACTCTATCCCGTTCGTACGGGACTATTCCCTCGATTTCTTAACCAACTCCGCCACCTTTTTACTAATCTGCTTTTCAACCGATTCCGTGTAAGGTGCGCGGTGTCCGTATTCAGCCATACCTCCGGTACCTTCATAACCGCCTTCTTTTAATACTCTAAGGCTGGGAACATAGCTTAAGAGATCATTGTTATAGCCAAAGACCCAGGTATCGTTCCAGCCATACAGGCCTTTGAATTTGAGGGAATAATCCACAACAGTTTCACCGGTTAAAGCAATAAAGGTAAATCCGGAGCCAAACAACCAAACCTGAACCGGGTATTTTACCCGGTCAGGCGGCGCTCCCAGTGTTTGATACTGATTGATCTGATGCTCAACTTCAGTTTTCTCCATACCGCTGAGACCAGGTAGTTTTTTCTGCAGTTCTGTAAGGGATAATCCCTGTTTAAGGTAGAGTTCTGTTTCACCCATTACCGCCTTAATTGGTCCGCTAATCGCTCTCATAGGTGCTGCAATCACTTGCTTAACAGATTCAGCAAGTATATGTCCATACATCGAAGTAAGTTTCACAGCCTCTGCCTCATTTCCGCGGATCCTGGGCAGTGGATTTGCATCGCCACCACAATTCTGAACGAACATGGCCAATGATCCCGGATATTGCTTTTCCAGTTCAATCTGCGCAAAACCTGCATAATCGCCGCTGATACTTAAGCCTCCCAAAGCGGTGGTATGGCATGAATAACCGAAAAGAATGCCCCTGAGTTGCCCCCCCGACTTAATAGTCAGTACCGGAACATCCTGATCCACCTGTCCGCCGAATGATCTGGTTTCCGGCCCGCGTGCCCTCCTGCGGTTCACTGCAATACCGGCTAGTCCATGTTCAAAATGGATCTCTGCGGGAGAAAGATCTTTCAGGGCAGCAGCAATTACTTCATCATAGCGCTGATATACCATTTGTGTATAGCGGTCTTTAGCCGCCCTTTCCTGATCATTAAAATCATAATAGATCCATAATACATCTTCAGTCACCGGACAGGAATGATTATGGGAAGTATTCAAAATCAGGCGTTCTCTTGGTATCTTAAACTTTTCGAGTGCATTAGCTGCAATAATACCTACCATTTTATCACTCAGCCCAACCAGATCCGCAGTCACCATAACTGAGGTTTGTCCTGTTTCATCGCGCAAGGCCATTGCCTTCAACCAGATCGGATGTACGACCTCCTGCGACATCCGGGTTTTACCGCCATATCCTGCCAATGGAACCGGTTCTGTCGGGGTAATATCTGCTTTGGCAACACCGGCCTGCCATTGTGCAACAGCAGGGCTTGATAAGAGTATGCTGGCAAGGATAATTGTATTCATTAGTTTATTCATTACTTTCAATGTTATTGGCTGTGGGAAATGGGGAATGGGAAATGGGCTAGAAAACTGAAAAATATCAATATTATCTAAATCGTTAAAATTTGATCTCCCATTGCTCAAATCCTATTCCCTATTTCCTATTCCCTATTCCCTATTCCCTATTCCCTATTTCCTATTTCCCATTCCTAAAAACCTCCGGCACATTATACTCCGGCATATTCTTAATACAAGGTTCAATAACGGCATAAGCATTTTCGCCGAGGATCTTTTTCTTACTTGCCAATGGAAGGCTCGAAAACACCAGCCAGCCTAATTGCTGACGCGGATCTCGCATGGGCAAGTCGGAACCGTAAAGAATTCTGTCGTCGCCTACAGCATCAACCAGGTATTCTATGACACCTAAAGGCACCGGAGTAAGTGTAATTTCGGCAAAAACGTTTTTATGTTTCTTCATTACTTCAATAGCCATATCAGCCATTTTATAGCTTCCTCCTACATGAGCAATTACCCAGCGTACATTTTTATACTTCTCTGCCAGTTTATCGACCTCTAGTAAGTCGGCTCTGGAAGGATGAATCAGTGCATATAAACCATTTTTATTCCCATATTCCCACCAGATATCATAAGCCGGGTTATGGTATTCCATCCCGTAAAAATGATAAGGCTTCATTCCGATTATACGCTTATCTGAATACACCTGCGGAATCATCTCTGCTAATTGTTCCTGTGTATAATGTGTCGGGCTAAAGGTCGCTAGTCCCCAGAAACCTTTGGGAGAGGCATCAAGAGCTTCTCTAACCAGCTTATTTCCCTGCACTGAATCATTACTTACCACCCCATTCCAGCTCATGAAGCCCCCTCCTACACAACCCAGCCGATCCATCATTTTAAAGATTCCCTTCGGACCACCGTTTTCCATGTGATAGCCTGTACCCCCGGCTCCGTTAATTCCCTCATGAAGCATGTGCATGTGCATATCGATCACAGGAACTGGTAAGGGTTTACCATTCCTGACAGAACTCATCAAGATATCTTCAGACCTGTTTGTATGAACCTTAGGAGGACGCTGACCACCCAGCAGGCGAATCAGATTCCCTCCTGCAACTTTAGCTTTTGCCTCATCGGGAATGTCTGCATAATCGATATAGGTACGATGTGCTCCTGCCGACATTGTGGGTGCATCTGTTGCAAAAATCAATTGATTGATATGTCCCCTTTTGTAAAGAAACTCTAGGCCTTCATTGATCTGCATTCGATCAAAACTGATGTGGAAATTCGGATAATCTTTCAATAATCCGATCGCATAACGCTGCTCCCCCCAGCTAATTCCAGAGACAAGCAAAGGAATTGATTTATAACGCGCAAGAAACTCGTTTAACTCCTTCCATCCACCAATTTCAGATACAGTAGTGATCGTAAATACTTTATTATCATTCAGGTATTTCATCAGCTCCTGACTTGATTGTGCACTCCAGTCCCAGCCATTTGAAGCAGGATGAATGGTAACCGCCCGAACATTATGCTCCGCCATCTTAAGCTTTAATTGTGCCGGCGGAAGACATTCATTCGTATGATGAGGAAGCACATTCCAGATCCCGAATAAATTAGGATAAGGTTTTAGATTATTGCTCAGCTCCAGATTGGAATACATTGCATCATAGCTGAGTGATAAGGTAGACGCTACAAGCGCTCCTGAAATTGAACAATGATTCAATTCTTTGATCAGATCTTCCAGCTGCCATTTTTCGCCGGGATGTTTATACCTTCTCGGACCAATGCGTGCAAATGCATCAAAGAACAAAAGATCTTTGGTCTGTGGGGCAAGAAATTCTGCTGCTGAGGCAAAAAGATTAGTGGAGGTAGCGCTTAATACACCAGCCCCTAATAAGGTAATTGAATTCTTTTTGATGAACTCTCGTCTGGATCTATACATTAATATTTCTTTAATAATTTTTTGATTACTTCTGTTAGTTAGCTGGACTTAAAATCCTGACATCCCGGATCAGGCAGGATGCCGTCAAACCCGCGGTTCCCCTTATTCTGAATAATATATTGCCTTTACCAAGCGGAGAATTATCCTGCATCTCCACAATCTTTTTACCATCAATGCTCATGCTGATTTGATTACCGCTTTTAGTAATTTCAACATCATAATAAATTCCGGCAATCATCAGGTCAGGGACCGATGCATGTGCAGTTTGTGATGATCCCGGATTTTTTAAAACAAAGGGATTGGCTGCATGGGGAGCATTCTTGTAGGCAAGAAGATAATTTTTACTATCTTCATTTAATAGCTTCATCCCTCCTGCATAATCCGATGGTATATTCAATCCATTCCCCCCTGAAATGTCTGAGGCCGATAAAACTGTGACCAGCACTGTGGCTGGAGTCAGGGCCAGAACTTTGTATTTAAGAATAACATCCCCGTAAGTTTCCGGGCTCATCAGCATTAGTCCCTGGCTGTCCTCAGCCTCAGAAAGGCAGGTCTGCGCGTTTAAAATTGTAAATACCTTTCCTTTTCCAAGCTGTCTCCATTTTGCAAGATCTTCTGCAGAAATCTTTTGTTCCTTCCAGCCAGACGGTGTATCACCTGAATTACTACCAAAAGCATAAGCGGTATGAACTGAAAGAAGAGCTAAAAAAAGAAGTCTGAAAGTTAAAATTCTGTACATATTATTTTATTATTTATCCGGTGATTAATTCTTAATCTTTTTATTATTTCAATGAGCATACTTAGTGCATCCCTGAATGGTCAGGATTTCGCGAATACCCCCGATACCTTACCTCCCCTGCCGATAATTCTCTCCAGAATCTCTATGGAATAAAAAAACTGACGCGGGGTATGTAATAAACCATTGGTAACTATTTTTTCAGGTTTAGAGGAATATATCTTAAAGCAATCATTATAATAATTTATAACTACAGGGTCCTGATTATGCTCAATACACAACAAGCAAAATACCAGAACATCATCAAGGGCGCCCCAAACAATATTACCGTTCTCATTTAGCTTTGCACCCGGATGGCTGAGTGACAAACCCCCATGATCCATATCTGAAGGCATTCCCTTGCCCATGATATAGGTCTTTTCGAGTGTAGAAATACCCATTTCCACACCCTTTCTGTAGCTTGGATAATGGGATACTCTCAAAGACTCATTCATGACCATCCAGCAAGCCTGGATTGAATGCCAGCCACTCACTCCTTTCGGATAAAAATTACCCCAGTTGGGAGCATCAAACGTATAAGGCCTGAAGTTGTCGTCGAGTAGTTCAAGTAATACGCCATCATCAGGCCTCCAGTGATGTTCACAAATCACACGAACACAATATCTCGCTATTTTTTCAACAACGGGATTGCGGCTCACCTTTAAAAGAATGGTTAAACCTGCCAAAAAATGCTGCCAGCTTGGGAGTCGGCGGGTTCCCGGCTCCAGCGATTCTGTATGTGCATCCACATGCTGATAAGTTGGAGACAGTAAACGATCTTTTACAGATATTGCCGTCCTGATCGCCAGATCCAGATCCCTTTGATCCTTTGTTGCGACATACAGTTCGGCTAAACCCTGCATCATATAGATATCACCATAATGATCCAATGGTTCAGTCAGTTGTTTTGTACCGTCACGACTCACAAAAGATGTCCAGCGATAATCGGCTGTCATTGCACTTTTTACGAGAAAATCGCGACCTTTTATGGCTGCTTCGAGATGTTTTTTATCATGTGTAATATGATTGTAGAGATAAGAGAACATCCAGACTGCCCGGCCCTGGAAATACATGCCTTTCCGTTCAAAATCGGGCTCCTGACCCGGGCTGATTGCATTTGCAAAACCACCGTATTGATGATCGATACCACGTTCCCAGTTTGGTATATAAATATCTTTCAGATAGCTGCGGTGATAGTTCAGCAGATCTGGAAGTGACATCCCTCCCAGTTGATCAAGTGTTCCTCCAACAATACTGTGCTCATTAAAACTCTTATCCTGAAGGTTTGACTTAGCAGGAGCATCTTTCTTTTCGGATGCTATAAGTGCGGGTGTCATACCCATGCCTATAATCGCAGCCAATCCTGCGAAAGAGTTCTTCTTGAGAAACTGCCTTCTTGAATAATCACTTCTCTTCATAAGCCTTTAATTCAATTCATACCTAAACTATTCGAAATACTTAGTTGAATATCAAAGTACCAAAATATTGCGGAAGATGAAATTGCGGTACAGGATTTTGAACAAGTGACCAGGTTAAATAATGCGGATTGGTACTTCTGCTTGATGTCTTATAAAAATTTGCTTTCCATTGAACTCCTTTTTTTGGTTGTGTAGTGTTTGCATATTTTCCGAGCATAGAAAGCGGCATATTAAATTCA
>CAZGWG010000244.1:0-6694 GCA_964529165.1 uncultured Sphingobacterium sp.
ATAACCTCCTGGGACATGTTAAAATGATCCAAAACATCGTACCCCTGATGGCTGTTAAAAGTCATATCGTAAATATTGGCAGTATGGGTGGATTTCAGGGCAGTCAGAAATTCTCCGGTTTATCTGCCTATTCATCCAGCAAGGCCGCACTTCATGCCCTGACAGAATGCCTGGCAGCAGAGCTTTCGGGACTGGAGATTTCTGTTAATTGCCTTGCCCTGGGTTCAGCACAGACCGAAATGCTTGAAAAAGCCTTTCCAGACTACCAGTCGCCGGTAATGGCTTTCGAAATGGGAAAATACATTGCTGATTTCGCTTTAAACGGACATAAATTTTTTAACGGAAAGATCCTTCCGGTAGCACATAGCACACCTTAAAATTATCTTATTATGAAAAGAGAACTTTATATTGCATTAATCGCACTGTTTTTACTGGCATCCTGCCAGAGCGATTCCTCAAAAAGGTCCATGGAAGAAATGGCAGCCGATTCAGCGGCAGTTGCCGATCAGAATAAAACTCTTGTAGTTCCATGGGAAGTGGAACTGAACGACAGTACACAACTGATGGAGATCAAACCTAATCCGGATGCTAACATGACAAACCTGAGTTACCTGGATATTGTTGATGCCTTAAATTACAAATACCCTCAAATTAAACTGGAATGGGTAAAACAGGAAGGCAAAAAGGCCTTTGTTAAAATCCAGGATGCTGATTATCTCACCCGTGAATCAGGAACTGAGGGTGCACGCGCTTATCTTGCTGAGGTAACATTCTCACTAACCGAACTGGAAGGCATAAGCGAAGTTGATTTCAACTTTAAAGAAGGCGACCATGCCCGGCCGGGGGTATACAAACGTGAGGATTTTAAGGGATTTAATTAATAAGTCGCAGGATTCAGGTTTCAGATTCCCCGGGATTAGGCTTTAAGAAATAAATTGCATATCTGTTTTAGATAAATCTGGTCAGGAAAAAGGAATATTCAATAGCTATCATTACCTCTTCTTAGAAGCAATCTAATCAAAAGATGAAATTGCTTCTAAGCAAAACCATTCTTCTCTCAACCAATTCAATCCCCTACCTCACAGCCGGGTCCAATTTCCCCATTTCCCATTCCCTATTTCCTATTCCCAGCACCATATCAACAATATCCAAACCGTCATCCTGGCTAATATACCCATCCGTCATCCCGATTATTTACCCCATCCGTCATCCCGACACCGGAGGGATCTTCTTGCCCAGCATCTGCAAATCATGCACAACCACTTCAGTGATATAGCGCCGGACACCGTCCTTATCCGTATAAGAGCGGGTACAGAGTTTACCTTCAATACAAACTTCCGAGCCTTTATGAAGGTAACTCCCTGCCAGATTAGCCAGCCGGTCCCATAACACCAGGTTATGCCACTGTGTTTCTTCAATTTTCTCACCTTTATCATTTTTGTAGGAGTCGTTAGTGGCGATAGATACCCTGGCCACTTTCTTTTTTTCGCTGATGGCTTTTACCTCAGGATCATTCCCTAAAAATCCCATCAGTCGTACACTGTTTCTTAGATTACTCATCACTCAATTTTTTATGTTTAAAATTCCTGCCGATGACAGGCATAGGTAAAGTTGAAAAGAAAAGGATTTATTTACCGTACACTAATCGGATACATACGCTTATAAGCGATTTAATCGGATAGACCTTAAATTGATCCTGTTAATAAAGATCAAGCCCATGGAAAGAAACTGTTTAGACTGTGGTTCTGTACTGCGAGGCCGCAGCGACAAGAAATTTTGCGATGACCAATGCCGAAGTAACTTTAATAACCGGATGAAAGCAGGAATGTATTCTAGTATGCGACCGGTAAATTCAATTCTTAGGAAAAACCATGCAATACTATCGAGACTTTGCCCTGAAAACAAAATTAGAATAAAAAAAGACGATTTGCTCAAATATGGTTTTAATCCCGATTATCATACACACCTCCATCAAACAAGGAATGGGAATACTTATTATTTCTGTTATGAATACGGGGTATTGCGATTGGATGGAGACTTTTTTTTAGTGGTTAAACAAGATTTTGAACAGAAATCAAAAGCCTGAAAGTTATATCATCCGGTTGACGGTAATTGATAACTAATGTTATGTTAAGCGTAATTGATCATTTTTTTGCTATTGGGCTACGGTGGGAAGGCTACAATTTCAGGGAAGCTTACAAAACAACAAGAGACAAACAATCAGACGACCTGATGTGCGTAGTCTGAAAATCCAACCAAAGACAAGGTTTAACAAGTACAGTCAAAAGGACGTTCCAGAAATCAAACTCTGTGGCGACTGGTTACAAAGTCTCGGCTTCCAACTTGGATCACGAGTGATAGTAACTTCAATGCCGAACTTGTTAATCATTCGGACGACAGAATAAAAATTAAAGAGCCGTTGACAGTAATGTTGACGGCTCTTTTGACAAAATCGATGGACGAAAGCCCAGCACATAACAGCGGTAACTGTTGCACAACTTCTATTAAAAACAAATTTTAATCCATTCTGTTAAACATGCGAACGCATTAGAGACTATTTAAGAGTAGATTACTTTCAATTTTAATTCAAGCTTGCAAATTTAGTGGACTTATTATTCAAGTTAAATCAGTTTCATAACCCTTTAGTAAAAAATAAAAGCACTACTTATTGGGTTTTCTGCCTTTTTCAAGGCTTTGACAACACTATTGGCTTTGAGACAACTGAACTTGAGCAGTTTCTTTAAATTGTAGCTAAGTGTTGCCATTAATACATGTTTGTTCGCCTGTGGCATACCCCGATTGTTGATTTTCGCAGGTTTAAAAAGTTGATTAAAGTGCCTAATTGAAACCAATAGGCAAAGAATTATGCAAAACAAGGAACTTTATAGAAAGCGTCAGGCAATTGTGGAGCATCCTTTTGGAATCATCAAAAAGCAGTGGGACTTTTATTACATTATGACTAAGAAGAGTATCAGGCATGCCTCTGCTGATGTGGGATTCATCTTTACTGCTTACACTGCGATGAATATTTAATTGCATAGACCCAAATGTGCTCAAAGTCTACCTCAACATGCTTGTAACTCTTTTTATCAGTAGAATAATCAGATCTAAGCCCATATGGACCATACTTAATTTCTTAATGGCAAATTCAAAACCTCATAACACATGCGTACTTATGTCGGCAAATCGTTTATATTTAATCTGCAGTACACCGGTTTGAAAATTAATTTACGTTTTTAGACGAACTGCTGTTACCAGCAATGTTAGACGACCAAGCAATCACGACAGTTTGTAAAGCTAGTGGCAACACTGACAGACCATCGTACAGACATCAAACGACTAACCTTTGACAAATAGAGAAATTGAGAATTGAAGAAAAAATAAAACAAGCTTTTGACCCTTATTTCAATGTTCCTATTGAAGCGTGGAAATCATTTACTGACTGGGGAGAAATCATAACAACGACAAAAGACCAAACCATAAAAAATACGGACACGACAGAAAAATATTTGAGCTTTATTCTAAAAGGAAGTGGCGGAATTTTACTTTGGAACAATAACAACTTTGTGTGTATTGACTTATGTTATGAAGGAGATTTTTTTGGAGATTATATGTCATTCCTCAACCAACAACCAACACCCCTTGAAGTGGTAACTTTTGAACCATCGGTACTTTTCAGAATATCTAAATCCAATTTTGACAAGTTGAGTAATAACACGGAGTTTGGGGACAAAATCTGTCGTTTTGCTTCCGAAGCACTTTTTGTTCACAAACAAAAACAACAAATAGACATACTCACAAAAACAGCAACAGAAAGATACATTGAACTGCAAACCAGACAACCGAAAGTTATACAACGGACACCTCAAAAACATATTGCATCATATATTAGTGTAACACCTCAAAGTTTGAGCAGAATAAGAAAAAGCAGACAGTAAAACATTAATTATCCTATGGTAACAGAAAAAGCATTGTTCAATCAGACCTTTGCAAAAAAAATCTGATATGAAAATGTTTTACACGCTTTTAATTGTTGGAATTTCAGCAGTTCTGTTAGTAACCACGGGCTCTTTTAGTAATCAAATTCCACTCCAAATTCACTCCAATAATTTTGTGAATGGCTTGGCAAAGTATCAGATTTTTGCTTTGCTAATCGGAATTTTAGCAACCATAACTATTTCGGCTTTAAACCCCAGCAGCAAACAGTTTCTGAGTATAGGACAATTTAACACCAATGCCGAAAAAGAAAAATGGCTTGGAATAAACGGGAAATCTTCTTGGACAGTAAATGGACTTCAATTGCTGTTCTTTGTAAGTATTACAACGGGAATATTTATGTTCTTAGCTGTTAAATTTACAAACAGTATCAGTAATTTTCAATGGAGTTTTATTCCTTTAATAGTGCTGTTTTCATTGACAAACTCGTTGACCGAAGAACTGATTTTCCGCTTTGGCATTGTTGGTGGACTTTGCAATCATTATCCTAAATTGACCATATTGATTATATCGGCTGTGTTGTTCGGACTGCCGCATTATTTTGGAAGTCCGAGCGGAATTATCGGTATTATAATGTCAGGCGTGTTAGGTTACATTTTGTGTAAGGCGACAATAGAAACAAAAGGACTCTCAATTGCGTGGACAATTCATTTCGTACAAGACATTTTGATTTTTACAGCTTTGATGATGATAAATGTTAAACAAAACACATTCTGACACGACAGATGGAAAGGGTAGCCACTGACAGCCGTTTGGCGTAATTTGGACGGACTTTCTTCGTATGAGCATTTGTGTTAAATTTGAATTTTGTGCTTCATATCAAGTGTTGTTCCGAAAAGCCTACACTACACCAAACCCCAAACCGTTTTCTGTGGACTGTCCACTGCTCGACTTGACTTTGACATAAATTTCAAGTGTAGTACTTCGTTCAAACTTTTACCGGAGGACAGTCCTTCGCTGACTTTTAGAAAAAACTATCACGGCTGACAATCATCCAACATAACTGACAATATCAAACGACATTTTGTGACTAGAATAATAAAAATACTAATAAACCATTTAACCGAGAACCATAAGCCAATTTTCCTAATAGACAGTTTAGGAGCTATGTTGACCGCTTTTTTTCTGTTTGCAATAATGAGACAATTCAACGAATATTTTGGAATGCCCAAAACAATATTGACTTACCTTTCAACAATAGCAATTTGTTTTTGTATTTATTCAACATCTTGTTTTTTATTTTTAAAAGGACGTTGGACACTTTACATTAAACTTATTGGCATTGCAAACTTGCTTTATTGTGCTTTGACAATCGGACTATTGATTAAATATTATCACTTACTGACAACAATTGGGACAACATATTTTTTGATAGAAATAGTAATTATTTGCGGACTTAGTTATGTTGAACTAAACTTGGCAAGAATAAATAAAGAAAAAGAAATCAATTGACATATAAACCCACTACATTTAATCAACGGTGATGATACAAAAAGCTTTCAGAATACATATCAACAAATTCACAAAAATCAACGATGAACAATTTGCTGAAATAATCGAATACTTTAAAGTTGAAAACATTGCAAAAAAAGAAAACCTGCTCACTGAAGGACAAATCTGCAAAGTTCATTATTTTGTAGTGAAGGGTATTTTGCGAAAATTCTTTATTAATCAAAAAGGGATAGAACAGACCACTGAATTTGCCATTGAGAACTGGTGGATGACCGAAACATTTTCTTTCATTAATCAATCTCCAACAGAGTTTTACATACAAGCAGTAGAAAAATCGGAAATTTTATCCATTCAACGAGAAGCTTATGCAGACTTGCTTGAAAAACATCCGGTAATGGAAAAATACTTTCGCAGCGTTTATCAAAAAGCATACGCTGCTGTACAAATGCGAATCAAGTTCCAATATGAACATTCCCGGGAAGGCCTCTATCATCATTTCCGAAAAAGTCAGCCCGAATTTCTACAACGTGTTCCACAATACCTGCTTGCTTCCTACCTTGGATTTACCCCCGAATATTTAAGCGAAATTCGAAAAAAAAGTATTTCTTAAACTGGTTTAAGTTTTTCCAATATCTATTTGCGGAACTTTGGTTCATCAAACAATTAAATTTAAAAATAATGGAAAAACGTATCAAAATCTTCGAAGCAGAACCGCAGGCTCTCAAAGCCATGTTTACATTGGAAGGATATCTGGCAAAGGCCGAAATTTCCAGATCCTGGAAAGAACTTATCAAAATCAGGGCTTCACAAATCAACAACTGCGCTTTTTGCATTGATATGCACACGAAAGATGCTGTGAAGAACGGAGAAAATCCCCAAAGAATTTTCATCATTAGTGCCTGGCGAGAAGCTACTCAGTTTTTTTCTGAAGAAGAACAAGTGGTGCTTGCAATGACAGAGGAAATCACACTTATTCATCAAAAAGGACTTAGCTCCGAAACTTATCAAAGAGCTTCAAACATTTTTTCTGAAAACCAGATAGCTCAAATTATCATGACAATTGTTACGATCAATGCGTGGAACAGAATTGCAGTGAGTACGCATCAGGAAGTGGGAGCAGCAATCTAAAAATTGTTTGCACCCAACATTAATCATAAGCCGGACAGGCAATCTGAAACTATTTTAAACAGTTGTTCTGCCCTGGTTTTTTGCAGCAGATTTAATAAACTTCATGAAATTTAGTAGT
>CAZGWG010000245.1:0-6684 GCA_964529165.1 uncultured Sphingobacterium sp.
TCAACTGTCAACTGTCAACTGTCAACTGTCAACTGTCAACTGTCAACTGTCAACTAAAAAAATTCCTTCTCCGTAAACCCCATCTGCCTTCCTTTGTATTTCAAACGAACGGCGGCAACCTCTTCCTTTGAGATCTTATCGGCTGAATTAGTCCAGGAGCCACGGATATAACTTAAAACCTGCGCAACATCTTCATCAGAAAAATTAGTATTTGATGCTATTCCTGGCATCTCACCACTAACTTCCGGAACCTTGTATAACTTTTTACTTACAGTTATTGGTCCATTTAGTCCATAAAGAACGACCGCTGCCAGTCTTTTCTTATCTCCGGTAACCCAATCAGAATTATTTAGTGGTGGAGCGAGTCCATTTATCCCATTTCCATCGGCACCATGACATGCCTGACAGATACTCCTGTACAAGGCAATACCCTTTGGGAATGCCTTTACCGGATCGGGAGCATCGACTTTCTTCTTTGCCAAATCGTCGACAATTTTCTTAAGACGTTTACTGAGTACAAGGCTGGTATCAGGATTAATCCCCGTAAATTCTTTATAGAAATCTGGCTCTCTGTTCTGCAAATTGCTGATCACTGCATCTGAAATAAAAATATTGCTCGCATACTTCTTAGAAAGATCCAGTAAAATTGCCCTGGCTGCAGCCGCATCAAATACCTGAATATGAGGGTTTAAAAAAGCCAGATAAGGAGCCGAAAGCATATCATTATCTTGAAGCATTGCAATCAAAACCGGAAGAAAATCCTTGTAATTTTCCCTGGTTAAAACTGAAGGCAAAACAGTTAAAGCTTGCCTGCGCAGTGTCCAGTCAGTACTTTTCAAGAGAGCCAAAACATCATCCTTTTTCAGAATTCCCAGACCTTCCATGGTCCAAAGGGCATGAATCCTGGCTAAAGACTGTGAATCAGATCTAAGTATTTCTCTTAAAGGAAGTTCAATACTCTTGTCACTCCTATCGACAAGAATTTGTTGTGCTTTATTACGAACCCATCCATTAGAATCAGACAATAAGGCAATCAGTTTTTCTGAATCCTGTGGAAATTTGAATCCTCTGGCCTTCTTTCCCTTTGGAACTACTTTGTAAATACGGCCATAATTAAGTGGTTGAGTAAGGTTCCTGGCTTTTATTTCACTCTTGAGATAAGGTGTTAAGTAAGTTTTATGCTGAATAATCCCACGGTACATATCAACAATGTATAATGCTCCATCTGGACCGGTATAAAGATTTACGGGCCGAAATCTTTCGTCTGTGCTTGCCAGAAATTCACGACCGATATAGGCTTGTTTTCCTGAAACTATATTTCCATCATTGCTCAATATATTTCGCTTGATCAGATTGGCAGATGGCTCGGCAACAAATGCATTTCCATAATAATCAGGACCAAACAGGTTGCTGTTAAAGATTACCGGTCCGCAGGCAGCAGTAAAATTTACCAGTTTCAAATTGTCATCAATAATTCCATCCATATATGCCCGGTTCACACCGGTATTAGGCCTAATGGGATAAACTTTATTATTTTTGATAATACTTTCGGAGAAACCGGCAAGTTTTGACTGATTTGAATTTGTGGCACCCAAACCCGGACTAAAATAATCACCCTGAAGATTCTCAGAATTATTATTGTAAAATAAGCGCCCCTGATCATCCTGGGAAATTCCCCATTGACCCCGGAAGTGGGTTCTTTCAATCAGCCATTTACTGCCTTGCTTTCTATATCGTTTAGTTGATTTTGCATTGTAGATCCAGTTATCCAATGCCCTGAACAAGCCGTTTGGCTGATGTTCTACATTTCCTCCTTCGGCATAATCGGCATCAACAAGCGTCTTATTAAGAGGCTTATCATTTTTAATTTCATAATACCAGAGATTTGGAGATTCAGCAACAAGAATTCCATTTTCAACAAAGCAAATAGCTCGTGGAAGTACCAGAGAATCGAGAAAAATCTTTCTTTCATCCATTTTTCCATCACCATTCCTATCAGTCAGAATAGCAATCTTCCCGACGGGAAGATCCTCTCCTGTTCCAATGGAATCAGGCATATAATTTTCCATTTCCACTACCCAAATCCGACCTCTTTCATCAAAACTAAGGGCAACAGGAGTATTCAAAAGTGGTTCATTTGCAACAATCTGAACCTTAAAGCCTTTTTCAATCTGCATTTTATTTAGCGATTCCCTGGCCGAAAGCACTGGCGATTCAGAGAAAGCCTTTCTAATAGATAATGAATCCGCTCTGTCTGATGATTTCTGTTGAGTATCACCATTAAGTAACTGCAAAAGGATGATCAGCAGGAAAGGAATTGAAAATAATATAGTCTTCATAAAATGTCCTCTGAAGAATTAATGACTGAAAATATCCAGATCACCGTTCTTCTTTAATAATAAGGTACAGGCATTGGCAAAAGATTCCTTTCTCCTGGGGCCGCTTAATAAAATGATTAATTTCTTGATAAAATATTCAGCGTCAATCCGAAGAGAGGTTAATATACTTTTGGCTTTCCGTTGATTAATAAAAGTATTGAACTTTGTTACTTCAGGCTCAATCATCGAAACTTTATCTGCTAGGACTTCAAAACCTTCAGACTGAACCAGAAAGCGGACAGAGGTAGGGGTATACATATTAATGTGTCCATAATTCAAAAAATGCTTCATCCTTTTATCTACACCATAACGGTAATCACATGGAACTTCAATAATTAGATGTTTTGTTACCCGTTTGATCTCACGTAATAACATCCGCTCAAACTCCACATGCTCAAGAACATGGGCGAGAATAACAAGATCAAATTCATTATCAGCAAAAGGGATATGATAGCCATCGAAAACATTAACCGACTTTAAACTTTTCAGCTTTCTGAAATTAATCTGATCTACACCACTCTGAGAGATTTCAAGGGCATGCATTTCAGGAAATAAATTCATCCTTTCAAGATGCTGCAGGATACTTCCATCACCTGCTCCTACCTCAAGAACCTTTTTGAATTCATGACCTCTGCATAGATCCAGGATGTTTTTTGCCTTATACTTTGCCCCAAGCATCCTCCATTGTTCATCCCGGCCTAGATAAAAATCATCATAGGCACTTTTAACATCAGCACTTAAAATCTCATTATTCATCTCAGATACCCAGGCAATTATTGTCTTTGTAAAACACTGATGTAGACTTACGATAAAAAAGGCCCGGGGAGATGCCGCTGAAGGACAATTCCCTAAAACCCTGATTTTTAAAAAAGCTGATCGCAGGAGCATAATTTTCCCGTTCTGAATCATCAAGAACTATCACTCCCTTTTCATTGAGTGCATTAATGGAATGGTAACAGCAATTTACCCGGTCTCTGCCATCAACAATGATAATGTCAAATTTCAATCCCATCTTTTCAGGCATTTTGCTGTAATCTCCATCTTTCTGCAGTTCGCAGAATACCATCTCCGAATTCATTGGTTTTGAGGCAGATATCTTATCATACCAGGCCTTATCGTGTTCTACAGAAACCACCTTTTTTGCCCGCTGAGCATAATAAAAAGTTGAATTTCCTGACCCAAATTCAAAAACAGTATGATCCTTTTGAATACGGTCAGCAATAAAATCAATAAATGAATAGGTGACCCAGGGAATGGGTTCTGAATTCCGGTCGATTGGGGATTTTGATTCAAATGCTTTGAACCAGCCTATTTCTGATAAATAACCTTTCAACCCGAAAGATAGTAAAGTCCTTATCCTTGCGGGATTGATTAAACTGGTATAGGATTCCGTTTTTTTCAACGTCTTGCGATTTTTTGAATGAGTGAAATTAAAAATAAGGATTTAAGCATACTTATTCCCTGTTTTCTTGTTTCAGGGAAAACAAGGATAAAAAAAGTAGCTGAGAAATAGGCTATAAGTGTAGCAAAAGCTGCACCCTGAAGTCCGTATAAGGGAATCCAGAAAAATCCAAGAACTACATTAATAACAGCACCTGCAGCAGTACGATACAGGGAATATCTGGTATGACCCTCGGCAATTAGATATTGACCACTCGCACTACCCAGAAAAACGAAAACACCGGCCCAGATATGGATGGATAATATTTTTGCACCCTCAGCAAACTCTGCTGCATAAAAATATTTGTAAATGTAGGTTGATGCAAAACTCATAAAAATGGCAATACTCAGGCTTATCAAAACCATCAGATCATACATATCCGTCAATCTTTTCTGGTAGCGCAGCGGATCATCCCTGCGGGCATTCATAATGGCCGGAAATACAGAAGTGACAATTGCTACAGGGATAAAGTACCAGCTTTCACTCCAGTTAACCACTGTAGAATATATTCCAAGTGCTCCAACACCTAGAAAACTTTCAACCATAAGCTGTCCTATTTTCATGTAAATAGTTACCAGAATGGCAGAAAATGCAAGTGGCCAGGAATGTTTTAAGAGGTATCGGGCCAGGTTAGTTTCATACTCCCATTCTGATATATGATTCCCTTTAGATCTGTAGGTGATCAGATAGCCCAATCCTAAAATTGCGGCATCAATGAGCAAAGTCCAGATAAACCAGCTTAGAGGAGCTGAAATAAAAATCAGAATAAGTTTAATTCCTGCAGACAACAGATTTCCTGTCACCTGAACCATCATAACATATTTCCCCTGGACACGGGATTGAAAATAGCTATCGATTATTGATAATGATTGGGTAATGCCTATACAGGAAGCAATCAGAATATAACTTACTGGTATATCTCCAGTAGTCCCTTTAAAAAGAGTATAACTCAGATAGGCTAAAGGAATAATTGCGATCCCGGCCAGGAGCCTCATACGGAAGGCCGTGCCAAGCAGCTTATTCTTTTTCTCAGGATCTGCAAGAAGCTCACGAGTTACGAATCCGTCAAGCCCAAGTGCTGCCGCTGCCAGAAAAAATGTGACAAAAACAAGAGGGTAATTGAGCATTCCATTCGCTGTCTTTCCAAGATAATTGGCGACGGCAATTCCTGCAAGAATCTTAATGCCCAAACTTCCCACCCTGGCAAGAAATAACCAGCCGGTGTTTTTCAGGTATTTACTAAAAGCTTGCTGATCAAATCCGGGTATGACTGGAAACTTCATCAAAACAAATATAATAGAAAAGCCCCGGATTAAATCCGGGGCTCTTTCATGTGCTATTTAAATAAGTTTGTCCTTTATTGATTCACAAACTTCTTTGCATTGATCTTACGCTCATTTTCTGTTAGATAAATTTTACGTAAACGCATACTTTTCGGAGTTATTTCAATGTATTCGTCTGCCTGAATGTATTCCATGGCTTCTTCCAGTGAAAACTTAACTGCGGTAGCGATACGCGCATTATCATCTGTACCTGAGGCACGCATATTGGTCAGAGCTTTCCCTTTCACTACATTGACAACCAGGTCATTATCACGAATATGCTCGCCCATAATTTGTCCTTCGTAAACTTCTACCCCAGGCTCAACGAAGAAACGGCCACGATCCTGCAATTTATCTATTGAATATGCCGTTGTTGAACCTTTTTCCATTGATACTAAAACGCCATTCAAACGACCGGGAATATTACCTTTCCATGGTTCATAAGCCTTAAAACGGTGGGCCATGATGGCTTCGCCGGCAGTTGCGGTTAATACGTTATTTCTAAGTCCGATGATACCACGAGCGGGAATTTCAAATTCAAGGTGCTGAAGGTCTCCCTTTGGCTCCATAATCAGTAATTCACCCTTACGCTGTGTTACCAACTCAATTACTTTTCCGGAAACCTCTGCAGGCACATCCACAATAAGAGTTTCAATTGGCTCACACTTTGCTCCATCAATCTCTTTGATGATAACCTGAGGTTGTCCAACCTGCAGTTCATATCCTTCACGACGCATTGTTTCGATCAGTACTGACAAGTGAAGAATCCCACGGCCATAGACCAGGTAGGAATCCGGCGACTCAGTTTCTACAACTTTAAGGGCCAGATTTTTCTCCATCTCTTTGTAAAGACGTTCGCGCAAACGCTGAGAGGTAACAAATTTCCCCTCCTTACCAAACATTGGTGAATTGTTGATTGTAAACAACATATTCATGGTTGGTTCATCTATCTTAATTACTTCCAGTTGTTCCGGTTTCTCGAAATCAGCGATGGTATCACCAATATCAAATCCATCAATTCCAACTACAGCACAAATATCTCCGGAAGAAACTTCCTGCACCCTGATTTTTCCTAAGCCCTCAAAAGTGTAAAGTTCTTTAATTCGCGATTTTTGGATTGATCCATCACGTTTAACTAAAGAAACTGGTTGATTTTCTTTAATCACTCCTCTTGCAACACGTCCGATAGCAATACGGCCTACGAATGATGAATAATCCAAAGAAGTGATCTGCATCTGAAGTGTTCCATCAAAACTTGGCGCCGAAGGAATATGCTTCAAAATAGTATCTAGCAATGGTGTAATATCTTCAGTCTGAACTTTCCAGTCTTCACTCATCCATCCCTGCTTTGAAGAACCATAAAGTACCGGAAAATCAAGCTGATCTTCTGTTGCTTCCAAATTGAAGAATAATTCGAAAATCGATTCATACACTTCTTCAGGGCGACAGTTTTCTTTATCTACCTTATTAACAATAACTACAGGCTTCAATCCCAAAGAAAGGGCCTTTTGCGTTACAAAACGTGTTTGAGGCATTGCACCTT
>CAZGWG010000246.1:0-6625 GCA_964529165.1 uncultured Sphingobacterium sp.
TTCGTACCAAGTTCGTACCAAGTTCGTACCAGGTTCGTATAAAAGTGCCCTGGCGGTGGTCTGGAGGGGGTGTTAGACGAACAACGTACGAAGAAGGTACGAACAAAACACAATGTTGGTACCCGCTTTTGTCAAATTTTGACCGGTTTTTCGGTCAATTTCGGTCAAAATCGGTCAGTTTTTGGAGGGCTTCTGACTTCTTCTCATTTTTGTGCTGTACCGGTACACAGTAAATTCAATGTTTCACTATTAAAAATCAATTATGGAAATCGATGAAAAACTGGATGACAGCTGTTAAATTCATCGGATGACTAGGAGCTTTCAATTTTTTGTGCTCAAATCCGTAGATGGTCGTATGTTTATGAAACGAAATAGAATCCAATTCATCGAAGCCGAAGCTTCGGGTTCGGGATTCATGTTAAGATAATTCCCTAAACATTTGATTCATTCCGCGGTATTAGAAAAGAATCAGTTTGATTGTAATTATCTGGATTGAATGAACTCTTTATTTCAGGATTTGCAACAGTAGTGTCCCATTAAAATCCGAAATAGTTCTTTGAAATATTTGAAATATAGTTAGTTACAGAGGTCTTCCGGGCGAACGGACTTGAAAACATAGCTTAGCATCAGTTTAATCTGATAGCAGATGTTTCAAGATAAATACGTTCACGCCCAGTTGGTCTCGTTTCTTAACGGGAGTAAGTTCAACCGTATTGCTGCCAGATACAATGGCGACAAATATGTGAAGCATTTCAGTTGTTGGAATCAACTTCTTGCCCTGATGTTCGGCCAACTCTCCAATCGTGATAGTATAAGGGATCTGACCGTCGCCCTTGATGCCCATCATTCCAAATGTTACCATTTGGGAATGGGTAAGAATGTCTCCAGATCATCATTGGCGAGAGCCAATCAGGATAGAGCCTACCGTATCTTTGAAGAGTCTGCTTACTCTTTGGTAAGCGAAGCAAGGGAGAAGCGTTCCTTCAACATATTCCATCTTAGCGGTAAGGTCTACGCTTTTGACTCAACGACGATCGATCTCTGCCTTTCGGTATTCTGGTGGGCCAAGTTCCGTAAGAAAAAAGGAGGTATCAAAGTGCATACATTATATGACGTGGAAACACAGATACCGGCATTTTTCCATATTACCGAAGCCTCGGTTGACAATTCAAAGGCAATGAAAGAAATTCCCTATGAACCGGGGTCCTACTATATATTTGACCGGGCCTACAACAACTTCAGGATGCTGTACAAGAAGATAGGGGGTTACTTCGTTATCAGGGCAAAGAAGAACCTGCAGTACAAATCCATAGAGAGATTGAGTAAGCACATGCCACAGTCTCGCACCAGTGATTTTTAATATTAACCATTTTAAATTTTCTCCATTATGGCAAAAACAATCATTCTCATTCTAGGGAACCTTTGTAAGTAAATTGCTGTTCTCATATTGCAAGCATTATAGATAAAACAGTAATTTCTTAACTTCAATTTAAATTAAAAGGTGTTTTTTTGAGTCTTTTAAGGCTTGTTATCAATTGCTAAATATCTTATCTGATCATTAATGGCATTAAAATGAATAATACCAGAATATTTAAAACTTCATTTGCAAGTGTGTATCCGCATTATGTAAACAAGGCGGAGAAAAAGAGTCGTACAAAAGCAGAAGTTGATACCATTATCTGTTGGCTGACAGGGTATACTGAACAAAATTTACAGGAACAAATTGACATTAAGGCTGATTTTGAGACTTTTTTTGCTCAAGCTCCTCAATTGAATCCCAATGTGTCAAAAATTACTGGTCTTATTTGTGGTTATCGTGTTGAAGAAATTGAAGATGAACTGATGCAAAAGATTCGTTATCTGGATAAATTAATTGATGAACTGGCCAAAGGAAGGGCAATGGAGAAGATTTTAAGGAATTAAGTTTTGTAATGAAAACTTAAAAGGTAATGAGTAAGATCAAACTTTCGGATCAGGAATTAGTTAGTCAGCATATTGAGAAATTGCCGCTGGATATCCGCTCTGCAGTTGAATATTTACGTCAAGTTATTTTGTCGACAGATAATGAAATTGCAGAACATATTAAATGGAATTCTCCTGCCTTTTATTTTTCTGGTGAAATGAAACACTTTGATCCCAAAGAATATAAGCGGGATCTCCTTGTAATGAACTTACGCAAGGACAAAATTATGTGTGTATTACCTACAGGAATGCGTATTCAGAAAAATACTGAGTTACTGGAAGGCGAGTATCCAGATGGTAGAAGAATGATAAGCTTTAAGCATCTTGATGACATAAAACAGAAAGAGCAAAAACTGAAAGATACAATAAGAGAATGGCTCAGTTTGATAGAGAAGTGAGCTTATCGTGCTGACAGATAGCTTGGAACCAGGCCTAATCTGCTGAATACTGTACAATAAAATCTATCGATGTTTTAAGCACCTTTGTAACATGGCAAATAATACATCTCAGCATATTTTAAATACTTCTGCAAATCTTTTGGGCTTTTGTCTTTTAGTGATTACTTCACTGCATATCAGTAATAAATCAGAAACGAGTATTGTCGATGAACTCACGTCAATTATCGCATTACTACTTACCTTCTCTTGTTTGTTTTCGTTTGCATCTATCAGGACGGTCAACCTTAAAAGAGAAAAGCGGTTTGAAACCACAGCAGATTATTTGTTCTTCAGTTCACTTAGCGGAATCCTGATCATTATCCTGATAATCATACTAAACCTTCTAAAATAATCAGATGCATACAGAAAGAAAAAATCTTCTCAAATCAGAGGATGAGCAATTGTCAAAACTCCAGCATATAGTACAGCAGGCAATTGCTGAAGAAAAGCTGATGCTCGACAATCTTTTACATGAACCAAAAGAAATTCTAAGCAAGGGACAAAGTATTTCCGACAAGGTTGCCGCTTTTGGAGGCAGTTGGAAATTCATCATCTCTTTCTCGGTTATTCTTACAGCCTGGATATTATTAAATAGCCTTCTGCCTAAAGGGAACAACTTCGACCCTTATCCATTTATTCTGATGAATTTGTTGTTGTCTGCTATTGCTGCATTACAAGCTCCAATCATTATGATGAGCCAGAACCGAAAGGAAGAAAAAGACAGGAAGCGGAGTGAAAATGATTATCTCATCAATCTTAAGGCTGAATTGGAAGTAAGAAGCCTTCATCAGAAGATTGATTTATTGCTTGAAGAGCAAATTAAGGTTTTATTTGAGAGCCAGGCGGCACAATTAGAGATGCTTAAGAGAATAGAGGCTAAATTGGATATTCGATAAAGTGGCCCTTTTTTTGCATATAATTTAACTGGTATAAATATTTCTGTTGCTATTGACGTTTTGAAAGTTCTAAAACAGATTTATCAGGACCTTTTTCATAAGTTCACAAATACATCTATTAATTATTATATTATGAATAAAGTTATTGGAGCAATATTAATTATTGCCAGCTTGGCACTTGCTTATGTTGGGATCAATAAGATTTCTCAAAGCACAGAATCAGTTAATGTCTTGGGTATAAAAATTGAAGCCTCAGACAATTCGGGTAAGACAGAGGGTTACCTTTTTCTTGGATTGGGGATAGTTCTTTTTGCAGGCGGGATTTATACTGTGAATAAGACAAAGGGATAATCGACTATCAGATTTCAGACTAAGTCTTTTAATCTGTTTTTGCTCAGCGCAGGTAACGAAGGTCAGCTATTTAAAGAACCCAGTACTTGATGTGTCTTTTATTGCGCCATTTTTATCCTGATAAATAAAATAGGCATCCAGCCCTTTATGCTTTTTCAGGAATGCAAAAGCTTGCTCAATATTTTTGCCGATCAGGACATTATCATACCCGTCGGCGCTCATCGCATTTTTGGTTTTTACAGTCACACTAATCATATTATTTTCGATGGGTCTGCCTGTTTTGGGATTCATCAGGTGAGAAAGTTTTTTTGATCCGTTTTGGATGTACTTGCGATAATTTCCGGATGTTGTGATGGCCCCTTCCTTAATTTCGATAATTTTCTGGATGATTGCCTCTTCATCCTTGTCATCAGCAGGCTGTTCAATCCCAATCCGCATAACCTGATTCCCGGGTTGTTTACGTCCTTTGACACGAATTTCTCCTCCAATTTCAATCAGATAGTTTTGAATCCCCTGCGATTCAATATAGTCAGCAATCACATCCACACTATAACCCTGGGCTATCCCATTTACATCAATCTTCAAACAGGGAATGTCCTTAATCAGTCGCCTGCCCCTGATATGAAGTTTATCCGATCCTGAACAAGACAGTGCTTTACTGATCAGCTCATCAGATGGCTGGCTTTGGTGCCTTTTAGCTCCGAAACCCCAGGCTTCTACGATTGGAAGTATACTGATATCAAATACCCCATCACTTTCTTTCCAGATCTTTAATGAGCGCTCTGTCACCTTTTGAAGGTGTTCATCCATATCAATTCCTTTTTCAGAATTATTGAACTTATTGATCAGCGAATAGGGTTTGTATATCGAAAGCGAGCTGTCGAGTTCACTGAATTTCTGGTCAATAGATTTTGAGCTGATAATTGCATCTACTGCATAATAGGTGATTTGATAGCTGGTTCCCTGCGCGAAACCAGAAATCTCGAACTTTGAGTAAGATGAGGATTTCCTGCTACCACAACTCGGTAGAATTGATAAGATTAATAGGATTTGTAGGATTAGAATATACCTGATATTCACAATCCTTCCCTGATTAAAAATCCTGTTCATCCTAAAATCCTATCGCGCCAGTTGTTGTGTAGTATTTTGCAATCATATTTGGGATTTCCCATTCAGGCATCTTATGGTTCAGAATATAGCCGATTGCGACTTCAGCAGAGTTGGTGCTTTTAAATGTTCCGGGTTTGACAAGCCATTCATTGCCTTTCTGAATTAGGTCGAAGCCAGGATATTTCTGTTGAAGTCTGGTTTTTACATTCTCAATGACCGAAGCAAATTCAGTAGCTGGAATACCTGGAGCGGCTTTGATGTATAAGGTAGCCCGGTATTTTTCCTCTTGACCCTGCCTGAGTTCCAGGTCGGCTTTAGTACCCCGCATTAAGGCATAATGGGTATCACTTGAGCCTGCAGGTTCGCGGTATTTCCAGTTAACGGTTACTTTAGCATGCACTCCTTTAATTGTGTAATTGATCTCACCATTTGCCAGAACAGATAATATACTATCCTTAACATATTTTTTCAGATAATCCGGATAATCAACCCTGGTAACCCGTTTAAATTCCGAAGGTGTTAGCTCAGTCGGCCATTCCCTGGAGTTCAGGATTTTGATATCTTTTTTATAATTCAATATTATCCCCGGGAATCCTGCCCATTGCGACATGTCGACAAGGTGCGTACTTACATCAGTAATACCATGACCCTGTTGCTCAATGTCAAAGAACCAGGCCGGGCGTCGAGCAGGCTCTGAACCTGAGAATTTCAGAAAGTGGTGTAAATTCTCCTGAATCAGTGAAGGATCATCGATACTTCCCTTTTTGAGTGTGCCGAATAGCTCGGGAATTTCTGCCAGCTCTTTCTGCAGAATGTTACTGATATCATAACGAAGATCCATTGGATCAAAGATCAGAACCTTCTTCTTCTCTGCCAGTTTGAACGATTTCTTCAGCATTTCAAAATCCTTTGGTGTTATAGCAAGCGGTTTGTCTGCCAAAATATGCATACCTGCTTCAATTGAACGGCGTATGTACTCGCCCTTTTTGCTGTTATTTCCTGAAATAATTACTGCAGTACCTTTTTTTTCTGCCAGCATCTTTTCCAGGTAATCCGGTCCGGTATAGACTACCATTTTCCATTTAGTTGGATTGGATGAACGTGAATTCATCCCATTAATACTTTTTAGATAGGTTTCCACATCAGGTCCTGCCGGGGCATAAACATGAACTTCAGGATCCAGCCCTTCATACATTCTTCCTTGCATATAGGTTGCATGGCCGTGACCAGGGTCCAGAACAATAAGCTTGATGGCTGTATTCTGTGCTATGCTTTTAGTTGAAATTAAACTGAGTACCAGGCAGGCCAGTAAAAGCAGAATATGTTTCGGTTTTAACATGATTATAATAAAATTTCGTTTTAAGAAAATAATGAATACTATTTTATATTCAGGTTATTTAGTTGAATGTTTTTTGTGTCGGTATTGAATTTATCCAAATATAAGAGAATTGATTAAGCCTGTATTTTTATATATTTAATCATGTGTAAATTCATTCTATTGAAAATGAGTAATCTGCTTTTATCTTTCAGAAAATTTATTCCTGCATTTTTGGCGTTGATGGTCTTTACTGTTTTTACAGGCAATGCCCAAAGTGGGAAGACTAAAAAGTACATAGTTAATGGTTATGTAGGAGGCTTTAGGGGATTGGTTAATGTTCAGGAAATTGATGCCGATAAATTGACTCATATTAATTACGCTTTTGTCAATGTAAAGGATAGTATGGCAGTTCTTACAAACCTCAGGACAGATTCTACGAATTTCCGATTGTTAAATGGCCTTAAAAAGATCAATCCGGATCTCAAAATCATGATATCTATCGGTGGATGGTCATGGAGTGAGAACTTTTCGGATGCAGTGCTTACCTCAAG
>CAZGWG010000247.1:0-6558 GCA_964529165.1 uncultured Sphingobacterium sp.
ATAACCAACAAGCAATGAAAGGAATTATACTTGCTTGTTGGTTATTAGTTGGTGCTTGTCGGTACGATCTTACTAAATGTCAAAAGATTTTCTTATTCCCGGTCATCTGTACTGGGAGGACCTAGTTGCTATGGGCTTAAATTTTCAATATTGAACTCTTCCTTAACCTTTGTTTAGTTCTCTCCTGCGCCGGGACGACATCCCCTCCATTTCAAATTAATAGTAATGGCTCAATTTCTCAGTATTAATTTCTATTGCACATTGTCAATTGTCAATTGTCAATTGTCAACTAAACTCAAAACCCCTGCTCACCAGTCAATCTCAGATCGCCTGTAGATTGCACTATTTCATAATAAGAAAAATCCTCATTTGCCCAAAAACTGGTACCATAAAGAATATTCTGGTTGGAAGTTATACTAACGAGCTTGTTTGAATAAAAACGCTTCTTGGTTTCATCCCAGATTAATTCATCAGATTTGAATGTTTCTCCTTTAATATTAGTAGCAACAACATTCCGCTTAAGTTCAACTATATTCTCACGCTCACGACGAATTGCATAATCTGATCTTACCCGGCTGGATTCCTGCTGATACTCATCATAGAAGATCACAGTTACACCCTTATTCATCTCAATATAGGGCTTTTCTGTTTTAAAATTAAGCAATTCGGGGGTAATAAGTTTGGCCTTTACGATACCCGAATCACTGTAGATAATTTCTACACCGGTAGATTTATCAACCGGGACCAGCATTTTTTTGGCAGATAGCTGTTCGACCTTGCGCAAGTCATTCTCGCAGGCAAAGAGCAGAATGATTCCGACATAAAAAACAGCACCGTATATGCAGCGCCGGAATTTCATATATTAATCAATATAGGTTTTCTGGAACCATTTATCGTTCAGCGTAAAGCCGAGGTGGATATTGACATAACGGTCACGAACCAGATTGTTCTTTTCTGTACCACGCTGCCCGACCTCTGCGGCCAGGTTTATTTTGTAGAAGCTTGACCGGTTACGTGGCAATGGGAAACCGAAGCCAAAATTAAGGGCATATTGGTTGATATCATTGCCTCCAATCTTTACAAAGGTTTTATCGTATTTAACGCCTAAACGGTAATCAATTAATTTAAAATAACTGTTTACAGAATTCACATCCGGAGTAAACTGTCCTCCAACAATAACACCATAACTGTCATTCAAACCTGGATTTGTACTTCCTTCCCTGTAATCTGACCAGCGGCTGTAAGTAAGATCAGCACCAAAGAGCCAGGAATTAGTTTTTTCGAATGCAAAGCCGGCAGTATGAGTTAATGGCATTTTAATTTTAGTTTTGGCTCCCTCTGTAAAATAGGTACTGTCTGCTGCTGCCAGGTCATCTCCACCCACATCTTTTCTGTAACGTGTAGTAACTATATTACTTTTAGAATTCAGACTATGTCCTGAATTTCCTGAATAACCCAGAATAAATTTTGTTTTGCTGTTAATTTCGGCAGAGTACTGCAAAGCATAATCATAGCTTAAACCACCAACTGAATTGCTGTACTGAGTACGGGAATTAAAGGCAGTTGTAGCCTCATCAACAAACTCAAAGGCTCTGGTTTGTTTCAAGCTTCCAAAAAGATAGGCAAAGTTAAAGCCAAGGCTCAGATTTTTATTAATCCTGAAACCATAACCTATATAAGCCTTTGAAGTTCCGCCCTCACCGCCATAAACATAATTCACTTTGCTTGTATCGACCAAACCTGAATTCACAAACTGATATCCGAGATCACTATAGGGCACCAGTCCGAAACTAATTGCCGAGAACTTATTTACAGGCACACCAAAAGTAATATGACTCAGCGTAGAGTTTAACTGTGTTTGTCCGGAAATTCCCCCTTTACTCAGTTTTCTGATATCCATAGATGCTCCAACATCAAAAGTAGTCAGTTCAAGTGTCGAATAGGATGCCGGATTTGCAAGATTAATATTATCATACAATCCTGGTTTACGAACACCCATGCTCAAACCACCCATACCTCTGTTCTGAGGCAATAAAGAACCATTCAGATCACCAAGTCCAAATTGAGAATAAGGAGAAGAAGAAGTTACCTGAGCTGTAGCCGATAAACTAAGCGCAACCAGAAAAAGGAAGAATATATTTTTTAATATTTTAATCATTGTTGTTCGATAACTTCATTTAAACCAATTAATACCAAATCGGGCTCGGTTTTTAAAGTGTGGGCAAAGATGCTATTTTTAAGCCTAGTATCAAAAAAAATCGCATCGCCTCCACATAGTATAACCTGTAATCCGGGATATCTGTTTCTGTAAATCTCAATCATTCCTCTTACTTCTTCTGTACAGCCATTCAGCACTCCCGAAAGCATAGCAGAGGGTGTATCATAACCCCGCCAGTCTGTGTAGTCAGAAAGTTCAACTTCAGGCAATCTACCGGTGAATTCATGCATGGCCTGCAATCTCATCTTCAAACCCGGAGATATACTCCCTCCTTCGTAAATACCTTCTGTGTCAATTCCATCATAGGTAATACATGTACCTGCATCAATTACAAGACAGTTTGTACCCGGGAAAAGTGCTTTGGCTCCAATCACTCCGGCAAGCCTGTCTAATCCCAATGTTTCCGGACTTTTATATTTATTGATCACTCCTGCTTTTACACCTGCCGAGAATCGTATATAATTGGTCCTCGCTATCAGGAAGTCCTCCAAATTGCTTACCTCTGTACTTACAGAAGAAATTATGCTGTGGGTGACATTATAATTAACAATTAAGTGCTTTAGCTTTATGCTGTCAAGCTTTTCAAGCTTCCCTGATTCTGTAAGTCTGCGCTCATGAAAAACAGCAAACTTTGTTCGCGAGTTGCCAATATCAATAACCAGGTGCGCCATTAAATAATTATAAAAACTTAATCATATCAGAGCAATACCCATTGTTAATTAAACAATATGCGGCATTGCTTTGAGCATCCCGGCAGAAAAATATCAGTCCGCATTGCATAATACAAAGCTATTTATTTTTTGAACCCGACAGATCTTATTTCTGTTAAAAAAGGTTAAATCCTCTCTTTCGTCAGAATAACTGGAAATAAATAATAAAGACTGCCAGAATCAAATACAGGCCTTCATAAATCCATCTCTTGCCCGAGTGAAGAAAATAATAAGCCATCAGAGCAGAAGCGGGCGGGACACAAAACAAGAAATGATACAGAACCATATTTTGTTTTAAATAGAAGGATAAAAGTCCGATAATGAACATGAAGAAAAAAAGCTGGAACGATTTCCTTAATTGAACCACACTCCTGAAGAAGTTTTGTTGTAACTGAAAAAAGCCAAGGATCAATATAATAACTAATGGAATTAGTACCAGTGAATCATATAGATTGATACGAAGGTTGGTAGGGAATTTAGTGGCAAGAGGCAACCAGATATTATAGAATTTATCCAGAGAATCATTCCAGTAATAAAATACTGCGAGAAAGAAGAAAATAGTAATGAATCCTGAAATCACTGCAAACCATTCTCTCCAATTGAAGGGTCTGAAAATAACAAGGCTGATCCATAAAAGAGGAAGCATGGAAATAAACGGAAAATAAATCAGCGTTCCTAAAGCCACAATCATTCCCAAATCATACATTACAGACGTGACTTCATCCCTCTTATAAATGCTAAGGAATTTGTCAATCATCCAGAGTATCAAAAAATTACATAACAGTACAGGGCTCAAAAGCAGGAAAGGACTAAGCAAGCTTCCCGCCGTGACATACATCAATGCAGGTAAAAATGTAGGCTTTCCAAGAAGTCCGTTTGCATTAATAATCCTGTTAAATATTAAAGCCTGAAGAATCAGAATGGCTTGAGCGATCAGAACATTTGCCAAAGGACTGAATGCATTTTCGAGAGGTGCATCAATCAGCAACCTTGCAAAAGGCTCCATAAATTCAAAGCTGATCTGATCCGGCAGATGAATGAATATTCCAACCCTTAACAGAGTCGCCATACCAATCAGAAGAATGATATTTATAGGATTAATACTTCTGAACTGCTTAATCATAGTAGTATTGAGTAGTGAGTATTGAGTACATAGTACTTGACTATTTGAGTAGAATGTAATAATTTTTACCTGAATTTTTTAACTGTCAACCCGGTAGTTATTGAGTGTCAACTCTCCCGTCTCATTTCCATTTCTCGTTTCTCATTTCTCATTTCTCATTTCTCATTTCCCAACTCCCTCCCAATCCTTTTCAATTGCCGTGTATGATGAACAGTATGCACTTCAATAAATCTGAACCATTGTTTCGCATTCAAAAGTCCCAGTCTGGGGTGCTTTGTTTTTTGATAAGGATTTGATTTATTAATCTTTGACTTAATCTCTCCCAGCCGGATTTTAAATTTAGCGATCAGATTTAGTGCATCTTCACGGCTAATCTTAGTAACCATTGCAGCGATCTTTTCAGGTGCTTTAAACTTTATTGGAGGGAATCTTCCAAAAAATAAAATGAGCCAGGCAATCCAATGTATTCGTTTTACGCTTTTAACACCAGTACCCACAATGCATTTCTCTGTTGCATGAAGTGAAAGCAGGTTAGATTGAAAGATATGAGAAAAGGTTTCAGAATAAGACCATCCGCCACCGGGAGGGCTCTTAATAAATTCCTCTTCAGATACCCTGGCTAATAACTTTTCGTATTCGGATACTACTCTTAGCATGGATTTGTACTGCCTTTCTACACTCATAATAAGATCATAAGTTCACTTAAGCATGCTATTTCCTGCTCTACATCCGCAGGTTTTTCTTTCCTTTCCGGATTGAAATAAATAGCCCTCATTCCGTAATCCTGAGCTCCTCTGATATCAGCCTCAAGGCTGTCTCCGATCATAATACTTTCAGAAACATCTGCACTTGCCAAATTCAAAGCATGATTGAAAATAGCTCTGTCAGGCTTATTAAAACCTACTACCTCAGAAATTACCACATTTTCAAAATACTTATTCAAACCATTTTTACTGACTTTCAACTCTGTTGATTCCTTGAATCCATTAGAAATCAAATGCAGGGAATACCTTTCTTTCAGGTACTTAAGAGTTTCATGTGCTTTGGGAAATAAATTAGTCTTTGTAGGACAAATATTAACATAATCATCCTCAAATTGTTCAGGAATAAGGTTTGGAGAAAGTCCAAGATCTATAAAAGTCTTGGAAAATCTGGTTTCCCTGAGCTTTTGTTTGGTAATTTTACCCACATGGTATTCCGCCCAAAGCTGATGATTATTATGCGTATAAACTTCAATAAAACGATCAGGAGAATTTAAGCCAAGATCTCTGAGTTTATAGGTGTGATAAAGTTCATTCAATGTCTCCTCTGCATTTTTATCAAAATCCCAGATAGTATGATCAAGATCAAAGAAAAGGTGTTTATAATGCATTAAAACTGCTCGCTAAAATTTTCTATGCAAATTAACGGATATTCACTGAAAAGGGCTGTTTTATATTTTCTTTACAGTCTGGGTTTTATTCCTTAACACCAAAGGATAGATCACCAGCATCGCCCAGGCCTGGTACTATATAGGATTTTGTAGTTAATTCTTCATCCACAGAACCTATCCAGAGTTTGGCTTTTGGGAGATTGGCCTTAATATGTTCAATGCCCACTTTACAGGCAATAACCCCAACAATGTGTAAGGCTTTAATCTTATACTGCGCTAATAATTCTTTACAGCAAAGCACCATACTTTCACCGGTTGCAATCATCGGATCTGCTATAACGAGAATCTTACCATCCAGAGATGGTGCAGATATATATTCGATTTTGATTATAAAATCATGCCCCTTTGTAGTTTTACGATATGCAGAAATAAATGCTGAGTCGGCTCTGTCAAAATAATTTAAAAGGCCCTGATGAAGCGGCAAACCAGCTCTCAGGATCGTAGCGAGAACCGGCAGTTCATTCATAACCTCAACTGATGCCGTTCCAAGACTTGTCTCAAATTCTGTGGCGGTATAATTCATGGTTTTGCTTATCTCATAAGCAAAAATCTCACCCAGACGCTCCATATTTTTCCGAAAGCGCATACTATCCTGTTGAATTTGTGCATCACGCAATTCAGCCAGGAAATGATTTGCGATAGAATTATTTTGGTCCAGAATAAAAGCCATGATTAAATTTAAGGAATTAAATTGAATGTAGGAATTAGAGAATCACTAGTGTCCTGTTAAAATTAAGCCCTTAATAAAATATGCTTGTATGTACTTCATTGAATGTTTCTTGACGATTTTCAAAAGGAAGCCCCCTATTCAAAGACCGATTAGCTTGATCCCGAAGGAGCAATGTCATGATTTAAGGGTTTAGTTCAATCCTGATGATTGCAATCCAGGTTGGAATTTTTCCTCACGACCCTGAAGGTGGTCAAATGTTTATAGCAAGTTGGAACAGAAATCCCGACCCTGAAGGGCAATGTCATTAAGTCCCCCTAACGATAGTCGTTGTTTCGGCTAAAACAATGGCTATTGTATAGAAGTTAAGGTGCAGGAGGTTCTGGCCTTCGCCAGAATGACAATGCA
>CAZGWG010000248.1:0-6512 GCA_964529165.1 uncultured Sphingobacterium sp.
ATTATTGATGAGGTTCATATGTTATCGCAACAGGCTTTTAATGCCTTTTTGAAAACATTAGAAGAGCCACCTCCCTATGCAATCTTTATTTTAGCGACCACTGAAAAGCACAAAATTTTGCCGACGATCCTTTCCCGCTGTCAGATTTTTGATTTTAACCGTATCCGGGTTGAGGATATGGCTCAGCATCTGGCCGATATTGCGGATAAGGAAGGTATAAGCTATGATCAGGATGGCTTGCACCTGATCGCCCAAAAAGCAGATGGCGGATTGCGCGATGCTTTATCCATGTTCGATCAGATCGTCAGTTTTTCGAATAAGAATGTTAATTATAAAGCAGTTATTGATAATCTCAATATTCTCGATTACGATTATTACTTCAAATTAACCGATTCAATTCTTGCTGAAGACGTGGCAGCTTCACTGCTCATTTTTGACGAAATATTAAGTCACGGATTTGACGGGAATCATTTTATTACCGGCCTGGCTTCTCATTTCAGAAACTTACTGGTTTCCAAAGACAGTTCAACATTAAAACTTTTAGAAGTAAGTGATGGAATCAGACAGAAATATGGAGTACAATCACAGACGGCCCCGCTCTCTTTTTTAATTTCTGCTCTGAATATCAGTAATCAATGCGACCTGAACTATAAGACCAGTAAAAATCAACGATTGCAGGTTGAGCTGGCATTGATCAAGCTCTGCCATATCCCATCAGTCATCAATCTTTCAGCATCAGGAATGCCCTCCCAAGCGGAAGGGGAAGTAAAAAAAAAACTTAATTCCCCGCTGAACCCTGTACTTGCCGAAAAGCCCGGATATTCTGTCCCTGAAAAGGAGAATATACCCTCTGCTCAGGCTCCTGAAAAACCGGCACAAATTACTAGCGCAGCAGAAATTCCTGTTACAGCGATTCAAAAAGATTTTCCGAAACCGGAGGCTGGGGTAAAAAAGCCGCTTGTTAGCATGCCGAAGCCTTCGTTGAATATAAGCAGTGCATCTTTAATTCCGAATCTGAATGATCTGGAAGCAAATTATACAAAAAAAGAGGAGGAAAAACCAGAATACCTGAGTGGTGATAGCAAAGCGGATTTTAGTGCTGATGCTTTACTACGGTTATGGAATACCTATGCCGCCAAAATCAAGAATGAAGGCAAGATCAATATCTTCACGATTATGACTTCCTACCCCCCGCGGCTCCTGCCTGATTATCAGATTGAATTGGATATTGAAAACAAATTACAGGAAGACCTTTTACATTCTGAAAAAGTAGACTTGCTGAATTTCCTCAGGTCTGAACTTAAAAACTTCAGCATAGACCTTCAAACAAAACTGGTGGAACAGATTCAGAAAAAACGTCTTTATACCTCGAATGAAAAATACCAGCACATGCTTGAGAAGAACCCCAATCTGGATGAGTTCAGAAAAAGGTTTAATCTGGATCTGGATTTCTGAAGCTGTTTACCCTGTTTTTTGGGCTTAAACTCCAGAAATAAATCTAATCTATCTATATTTTTACGTTTCGGTAAAACCTGAACTGAAGGCAATTTCAGGCAGATTAGGATTTCTTAATTTCAATTTATTCCAGATCAGAAAAATTAGCTGAATTTTCCTCCCCATCAGATTTTCAGGTGTATTCAAAATTCCTATCTTTGTCGAAATTCCAAAAACCTCATTATTAAGTATATGTCAGTACAAAAAATTAAAGTTGCAAATCCGGTAGTAGAATTAGACGGTGATGAAATGACCAGAATTATCTGGAAGTTTATTAAAGATAAACTGATTACCCCATACCTGGAACTGGATATTAAATATTACGATCTTGGAATGGAATACCGGGACGAAACTAACGATCAGGTAACCATCGATGCAGCAAATGCGATCAAACAATATGGTGTAGGTATTAAATGTGCAACCATCACTCCTGATGAAGCACGTGTTGCCGAATTCAAACTAAAACAAATGTGGAAGTCACCAAACGGTACAATCAGAAATATTCTTGATGGAACTGTTTTCCGTGAGCCAATTGTAATGAGTAATGTTCCGCGCCTGGTACCAAACTGGACTGCTCCAATCTGTATCGGTCGTCATGCATTTGGAGATCAGTATCGTGCGACTGATTTTGTCACTAAAGGAAAAGGGAAATTAACCATTACTTTCAGTCCGGAAGATGGTGGTGAAGCTCAATCTTTTGAAGTTTATAATTTCAAAGGTGATGGTGTCGCCCTTGCAATGTACAATACTGACGAAAGTATTTATGGCTTTGCACGTGCCTGCTTTAATCAGGCTTTGTCAAAAGGATGGCCTTTATACCTTTCTACAAAAAATACCATTTTAAAGAAATATGATGGTCGCTTCAAAGATATTTTTGAAGAAGTTTACCAGAATGAATTCAAAGCGGCTTTCGATAAAGCGGGTATTGTTTATGAGCATCGTCTGATTGATGACATGGTTGCTTCTGCCTTGAAATGGAATGGTAACTTTGTATGGGCTTGTAAAAACTATGATGGCGATGTTCAGTCTGATACTGTTGCACAAGGTTTCGGTTCATTAGGATTAATGACCTCAGTACTGATTACTCCGGATGGTTCAACCATGGAAGCTGAAGCAGCACATGGAACAGTAACCCGTCACTACCGTGATCACCAGGCTGGAAAGCCAACTTCAACCAATCCTACTGCCTCCATCTTGGCATTGACAAGGGGTCTTGAAATCCGTTGAAAACTGGATAATAACCAGGCATTAATTGATTTCTGCCATGCTTTAGAGCAGGTTTGTATTGAGACTGTAGAAAGTGGAAAAATGACTAAGGATCTTGCTGTTTGTATTCATGGAAACAAAGTAAGTCATGGAGATCATTACCTTTACACTGAAGAATTCCTGGACGCTATTGACCAGAATCTGAAAGCAAAACTGGCTTAATTCCATTTTGAATTATATAGATAGCCGTCATTTAATTATGACGGCTATTTTTTTGCAGAAAATCCAGCTTCAAACTTAACTGGAGTTCGATATAAGCATTACTATTTTAATGTATTGCCTATTCACCATTTCCAATTCCCTACTCACACCTATCCCAACGTTTGAACAGTTATTTATTATCCTTTTATATCGACCTCTCCTTATCTTAAGTATTCCTGATTATTATTAAATTGCGGGATGAATAAATCAAAACGAATTTGGCTGATCACCGGCGTTTCCGGAGGATTAGGGAGAGCATTGGCAAAAGAGGCAGCCATGCAGGGAGAGATCGTTTATGGAACACTCAGGAAACCTGAGCAAATTGCCTCATTCAATGAGTTGGTACCGGGCCATACCTTCGGCATTCAGTTGGATGTTAATGACCACAAAGAGATAAAAACAGTTATTGAACAGATCATTGCTAAATCAGGAAGGCTGGATATTCTGGTAAATAATGCCGGATATGGCTTACTTGGTGCTATTGAAGAACTGAGTATGGATGAAGCCAGAATGCAAATGGAAACCAATTTCTTTGCAGTGCTGGCTATCACTCAGGCTGTATTACCAATAATGAGAGAGCAAAGGGCAGGCCATATCCTACAGATTTCCTCCATGTCGGGTTTACGGGCCAATTCAGGTACAGGTTTATACAATGCCAGTAAATTCGCACTGGAGGGAATGAGTGAAGCCTTGGCTTTAGAGCTTCAACCCTTGAATATCCATTTAACACTGGTAGAACCCGGACCTTTTCGAACTGAGTGGGCGGGTTCATCATCGATAAATGCCAAAAACAAGATTGAGGATTATGATATAAGTTCAGGGGTAAGGCTTCGTTTGCTGCAGGAGATCAGCGGAAAACAACCAGGCGACCCTGCAAAAGCAGCCAAAGCGATACTGCTTGCTGTTAATTCAGACCATCCCCCGCTTCGTTTAATACTGGGCAAAGTAGCTCTTGATGCTGTACGCGATAAATTCAGAACCGTGGAAGAGGAATTCTCAAAATGGGAAGCGGTCAGTCTGGATACTTCCTTTGATGACTGAACTAGAAATTGTTAGCTATTTCAGGACGAAACAGGCACCCGGCACCTGATACGCCTCACTCTAAAACCCCTCAAATCTCTCCCAGAACCCATCCTTGGGTAGTGGTGCAAAGATATTTACAGGTTCTTGTTTTACGGGGTGTATAAACTGAAGTCTTCTGGCATGAAGGCAGATGCTCTTTTTGAGACTGCCTCGTGGATATCCATATTTATTATCCCCGACTATGGGGCAATTCATTGTTGAGAGTTGTACTCTAATCTGATGAGGACGACCGGTTATAGGATCTACCTCTATCAGATAATAACCGCCCAGTTCACCGATTAATTTGTAATGAAGTTCTGCCCTTTGGCTGCCGGGAACCTCATTTTCATAGGCCTTGGTAACATTTTTCTGCGGGTTCTTCACGAGCCAGTGTATCAGTGTCCCCTGTTCAACGGCTGGCCGGTTTCTCACTACCGCCCAATAAGTTTTGTGCATATCCCTGCTCTTAAACATCTTATTGATCCGATCAAGAGCCTTACTTGTTTTGGCAAAAAGAATAACTCCGCTTACAGGCCGATCGAGGCGATGCACCACTCCCAGAAATGCGCCATTGGGTTTATTATATTTTTGGGCGATATATCGTTTAACTTTCTCATCCAAAGACTCATCACCGGTATCATCCACCTGAACGATGTCACCGGCACGTTTATTTACTGCAATCAGATGATTATCTTCAAATAAAATATCCTTATCACTAATATCTGCCGACAGGACAGGGAATTTAGCCTTTTTATACTCAGGAGCAGCCATGAAAAAATCTTAATTAATATTGTTCCTTTTCATCGGGGAAGCTTCCACTTTTTACATCAGAGACATAGGATTGCACTGCTGTATTGATCTGATCAAAAAGGTTAAGGTACTGGCGCAGAAAACGGGGTTTAAATCCTTTGGTTAATCCAATCATATCATTAATTACCAAAACCTGTCCGTCACAATAAGAGCCCGCCCCTATTCCGATTGTTGGAATTTTGACAGAGTCCGTCACTTCTTTGGCGAGTATTGCCGGTATCTTTTCAAGCACGACAGAAAAACAGCCTGCATCCTGCAACACCTTAATATCCTGTTTCAGCTTTTCAGCTTCGGCTTCTTCTTTAGCCCTTACGGTATAAGTACCAAACTTATAAATAGACTGTGGTGTTAAACCCAAATGTCCCATAACCGGAATTCCAGCAGTAATGATACGCTCAATGGATTCGCGGATCTCAAGTCCGCCTTCAAGTTTTACGGCATGAGCACCTGATTCTTTCATAATCCGGATCGCTGAGTTCAGTGCCTCTTTTGAATTCCCTTGATATGAACCAAAGGGAAGATCAACAACCACAAGAGCACGCTTTACAGCCCTGACTACCGATTGAGCATGATAAATCATTTGATCAAGGGTTATTGGCAGAGTAGTTTCATGTCCGGCCATGACATTTGAAGCCGAATCACCCACCAGGATGACATCGATTCCACCTTCATCAACAATGGTAGCCATTGAATAATCATAAGAAGTCAGCATCGCGATCTTTTCGCCTTTTTGCTTCATTTCCTGGATCGTATTGGTAGTGATCCGCTTTACCTCTTTATTTACAGACATATGGCAGTAGTTTATAATAGTTCAAAGTTAGAATTAAATGGAACAATTAACTTCATTAAATGTCTAATCAGATATTGAAACCCAATATTAATTTTCACATTAAATCTCTTTTAATTTTAGTAATTAATCACTAATTTTGACCCCCGTGATAAATGAAGTAAAAAACTTCAGTGTTCAACCCTCAACACAACGGAAAATCTTCCGGAATCTTTGCTTTTCACTCGATTTTCAACTATTTTATCAATATCTAATAAATGAATAATTACATCAAATTACCTGCTGTTCTCTTACTTGCAGATGGAACAGTTTACCATGGGAAAGCGGCGGGAAAGATTGGTACAACAACTGGTGAAATCTGCTTCAATACAGGCATGACCGGATATCAGGAGATCTTTACTGATCCATCCTATTTCGGACAAATCATGGTAACAACCAATGCTCATATCGGAAATTATGGAATCCATAACGAAGAAGTTGAATCAGATAATATTAAAATTGCAGGACTTGTTTGTAAAAACTTCAATATTACCTACAGCAGAAAAATGGCGGATTCTTCTATCCAGGACTATTTTCTTGAAGAAAGGATCGTTGGAATATCAGATGTTGATACAAGATCGCTGGTAAGGCACATCCGTGATAAAGGTGCAATGAATGCAATCATTTCATCAGAAATACTGGATATTGAAGAGTTAAAAGCAAAATTGGCTAAGGTTCCTTCTATGGACGGACTGGAACTTTCTTCTCAGGTTTCTACAAAGGAAGCTTATGAGTATGGCGATAAAAATGCTTCTAAACGTGTGGCCGTTCTGGATCTTGGTGTAAAAAAGAACATTCTTAGAAATTTTGACAGCAGGGGTGTATTTTCAAAAGTTTTCCCTGCAAAGACATC
>CAZGWG010000249.1:0-6394 GCA_964529165.1 uncultured Sphingobacterium sp.
TGGGCAAGATTTACAAATCTGATTTTGGCCTTACCTGATGAAGGACTGGTTTTATCATCCTGAAAAACAGAACTACTGTTTCCGGTTCCATCGGCCATTACCGTATAAAAGAAAGTGTAATTTTCATTCGGGGTCAGATTTACATAGCCTGTAAAATTAATTGTCGCATTTGCACTGTTCTTAAACTCAGCTTTGCGACTATCACCTGCACTTGCCGTAATGTAGGCTGTACTTTCTGAATAGGCTACCGGTTCAGGATTCACTTTAGAATCTTCAATAAAGAAATCCTGAGGTTCAGAACCTGATGCAGCATTTACAACCATTACGTTGGCCTCTCCCTCTATGATGAACCCACCCTCATCTTTACTACATGCAGCAGTAAGCATTGTTAATACAATCAACCCCGCTAATAGCCCGGGCAATTGATAAGTCTTAAATTGATTTGCTTTTTTCATAACTCGATATTTAAAATACTAAATACGTATAAACAACATGGCCTGGTTCAATAACCAGGCCATGTTGTTATTTTCTAATAAAATAGGTGGATAGCTACAAAAGCTGTTCAGAATTCTATGCATAGTTGTTCAGCATCACAGGCATAACGAGCATCAGAACTTCTTCCTGCTCATCATGGGTCTGAGGCATCAATAATCCGGCACGGTTCGGACTGCTCATTTCAAGCAACACTTCTTCACCGCCCAGGTTATTCAGCATTTCGATCAGAAATTTAGCATTAAAACCAATTTCCATATCCTCACCTTCATACTGGCAGGATAAACGTTCATGTGCCTCATTTGCGAAGTCAATATCTTCAGAAGAAATATTAAGCTCACTTCCAGAAATTTTCAAACGCACCTGATGAGTGGTTTTATTCGCAAAAATAACCACGCGGCGAAGACAGTTCAGGAATAGCGACCTGTCAATAATAAGCTTATTCGGGTTATTGGTAGGGATAACTGCTTCATAATCAGGATAACGCTCATCAATCAATCTGCAAATGAGATTGATATTGCCAAACCTGAAAAATGCACTGGTATTGTTATATTCAACTGCAACACGTACATCATCCGAAGGAAGTGAAGCTTTTAAAAGGGTTAAGGCTTTTTTAGGCAGAATAAATGTAGCTGGGGACTCTGACTTGGTATCCAAACGACGATATCTTACCAGTTTGTGAGCATCTGTAGCCACAAAAGTTATATGCTGAGGACTTAACTGGCAGTAAACACCTGTCATAGCCGGACGAAGTTCATCTCCGCTGACAGCAAAAAGAGTTTTATTAATAGCTTCGGCTAAAACTGAAGCCGGCATAACAACTGAAGAAGGGTTTTCAACAACCGGTATTTTTGGAAAATCTTCCCCATTCTCTCCGCTCAGTTTATATTTTCCATCTCCGGCACTAATTTCAATTGCAAAAGTTTTATCATCAACAGAAAAAGAAATCGGCTGATCAGGAAGTGTTTTTAAAGTCTCAAGCAAAATCTTTGAAGGTATAGCCACTTTACCATCTTCCTTTGATTCTACAGTTAAGGAAGTAGTCATACTGGTCTGTAAATCGGTCGCTGAGACAGTTAAATTGCCATTCTTTATCTCAAAAAGAAAGTTTTCCAGGATTGGTAATACCGTGCTGCTGCTGGATGCACCATTAACAGCCAGAAGCTGTTTTAATAAGGTCGATGTTGAAACTATAAATCTCATATTCAAATATCTGAAAAACAATAATAGTAAAGCTTTTTGGTAGTTCCTAATTAGCAATTAAAAGCTAATTTTCAGTATTACAGGTAGTACCTCAGGTCAAAAATATACAAATTAACGTGTATACCTGCCGATACGATAGTAATGTTGAAAAATACCGCAAACTATCAACAATATTAGCGGTAATCCTATGTTAAGAATTTGCCAGAATGTTTTTTCCTGACGAATTTTTGCCCTGTCAAGTAACCTGAGTTTGATTTCTTTATTTCTCAAACTAATAATACCTGAATCATCATACAGATAATCAACCGCATTGAGCAGAAAATTCTTGTTGGCATACTGTTCCCTTGTATAACGATCAAATCCCAAAGGGTAAGTAGAGCCATCTGTTTTATTGATCTGATTTTTAAAGATATCGCCGTCTGCAAGTACAATCATTTTTGCAGGTTTAGCCTTTTGAGGAAGCGCAAGCTTTTCCGAAATATCTGCGGGAACGGGCCTGTTCTTGAAATTGGAAGGGAATACACCCTCAAGAAGTACCGCAACAGGCTTAGGCTTAGACTGAAAAAACTTGGGATCTGGCTCTTCCTCAACCATTTGAAGCGAAAGCATCACCGGAACTTCCAATTGACGGTTAAATGGAGAGGAAGAAAGAATAATTTCCGATTTCAGGCCTTGTACAGAAATAAGATCAATTGTTCCCGGGAACTCTGAATGTATCCCATCCAGATTTTTAACCAATGGATGGCTTGAAACCGGTACAAATACAGGATAAAATAACCAGGGTAATAACTGAATCTGCGATTGTCCGCCTACTTCTCCGACATTTACCGGAATCTGCGCACAATTCATATCAGCCAGAAGATTATAGTTCAGTCTTACCCCATATTTAAAAAGCATATCATCAAGATTCAGCTTTTTAGCAAATGCGAGTTGCTCTGTAGAACCACGAAGACTGTCGAGATCTGCACTGACCTGATCCAGCGACCAGATTATTCTTCCCCCATTCATAAGAAAATAGTCAATCTTATATTTCTCGGCTTCAGTAAAGGCTTGTTCAGGTTTAGCAATGATTAATACCTTAATCTGATCAAGCCCTGCAAAAGGAATAGTCTTCAGGTCAACACGCCCAACTTCATAAGAATCGCCCAAAGATTTCATCGCATCACTCAGTTGCTGATCACTTAATTCAGCATGCCCCTCGGTAAAGCCGATTCTTCCCGATTCATTTTTACTTATCTTTTTAATTGCACTGGCAAAAGCATATTCGAGATTTTGAATTGAATTATTAAGAACCTCTTCCGGACTAATGCCCGACTTCGACTGCAGTAGCTTAACCGGAATCTGTCTTCCCTTGTAGGTAATTAAAGCAGCAGGAAAAATGATCTTTTGCGACATCCCATTCTCTGTCTTCACACTCAGATTAGTAGGCTCAATACCCTTTTCAATCAACAACTGATAGGCTTCTTCCTGTGATTTCTGATCTCCTGTCAGCGGGTTTACGAAATCAAATCTCAGATTTCCATTGGAGTAGGCCTTAAAATCAAGAAGAAGATCATTGCTAGAATTCCTCAAACGCCTAAAACCTGCCGGGAATTCCCCTTCCAGATAAACTGTTACCTGCACCTCTTCATCAAGATCTGCCAGAATGGTTTTACTAATATCTGAAAGCGTAAAGCGTCTCTCGGCAGTAAAATCAATACGGGTAAAGAAAAAAGATGAAAGCACATTCAGCATCACAATACCAGCAATTGCCAGAATTAAAATATTTAAATCTTGCTTACGACGGTTCACCATTTCCTTGCCCCCAAAACTGTTTTGGTTAATAAAAGAAACAATCCTGCAAAACTCAAAAAGTAGATCAAATCACGGCTATCTAATACCCCCCTGCTAATTGATTGATAATGCTGGTTAATACCCAGACTAGTCAGGCTGCTCTCAAAAGACTGAAATGTAATAAGCTTACTGATCGAATCGAAAGCGCTAAAACTAAAGAAGCACAGGAATACAGAAAGAGTAAAGGCAATGATCTGATTTTTACCCAGTGAAGACGTAAATAGCCCAATGGAAGTAAAGGCAGCGCCCAACAAGACTAATCCAATGTAAGAGCCAATCACAGCACCAGTATCAATATTCCCCTTGCTTACCCCCAATTGATAAACACTGATATAATAAACGAGTGTTGGCATAAGAGTCAGAACAACAATCAGCAGAGAAGCCAGAAATTTACCGAATACAATCTGCCAGTCGCTTAAGGGACGGGTTGCAAGCAATTCGAAAGTCCCATCCTTTTGTTCTTCAGCAAGAGAACGCATCGTAATTGCAGGAACAAGAAACATGAACAGGTAAGGAGCAATATCGAAAAAGCTATCCAGACCCGCATAACCATAATCTAGTATACTTGAATCGGGAAAAACCCAAAGAAAAAGACCGGTAACCAGCAAAAAAACTGCCATAGAAATATAGGCCGCCAAAGAGCTGAAAAAACTGCTTATTTCTTTATTTAGAATACTTAACACCTCGTCTGTTTTTATTTGTTTTATTCCCAATTTATCAATTACCACTGGCAGCCGTGAGTTGGATAAATATCTCTTCCAGACTTTTATTCTGATGAACATCTTTCAATTGGCTAAGCTTATCATCTGCAACAATCTTACCCTTGCTGATAATGATTACCTGTTCACAAACTGCCTCTACCTCCTGCATAATATGTGTTGATAGAATCACTGTCTTCAATTTTCCCAATTCCTTAATCAGGCTTCTGATACCAATTACCTGATTCGGATCAAGTCCTGATGTGGGCTCATCAAGAATCAGTACCGAAGGGTCTGAAAAGATAGCCTGAGCAAGACCCAAACGCTGTCGGTAACCTTTAGACAGGGTACTGATTTTTTTATTCTGCTCTTCTCCTAAACCGCATAATTCAATAACTTCCTCAATTCGCTTTTTTGAGTTTTCAACCTGATGAACTGAGCCAATAAACGCAAGTGCTTCCCGCACATACATGTCCAGATACAAGGGGTTATGTTCAGGAAGATAGCCAATATTCCGGCGAACCTCCATTGAATGCGTATTCACATCCATACCGCAAACAGAAGCAATTCCTGAGCTTTGAGGTATGTAGCAGGTAAGAATTTTCATCGTTGTCGATTTCCCTGCACCGTTTGGGCCGAGGAAACCAACCACACTTCCGGGAGAAGTCTGAAATGAGATTCCATCGATTGCTTTTTGAGCCCCATAACTTTTACAGAGATCCTTTACTACAATACTCATGGTTCAAAGTTAGTTATTGAATTGAGAATGGAGAACGGAGAATAGAGAATTAATTGTTAAGGCTGAATTTAATAAGTAAAATGGCAAATGAGTCAATCACTCATTCCTGGTTAAAATCAAGTGCTTGGTTAACACATCCATTTATGTTTTTTATCGATTTTTTCAGAGAATCCTCAAATTAAGTCCATTTTCAAAAACTGATCAGCTTGGTACCGATGGTGCAAATCAATCAATAAGGAGTTTAATTCAATCCGGATGATTGCAATTACTACCAGTTTTTTTACATACAGTGCACCAATCAATCTTTGCATTTCATAAGATTGTGCGGACAATCAGTATAGCAGATAAAATCCACTATACAGGGGAAAATTAATTTTCAATACTATCTTTGCAGGGTTATGAGCAAAAACAAAGACGAACTTTTTAAAAATGTGGTTTCGCATACCAAGGAATATGGCTTTGTATTCCAATCAAGCGAAATATATGATGGCTTAAGTGCGGTTTATGATTACGGTCAACTGGGATCTGAACTAAAAAACAACCTGAAAACATACTGGTGGAAGAGCATGGTGCAGATGAATGAGAACATTGTAGGAATCGACGCTGCAATCTTCATGCATCCTAAGGTATGGAAAGCAAGCGGGCATGTGGATGGCTTTGCCGATCCTATGATCGATAATAAAGACTCTAAAAAGCGCTATCGTGCCGACAATTTATTGGAAGATAAAATTGTCAGATACATCAAGGATGGCAAAATTGATAAAGCCGACAAGCTGCAGTCGGATATGGAAGCCGCATTAGCTGCTGATGACCTGCCACGCTTAAAAGAACTTATCGAAGAACATGAAATCGTTTGTCCGGTTTCAGGAACCCGCAACTGGACTGAAGTGAGGCAATTCAACCTGATGTTCTCTACTCAGATGGGTGCCATGGCCGAAGGATCTGATGAAGTGTACCTCCGCCCGGAAACTGCTCAGGGAATATTCGTTAATTTCCTGAACGTTCAGAAATCGGGCAGGATGCGTATTCCATTTGGAATTGCACAGATTGGGAAAGCCTTCCGTAATGAGGTAATTGCAAGACAGTTTATCATGCGTATGCGTGAGTTTGAACAGATGGAAATGCAATTCTTCATAAAACCGGGAACAGAAATGGAATGGTATAATCACTGGAAAAATGCCCGTTTAAAGTGGCATCTTGCATTAGGAACTCCGGCAGAGAAGTATCGTTATCATGATCATACAAAACTGGCGCATTATGCCAATGCTGCTGTTGATATCGAATTTGAATTTCCATTCGGATTTAAAGAAGTCGAAGGGATACACAGCCGCACCGATTTTGACCTTAGCCAGCATGAGAAATACTCAGACAAGAAAATTCAATATTTTGATACTGCAGAGAATAAGAATTATGTACATTATGTGATTGA
>CAZGWG010000250.1:0-6391 GCA_964529165.1 uncultured Sphingobacterium sp.
AAGTGGTTCTTCCTCTTCAACCTTCTGAACAGGATCAAACTTTCCCTGAAGTGGTTCTTCCTCCTCCATAAGCTGAGCAGGTATCTTTTTCATTTGTAATTCCTCTTCCGCTCCCTGCCTTTGCAGAGTATGGAGAGCTGGAAATGAAATGCCTTTTCTCATGGCTACCGCTTCTGATGCAGAACTGCTGCCGGAATTTGTTTTTTGACTATTCTTCTTTTGATAAGACATGATCTGGAAATTGAGACCTTAATTCAGCTAAAAATACAGGAATAATAGTATTAAAATTATCAAAAAATTAAACAATTGCAATATATTTTCTGTTCGAAGGCGCGCCCGATGTCATTATTTAAGGGGCAGGAGGTTCTGGCTTTCGCAGATCCGATAGGCTATCGGATGATCATACATTTTTTTAATCGTGGAGGAGATCCTGACTTTCCTGTAATATGCTTTGATTGTAATAACCTGAGAAATTTTCAACCCTTAGCTTGTTTTTTAACTCATCAAGGACTGAACCAGCCTGTAACACACAGGTATTGATTTCCAAAATCAAATCATGGTAGTTCCAGAGCATTATCTGACCAACTAGAACCGAATTTTTTACCCTTCCTTATATCGCACTCAGGTTAAATAATGACATTGAAGGCGTGCCAAGGCAGTTCTCAATACCTGTAACCTGATTGTATAAATTTCCTCCATTTAATATTTCATTAAAACCATAGGTTTTTGCATTTTTAGAGAAAAATCAGGAAATGAGTTCACAATCAAACAGTAAACTGGAAAAAATAAAGTTCGTCCTCATTGTTTTATCGGTTCTGCTTGTATTTGTTCTGGGTATCCTCGGGTTTAAAGAGACTACAGGAGAAGATTTTAACTTTTTTGCTGCAATTTATTCTACCATTTGCCTGTTTTTAATGGGTAATGCAGATCCGGTGCCCGGCAGTACCTTTCTCCTGATTGCTCAATACCTGGCCGCTATCTTATTCGGACTCGGAGTATTTTCACTGGTCTTTGATCAGGTGCAAAATGCCTTTGTAATAGCCAAAATCAGGTTCAGGTATAAAGATCATATTGTTTTGTTCTCCCTCAACGAAATAGGGAATAAACTGGCTAAAGAACTTCTGGAAAAGGGTCATAAAGTGGTCATCGTTGAATCTGATAAGGAGAATAATTTTATTTATCAGGCTAAAGAGCTCGGCGGATTAATCCTCATCGGGAATGGTTCAGATGGCAATGTGATCAATGATGCCGGTTTGGCATTGGCTAAAACCTGTATCATTTGCGGGGATTCAGATCAGGAGAACATGGAAATTGCCAATGAAGTATTATTCTTCCGTCAGAAAAAGGAGGCTCAGGACTCTTTGAAGATACTTTTACATATCTCCGATAATAACAATATCAATATTCTGAAAGACTATCTGGATATACATAATCAGGATGAGGATTATGATCTGGAGACTTTCAATGTTTCTCAACTGGCAGCAAGGATGATCTATGATCAGTATCCTCCTCATGATTACCTGAATCCTGAAAAAGATGAAGAAAATGCAATTGCAATTATAGGCTATAACCAGGCCGCAGAAGAGTTCCTGCTCGAAAATATCATCTTAAGTCATTACCCGGAATTAACTAACCTGAAGGTTTACCTCATTGATAAGGATGCAGATACGCATTACAATGAGTTTAATTTTAAATACCCCTTCCATGCTGAATTTATTGATCTGGTGCCAGTTAAATTACTGAACGGAAGTTTTTATGCCAATTTTGCCTGGCATAAAAAGGATATAGAGAAGTTGAGTAAAGTGAAAATTGTGTACATGTTTGGAAATAGTGATTCCGAATTACTCACCAGTTCTGCAAACCTTCGTCAGTTTCTCTACAATCAAACCCTCAGCATTTCCCAGATTCCAATCATACTTTGTTTGCCTGAAGATGCCGGTATAACGGAACTGCTCGACTCAAACAGAGATCCTAAAACAAATGCCAGTTTTGTCTTCAGCAAGCGTTTAAATATTCAGCTTTTTCATCGCATTACAGATACCTGTACAAGCAGAAATCTGCTGGAGCATACCGAACTGATCGACAAGCTTTCTAAAATTATAAACTACTACTATTCAATTAAGTATGAGTTTCCGTATGAATTAAAAGAACACTGGAAAGTAGCGGATGGAGATCAGCTTGTCAATGAGCTTGAAGCCTTAATGCATGAAATGCCTGAGAAGGATCAAAAGATCACCGACCGGACTATCCAGAAGCAATTGATCAAACACCTTTCTGAAAGAACAGGAGTTCATTATAATTCACTTTATTCCCGCTTATCAGTAGAGAAGAGGTGGAATATTTTAACGCATCGTAAAAAAGATTCAAACCGTTATGCAGCCCGGCAGCTTGCTTTAAAATTCAGTTCCCTTAAACGGATTGGTTGCGATCCGCTCACAATTGATAATATCACCCGTTTTTATGCCCGCCTGGCTCCGATGGAGCATAAGCGCTGGAGTGCCGAAAAAATGGTTTTTAATTATAAATACGGCCCATTGGTTTCTGATAAGGCCGAACGCTATGTTTTGAAGGATGTTTTGAAAATTCATGATCAGCTAATTTCATACGATAAATTAACCGAGATAGAAAAGGAAAAAGATCTGAATCTATTTCTTTTACTTCCTTTATTAAGTCAAATTTACAAGTCAAACTGAGCCGATACCCATGCAATTCCCCACAGATATATTCATTAGTTACGCTCATATTGACGATGAATCATTGATCCAGAACCAAAAAGGCTGGATTACTGAATTTCATCGTGCACTGGATATACGCTTAGCGCAATTATTGGGAAGAAGGCCGGTTATCTGGCGCGACGATTCCCTGCAGGGGAACCATGTTTTTGATAAGCAGATTGTTGATCAGTTCTCCAAAGTTGCAATCATGATCTCTATCATTACCCCACGCTATGTCAAGTCAGACTGGTGTATCAAAGAGGTAGATGAGTTTTATAATACCAGTCAGACCAATATCGGTTTTACGGTCAGCAATAAAGCGCGGATTTTTAAGGTCATAAAAACACCTGTCCGGATAGAACAGCATCCTGAAAAGATATCAGGTGTTCTGGGATATGAATTCTATAATACAGATCCCGGTACTGGCCGTGTTAAGGAACTTTCACAGGCCTTTGGCAATGAAACTGAACGCCTATACTGGGAAAAGCTGGATGATCTTGCGCATGATATCAGCTCATTTCTGGAGAGCCTTGAACTTCCGCAGTCGGGTGCAAGTTCTTCAGGTAATTTAGCCCCAGCCGCTGCACAGGCCGCTCAAAAAGTATTTCTGGCCGAATCCAGCTATGATACTCAGGACTTTCGGGATAGCTTAAAGCGGGAACTTCAGGGTTATGGCTATCATATCCTTCCGGATAAGCAGTTGCCGCTGATTGCGACTCCCTTAAACGAAAACCTGATTTCCAATCTCAGTGAAGCCATTCTGAGTATTCACCTTCTTGGCGAAAACTATGGTGTTGTGCCTGAAGGAGCACAAAAATCAATTGTGGAAATACAGAATGATGTTGCAGCATCCTACAGTGCCGCCCATTCTATACCACGATTTATCTGGATCCCCGAAGGCTGTGAGCCTGCTGATGAGCGGCAGATAAGCTTCATCAGCAAACTCAATTCAGGAAAAGAGGGCATTGCCGGGGCCGACCTGGTTCAGGGTTCTCTTGAAGATTTTAAGAGTGTGGTGATCGACAAACTGAATTCGATGAAGAAGGAGGTGAAAAAGGAAGAGGAACAGCCCGAGATCTATGATGAATCATCCAAAATTATCTATCTGATTTGCGATTTGTCTGATATTGATGAAATCAGACCCTTAGAAGATTTCCTGTTCGATAATGGCTATGAGGTGGTGATACCTATTTTTGAAGGCGATGAATCGGGGATCAGGGAAGATCATATTGAAAACCTGAAAACCTGTTCTGCAGCCATTATATTCTTCAGTAATGCCAATGAGCTATGGCTCAGGTCAAAAACCCGTGATTTTCTTAAAATTAATGGTTATGGCCGGGCAAAGCCGCTTGCCTTTAAAGCCATTTATATTGCTCCGCCAGAAAGTATGGCAAAACAACGGTTCAGAACCCTCGACGCAGAAGTAATTAATGCATTGGATGGGCTGCCTGAAGAAAAATTAAAAAGCTTATTGTCCAAAATATAATCAACCTGGTCTATGTTAGATGATATAATACAGAATCCCTTTCCGGGACTTAGGGCATTCGAAGAAGAGGAGGATATCTTATTCTTCGGACGTGAGAAGCAGGTTGATGAACTTCTCAAAAAGCTGCGTACACAGCGCTTTTTAACGGTGATCGGATCTTCCGGCAGCGGAAAATCATCACTCGTTAAATCCGGTCTGATCCCTTCATTACATAGTGGTTTTATGTCGGGAGCAGGTTCTAACTGGAAGATATGCTCATTAAGACCCGGTGTAAACCCAATTGGCAATCTCGCCCGTGCCTTATCGCAAAACGGAATTTTATACAACTATGAGTCGCCTGATGATGAACAGATGTATTCCTCTATTAATGAAAGTATACTCAGAAGAAGTAATTTCGGACTGATTGATGCTTTTACACAATCAGGAATAGATCCCAAAAATAATCTGCTCATTCTGGTCGATCAGTTTGAAGAGCTGTTTCGCTTTATAAAATTTGAGAAAGAAGCCAAAGAAGGTAAACGGGATTCTGTAGCCTTTATCAACCTGCTTTTGAAAGCGACAGAACAGCGTGAATTGCCAATTTACGTTGTATTTACAATGCGCTCCGATTTTCTCGGCGATTGTACCGAATTCAGGGGACTTCCAGAAGCAATAAACGAAGGGCAGTATCTGGTTCCCAGAATGACTCGTGAAGAGCGTAGGGATGCGATTGTCGGTCCGGTAGGTGTAGGCGGAGCAAGTATTAGTCCGAGGCTGTTAAACCAGCTTCTCAACGATGTCGGAGATAATCCCGATCAGTTGCCAATTCTGCAGCATGCCCTGATGCGTACCTGGGATGCCTATAAAAAGAATAATCCCGAGCCGTACTCAGAAAAAGAAATTGATCTCGATCATTATAATGAAAAAGGAACCATGGACCATGCTTAGTCACAGCATGCCAAAGAAGCCTATGCCGAACTGGATACGCCTGAGTTAAAACAGATCTGTGAGTCTGTTTTCAGGGCCCTTACCGAGCGCGGAGCAGATGCCAGAGGAGTAAGGCGTCCTAGCCGGCTTTCTGAACTCTGTCAGCTTTCCAATGCTAAGCCCGAACAGGTCATACAGGTTATTGAAGTTTTCAGGAAAAAGGGCAGGGGATTTTTAATGCCCCCTGTTGGAGTCCCGCTTAGCGAAGATTCAATTATAGATATCTCTCACGAAAGTATCATGCGCGTTTGGGAACGCCTGATGCTTTGGGTAGAGGTAGAGAATCAATCCGCTTCGATCTACCTTCGTTTATGCGATGCCGCTGAACTGTATGAAGCCGGTAAAGGAGGATTGCTAAGAGATCCGGAATTACAGGTTGCCTGGAACTGGAAGGAGGAAAACGCACCAAATGCAGTCTGGGCCTCCAGATACAATGATCTTTTTGATAAAGCAATACTTTATCTGGATCATAGTAAGGAGCAGAATGAGAAGGAATTGCTTTTTAAAGAAAGAATGCAAAAAGAGCGTTTAAAAAAGGCAAGGAGGATAACAATCATCATCTCAATTATTGCTTTTGGAGCCTTCCTGCTCGCTATTTATTCTTTTGAACTAAGGAATCTGGCCACCAAGCAAACCATTCTGGCCGAGAAGGAAAGTGAAGAAGCCAAGCGACAAAGGAAACTCGCAGAAGACCAGAAGCTCATTGCACAGCAAAGTGAGGCTGAAGCAGAAGAAAGCGCCAAACAGGCCCTGATTCAAAAAGGAATAGCAGTTGCAGAACAGGAGAATGCGAAAAAAAGCGAGAAAAATGCCTTGCTGCAAAAGCTGATCGCAGAACAGCAAAAGGCTTATGCAGAGCGACAGAAGGTTATTTCTGAACAGAATGCAGAAATAGCAAGGCAGCAGCAGGGAATTGCAGAAACCCAGACAGAGCGGGCATTAAGCAATGAGAAAATCGCTAAGGAGCAAACCTCCATATCCTCAAGATTAAAAGATATTGCACAGGCAAGAAACCTTGCTTATGAAGCAATGATGCTTTTAAATGATAATAAACAGGAAGAAAGCAGAAAGAGTATTATCACTGCTTATAAGCTGAATGCAGATAATAATGGTCCGCTTCAGAATAGTGATATCTACAATGCCCTGCATTTTAACTGGGTGGGGGCTATACAGAATAAGAATCAATTCTCTGCACATAAATTTGCGGTCCGAAGTATTGCACAGG
>CAZGWG010000251.1:0-6369 GCA_964529165.1 uncultured Sphingobacterium sp.
CTGATTCGAGTTGGATTGATTTGATTTAGAGGAATTCCTCATTCTCTCAAATTCAATTTGCCTTTGTCTTTCTCTTTCTGCCGTCATCCTTTTCACTTCCTGCTGCCCGGCCCCCATTCCGGCAGTATAATCTGTCTCACCCCTGAATGTGGTCACTAATTTGGATCCACCGTTTACATAATTGCGAAAAGTGCCATAACGGGTTTGATTTTCGTTGTAGTAATCTTTTTGCTGAGCTTGAACCTGAGAAAAAGCAATCAAGCCAAAGCAAAGAAAGAGGTGTAGCGCCCGTGTCATGATGAGGGTTATTTCGGAGAAATAATCTGCTGATGATACATCATTTGAAAACTATTGTCATTTGGATTGCCATCCGGAATATCCTCACGGTTTATAAGTGCCACATGGAGTTTTCCGTTAAACCATTTTAAGCCCTGTATCTGGGTATTGGAATGCAGGTCCTGTTCTTTTAGTATGACCTCATTCCCTCCGCTAGCCGCATATTTTCGGATGCTGTAAATGGCATTCGTATTTTCGCTTCGAATCTCTACTATATAAAGGTTACCGGCCTCATCTACTTCCAGTAAGGAACCATTGTCCAGAATCCCACGGGCTGCATTAACAGGTGGAACAACATATTCCGGCGTCTGGATGGTCTGTACAGTAAGATTGCTCAGGTTCACTTTCACTACTCCATAGCGGGTGTTGGCTGTGTGGCTATGGAAAATCACAAATACGTTATCCCCATATTTCGAAGCCTGAATTGCAACACCATATTCACCGGGAACAGACTTGAGGGTATTCATCGGGTAGTGAACGGTTTGGATGGAGGGGATTTGAGGGTCCTGAACCACCACCCGGTTGTCTGATTCCATCATGATGGTCATGCCATTTGCACTGGTAAAGCGGGTAAAGGCTATCGCATAGGTTTTGCCATTGTGCCGAAGACTGATGAAATTATTACCCCAAAAGGTATTGTTCTTCCATTTTTGACTGGCATATTCATAATGTGTGACGTAGTTAGTTCCCAGGGTTTCAGAGCTATTCAGAAACCCGTCTGCGGCGGGCTGGATACGAACGAACTTAGTTTGTCCATCGCGATTTTTAGCGAGATCCACCATTTGATCATTTTTAAAGGCATATACCTGGCTGGCAGATTCGCCCATATTGATCTTCCACACATCACTACCTGCAAAGCCCTTGATAGCGCCTCCGTAAGACGGGCTTTTCAAATCTTTGTTGACAGTCACTCCTCCCCGGGTATTCAGTATCAGCTCATTATGGTTACTGGTATTCACCGTTGTGGCGTGCGAGGTGTACCATCGGAGCTCGTCGGGCTTTTGAGTAGTGAAAGATACGGTCCCCCGCCTTCCACCGTGTACGCTCTCCAGTTCCTGCAGACTTTGTTTAGCGAGTACTTGCCATTGGTTACTTTTTAGTACCGTAAGTTCTGCAGGGCTTGTTGGTGAGGGAGTTGGAACATCACCATCCTTTTCTTTTTTGCAGGCAGAGAAAAATGCTGCAACAGAGAGCAGGCATATTGAGAGAAAGTATTTTATTTTCATGTGAGTTTTTAAGAGCTTATTGTTTTAAAGAACCACGGCCAAAGCATTTTCCACATATGATAGGCCAGGTATCGTGAGAAGTGCCTTTAAAATAATAGTTGCCGTCGCGCTTTTCATACACGTTCACCTGATTGGCTTTAGTCTCAGCCGTGCGGCCTAACATGCCTGTTCCGTTACAATCTTTGCAGGTTACCAGAGATACACCTTTAACAGGATGATCTCTGTACCATTGACGTTGGGCTTCTTCCAGGCGAAGACGTTCCTGATTTTCCTCATTCCTTTTTTGTCGCCACAGAGCATAATCTTTTTTCTCCGACTCGACATTTGGATTGATAAAGTAATGAACCAATTTATTGTCAGAAATCAGGCAAACTGCTGCTTCCGAAAATCCCAGTCCGATCACGCACAACTGACTGTTCGATCGAAGCATCGGAATACTAACCACCCGAGTGAATTTCCCATTCAGGTAATAGTCGTAGTCTACGGTGCCTAATGCATGACTAGTACGTAAATGATAAGCCTTCACATCTCCTCCCTGATTTATTTTTAAAATACTAGTCTCAGGATCGTAACTTCCATAAACACTCCCGTTCGCAGAACCGGCATCATGAAACACCTTCATGGCCTCTCCGGTCAATAAGTTAATAATGCGTCCATCTTTGTCAAATACATATTGCTTATCTTTTGTCATGAAATAATAACCTATTTCAAGATTGGAGTAAGCTGACCGATGGTGCAAGTTTCTTTTGGGATCTTTTTTATCTAAATTGCTGTACTTAGATGCCAGTTCAACTTTCTTACCATCCGGATGTACGAAGAATAGTTTCTGTTTTTGTTTATGATATTCCAGTGCGATACCGGTATTATCGAGTGATCTTACCTCATTTTTGTCGCGGTCGATCTTAATCGAATACAGCTTCTTCTGATCTTCGAACATGGTAAATTCACGCTCGTTTTCTTTGAAGTTATAATTAGGACGTGGATAGGCTTTGGTATGCTCGGTGTAAATCTTATAAGCCTCTGCGCCGGTCGCCTTCAGCTTTCCGGTTTTTATTTCAAAAAGCAGGCTCGGATTATGCCTGCGCTCAAGTAGAAAATACTCTTCATCGTCTGTGAGAAGGTATCTGTCATTACCCACCATGGAAATCAGACCGGGCGGGGTGGACAAATTAATCCGTATATTCTGACTCCATACAGGGGTTTGCAAAATCAGAAAATAGACAATAAGCAATAATTTTAGAAGTTTAAACCCATTTGTAACCTTTGAGATTTGCATCATTTTCAAAACTTAATGACTATTATTTTGGGTATAAAATTCCGATAAATTTAAGCCCTTATAAATGGGCTGTTCAGCCCATTTTGAATTTGAGCTAAGGAATATTTCGGATTTTTCACGTAACCACAGATAATCCAATCAGCAGAGTAAAGAAGAAACTGAAAAGACAGGCTTCATTTCTTTTTAGCAGTCAATAGGAGGAAATTTAGAAACCTAAAATTGCAGGGTATAACTATCGAAAACCAGCTTTCTTGTTTTATTTATGAGTTGTCTCTTAGCCGAATCTTCATCAATTCTGTACCCCGTTTGTTTTACAATGATGATGTGCTCCTTATTGTTGTAATTAAAGTCCGTTTTAAACTGGTAGTAAGCTTTTTGATCCTTTTCCCTGTTACCTCTATTATTTTCTTCTGATATCATACTCAATAAAAGCTCGCCATCCTGATAAAACTTGGTGGCCACCGAGCTTATGCCCATTCCTTCATAGGGGTCATCCACCTTTACTAGCTCGTAGCCATCACCCAGGTTGATCATGGAAAGTGTATAAGACTTTTCGCCAAAGGAGCCGTGCGTGGCAAAGTTTCGTTTGAATTTATTTACGTAAATACTGTCGTTTTCTATGGTATGTGAAAAATACCCTAGGTTTACCCCACATACATGGCAATTGTTGGCGTTCACAAATTCACCCTCTTCATTTGTAATCATAGGTGCCGTGCGGAAAATGGTATAAAATACTTTCTCATTACCACGATCAATAACCATAGTCGTATCAACAAAAGAATACAAAACACTGTTCTTCACAAGCTGCCCATTAAATTCATGCATATCACCTGGAGTGGCGGACCATTTTACCGAATTTGAGTTTGCTCGGAGTTCGCCATCTAGTAACTGAGTAAGTAACTCGACAGGAGTATACGATGCAGGGTAAGCTTGCGCTAAAGCACGGGGGTTGTTAGATAACAATGCCAGCAAAAGTACAAGGCCAGCATATCCCTTTCTATATTTATTACAACGGTGGAATGTTATTGAGAAGAACCAGTAACCTATTTTGAGAACTTCATTCATATGAATATGTTGTTTCTTCGTTCTTTGTAATCAGAAATCTTGCCTGTTCTTCTTTTTTACATTGCTGTAAATAATTAAGAAAATTCCCGGTATTAAAAAGGTGAACATCCAACTAAATCCCGTCTGGCCATATACACCGTGATGTTTGTCTTTGTTGCTCACCATCACCCAATCCGGAATATTTTTACTCCTCTTTTCTTTTGGCACGTAGCGTATATACGGTTTTCTCGCTTTCAATTCTTCTACAGTAGGCAATGGTTCTTCTTTAGAAAAGAACTGCGGGTAAGTTTCTTCGAGGCTGTCCGGAACGCCGTCCCGCATATAAAGCAACATGAGACTGATGCTAGCATTCGTTTTTCCTGATGAATTGGGCTCCACTTTAGCCCACTTAACGGTCGATTCTACTACCACACTCGCTTTTGCATAAGCATCATCACGCAAGTATGACCGTACACCGAAGAGGCCGGAAATAATACCGATAATGATAAGTATGATGCCGATTATTCTCATGCTGTTATTGAAGACTTATTGATGGACTATTTCCCCGGCTTTCTCATTTTAAAACTTCTGCCTATTTCCTGAAGTGCTGCCCGATAGCATAATATAGTCCAGCTCCACTAGCCAATAAAGCCAGGGCAATACTCCCCCTGAATCCCAATGCCCCGGCAATCGATATCAGCATTTCCTGCCTTCCAGCCTGTGTACTTGAAAGGCCGATCGGAGTACCCTGTTCAATGTCGTATGCATAAACAACCAAAAGTGCAGAAAGCACGGCTATAGCAATAGCCCAAAGCCATCGGTTTAGTTTTTCCAAAGCAGGTTACGAACTACTCCGAGCGTAATCAGACGGGTTCTATATTTTCCCTCGGTACCGTTGGGAAGAGTAACTGAATAGCGTTTAGAACCCAAACCCACATTGGCGCCCCAACGGTTTTCGCCCCGCCAGATCAGGTTCCATCCAATCCCCCAGAACAAGCCGTCGGCCTTGTAATCCGGCGCCAGCCGGTCACCGTTATTGTCTTTATTAAAATAATAACCCTTTGTATATCCCAGATCAGCATATATGCCTCCGATAAAAAGAGCCATTATATTTTCACCGGAAGTTTCACCATTCGGACTTGAAGTAAAAGGTCTTAAGCGGGCATATACATGATTTCGCTGGAAGTCCATATTGCCCTGCGATGCGTCGAATTTCTGTGTGGAATAATCATAATGAAGCTCTATGCTGGCAGAAGCGTCATTATTTTTGCCGTACGATAAATTGACCAGGGTGGCGCCTAAGTCTACATCAATGCCCATATCGCCGGAAGTGATGGCAGAAACAGCAAACTGGAGATCGTACAGGCCTAATACCGGTTGACTTTCAGAGAATCCTGAAGGGCTTCCCGCCGGCTGAGTTGCCATTGAAGAATTGTCGGGACCAGGAGAGGGGCTGCTGATCTGAGAAGTAGCACCTGCCTTCATTATGGCGACGTCAAACGTACCTTCCATGATTTTTTTTGCACCTTTCACAGGCAATCTTTGCACTATTTCGCAGTAAAACTTGCCCTTTACACGGTCGGCAGTAATGGATTCGATCTCTACAAATCCGAACTCCGGGTTATATGCTGAAACCCATTCCTGAGCGATACTCTCTTTATTATTCTGGGAGTAATAAGCCTCTACCTCGTAATTGGTTGATGGTCCGCCCGGTACATAATCAAGAAGCCGGCTGCTTGAATTAAACAAGTATTTCCCTTTGGTAAAACTCTTAAACTCATCAGAAGTGGGTTTTATTCTGATCTGGAAGTTCAGGGAAGGACTGGCTTGAGAATTGGCAAAAATTGCCAGAGAACGGTCTTCGCGGATAAACGCTGCTGCCCGGTTCAGGTCGTGTGTGGTGCCATCACTCATCTTAACCACAAAACGACTGGAGGGCTGAGCAAATACTAATCCCATGGATAGTACCAGCAGAAGTATCAGTAATAAAGGTTTCTGAATTTGTGGTTTATTCATTATTAATTGTATAATGGTTGATATTTAAGACCCCATCAGGTTTTGATGATGAGATATTTCACAACGAAAATCATACAAAATAGAATGATGAACAATGGGCTGAACAGCCCATTCTGGAAGTTAATGGAACGGTCTGGTTAGACTTCTTCCATCTCATATGAACCTTTTGCTAAATTAAACCTTCGCGTTTAGCTTTATCCACTAACTCTACCCGGTTTTGCACCTGCAGTTTCCGGTAAATATTTTCAATATGGCGCTTTACAGTAAATGAGGAGATGAATAATGCTTCCGCAATTCGTTTATTGGTGTACCCTTCGCTCAGATATTCAAGCACCTCTATTTCGCGGTCGGTAAGCTCTGAAGAATTGTTAGCCTTGACAGGAATGCTTAGATTTGATCTCTTTAAGGCCTGCAGGGCCTTAAGAGCTATCGATGGCGACATCACAGCTCCACCATTCAGCGTATCATTTA
>CAZGWG010000252.1:0-6282 GCA_964529165.1 uncultured Sphingobacterium sp.
TGCCAGTCCTGATAAGGAATTCACAAAAATAAATAATGCGCTAATCGCGGCAGTCTGCTTCTGGTCAGTCCATTTTAGTAGCAACAAGATTGGGGATAGTATGATTCCTCCGCCAATTCCGATTAATCCTGACAAAAATCCTATAGACGAACCAATCAGGATTGAGAGGAAAAGACTGCTTTTACGAAGCTCTTCTGTCTGAAAATTAGCAAAGAAAAGGAAGCGGACTACCGGAATAATTAAGAGAAAACCTAAAATTTTCTTGTAAATATCTGCTTCAATGCTAATCAGCCCCCCAATAAATGCCATAGGTACAGATGCAATCGCAAGTGGTAAAAATATATCCCATTTGAAGTGTTTACCCCTGTAGAACAGATAAAAGGAGCTAAGTGAAACAAAAAGGTTAAGTAGTAGTGCTGTCGGTTTCATTACATCAGGAGAGATGGCATAGACTGCCATCAAAGCCAAATATCCGCTGGCACCTCCATGACCAACAGAGGAGTAAAGGAAGGCAACGATGAATAAAAGGATGTAAAAGATAAAAATACTTTCCATATGCTTAGTTTCCGGGTAATAAATGAATTTCTACCTGATCACCTTCTTCGTAAATTGTTTGATCCTCTTCCAGCATAATCAAACAATTTGCTTTTGCAAAGGAGCTAAGTCTGAATGATTCCTGTGCTTTTAGCTCTCTAACAGTTTTACCATCATAATAGCCTTTTAAAAAATGAGTTAGTCCAGCTGTCTTTTTTATTGAGGCACTTAGCGGTGCTGTAATCCGGGCAATTGTCGTCTGATTATTGCTGAGTATGCTTAGTGAAGGATACACATATTCATAAAAACAGCTCAGAACCGATGCAGGATTCCCCGGCAACCCGAAAATATATTTGCTGCCCTTTTTTCCAAAGTATATTGGTTTTCCAGGCCTTTGTCTGATCTTATGGAAAATCTGATTAATTTCATTTGCCTGTGCAGCTCTGATTACGAAATCATAATCTCCCACACTTACTCCTCCAGTAAGTAAAACGAGATCACTTTTCTCCAGAGCATCCGACAGCACCTTACTCAGCGTTAGTAAATTATCTTCTGAGGATACAATATTTAAATTGAATATATTTTCCTTCTCAAGTGCAGCCCTAAGTGCAAAAGAATTCGATTCATAAACTTGCCCATATTCTAAAGGGATACCTGGTTGCTGCAGTTCATTTCCGGTTAATATAATACTGACAGAGGGTTTAGGGTAAACAAATAGTTTGTCTACACCAAGTCCTGCGATATATCCTATTGCTGCAGCACTCAGTAAAGTGTTTTTATCCAATGCCAGTTCTCCGGCTTTTATTTCGGAACCTTGAATTCTTACGCTTTGTCCTTTCAGTAAATCAGGGTCCTGTATACTCAATTCATTATCTTTCACAAGAACCTTTTCCTGCATTACTACGGTGTCAGCACCGGGTGGCACCGCAGCACCAGTAAATATGCGGCGACTATGCATTGCAAGAAGAGGATCTGGCTTTCCAGGTCCTGCCGCAGTTATACCCTCGATTTTCAGTTTTTGATTTTTTTGCCAGTCATCGTAATTCAGTGCATAACCATCCATTGATGACTGGTTGAAAGGGGGGAGATCTGTTTTTGAGTAAACGTCCTCCGCAAGTATCAGTCCAGCAGCATCTTGTAATGAAACCTTAACAGGTGCAAGTGCTTTAATATGCTCGGAAATAAGTTTTTTTGCTTCTGAAACTGGAATAAATTCTGCAGGCATCGGGGGCTCTTTTTAGAAATATTAAGAACTCAATTTCGATAAAAAATTGAGCAATAACAATGAACTGATTCAATAGTTTTTTAGTATGCTGAACTGATTGGGAGACAGAGCTTAATGTCTGTTCTTAAAAATAAACCGGGTTGAATATTCAAATTCAGAGATTAGGCTAATGATCAGTCAGGGTATTTCAGCGAATTACATTCGAACAGCTTTTTTTACAATTTTATAAAATTATGAATTCCTGTTAATTTACCTCATAATTCTTACAAATCCCATTATTTTAGTTGGGACCATAAAGCAAGCTGCTGTAAGACAAGCAAGACCTGAGAAGTCTGTATGTGATTAATTAACCCCCAATGCTAATCATGCTTCTGTTATGAAGGTCTTCTGTATGGATTTTTTTAAAATCCTTGGTGAATTGGCCTCCAAGTTCTTTAGCTTTTGAAGAAATACTTTCCCGAATGAGAGGCAATACATCTCCGCCGTTTCTAAGTGTACTAAGCAGGTCGGTTTCTTCCTGAGAGAAAAGACAATTTTTCATTTTGCCATCGGCGGTGAGGCGCATCCGGTTACAGCCGGAACAGAATGGAGAGCTCATTGTGCTAATAATAGCAAAAGTACCCTTATGGCCTTCAATACTGTACTTTTTTGCTGTGTCATTGATGTCCCCCTGCAGGGCTATCGGATTATATTTCAGGCTGATTTCATTCAGCATTTCTTTCCATGTAAAGACTTGATTACTCGTCCAGCGGTTACCTTCAAAGGGCATGAACTCTATAAACCGTACATGAACTGGTACCTCTTTTGTCCAGGCAACAAAATCATTAAGTTCATACTCATTCATACCTTTCATAACAACCACATTCACCTTTACATGAAAGTTTCTATTAATCATGAGGTTAATGTTGTCTATTACTTTTTTAAAGCTGTCTCTGCGGGTAATGATGTTAAATTTATCCGGGTCAAGAGTGTCCAGACTGATGTTTAATGAGCTTACTCCGGCTTCTTCCAGTACAGTCACAAAATCATGAAGTCGGGTAGCATTGGTGGTTAAGGTTAGTTTGACAGGTAGTTTTGAAAGGCGAAGAATAATATCTGCTGCATCCTTCCTAACCAGTGGCTCACCACCTGTGAGCCGGATTTTACTGACCCCATTTTCAACAAACAGCCTGGCTAAAGATTCGATTTCCTCAGGCTGCATTAACCTCGAATGGGGGGTGAATTCATAATCCTCTTCAGGCATGCAATAAAAGCAGCGCAAATTACAATTGTCAGTAAGAGAGATTCTCAGATAATTATGAATCCGGTCAAATGAATCAATAAGCATAGATAAAAGTACGCTATTTCAGTAAATTTCTGTAATTCTCCATTGTATCAATATCAATACTGCCCTTGAGGAAAGGAATGGTTTGAAGAGATTTAGCGTACTTCTTTATCAGAAATCTTGCACCGATATCGCCCTTAAGTGCAGCTAATTCACGGAAATATGTTTTATGAAAAAGGGCAGGAGTGCCATTGATATTTTCATAGCTGCTGGCAACAATATTACTGCCGCTTTCCTCATATTTGTCAATCAGATCATTTAATAATTTAGTATTTACAAATGGCTGATCACAAACCATCAGGATCACTGCTTCAGTATCCGGATAGTGACACTGAAGGGTGTTTAATCCATACCTGATGGAGGAGGCCATGCCACTTTCCCATTCCGGGTTTTCTACAATCCTCAGGTTTGTTCTTTGAAGTTTAGCTTCAATAGCTTGTATTTCCGATCCCAGAACAACCAGTACTGGTCCGGTTTTACTTTCAAATGCAGTATCAATCGAGTGCTGTAGAAGGTTTTTTCCCCGGTAGGAGAGTAGTTGTTTCGGACTGCCTAATCGCGCAGAGCGTCCCGCAGCCAGAATAATGATTGCGTATCTCCCACTGACCTCTTTTAATGCCTTCATTTTTAACTTCTTGGATGGATGGGGGATTTCCTGCTTCTCAGAAAGCTGCCATCTCTGCCTGACAATGCTGCTCTGATTCCGGCAGCCAGCGATAAAGCGATCTCCTCCGGGTTAAGGGCTCCGATGTCAAGCCCGAGCGGAGCATAGATTCTTGCCATCTCAGTATCTGTTATCTTGCGGCCTTCATTCTCTAACTCAGACCATATTCTTTCAGACCGAAGCCTTGGGCCTAACATGCCAATATAAGGGGCAGAGGTATCCAGTGCTTTCGGGAGATTTTTCTTATCAGTTTTATAATCATGAGACATAAGGATGACTGCCGTATGATTATCGATGATCAGTTCCTTAAATTCTGCCGGTGGCCTGACCTCGTCGGCGATGGCAGTAATTAATGAATTTACTTTTATTAGTTCAGCTACTATACTAACCCGCCATCCCAGCTCTTTAAATAAACGGCTCATAGGGTATACATCATATTGATGACCAACAAGAACCACATGAATTTCTGGTGCTAAAATTTCAATGAACAGATCTGCTTTCTGTCCATCGGGACTTTCAAAGCTATAAGGAGCTGATTTATTTTCAGAAATCTGTTTTGCAATCTGCTGATCTATTTCGTTCTCAAGAATCCTGTTTTCAAAAATGTTCAGACTATCTGCTCCTTTATATTTAAAGATATGTCCGATTTTAGGTTCAGACCATTCTCCACTCAAACCTATAATTGTGATTAATGTGTTGATTTTCCTGCTATCCTGAACGCATGCCTTTAATATTTCTATCTGATTTTTCGGGTCTTTGAAATCCAAAGGACAAAAGAGAACATCGATAATACCATTGCATCCTAGTCCGACACCAATCTGATGCGGATCATCTTCGCTGGTATCATAAGTGATCAGGGTGGGCCGGGAACTGTTGATAGCCAGACGCGCTCTTTTCAAAGCATCGCCTTCAAGACAACCGCCACTGATTCCTCCGATCCAGGTGCCACTATCCATAACCAGCATTCTGGCTCCGGTACGTCTGTAAGATGAGCCTTCCACGCGTACAACAGTTGCAAGGGCAGCTTGTTGTGAGAACTTATCCATCTCATCATAAGCCTGGATTATGGCTTTAATTTCTTTCATTATTCAACTAATAAGTCTCTTTCCGATTAATTATATAATCAGTAGAGATGAGGCCGGGTGTAAAATCTGCATCAGAATTAAAATATATTTTTTTGAATAAAACAGTATTTTAGATTACCCTGCAAAAATCTTAATTTTTTGATTATGAAAAGTACATTATTTACAGCAGTTTTAATACTTTCTGCTTTGTTTGCGATGGGACAGAATGAAAATCCCAGCTATAACAAGGCTTTAGCTGAATCTCTTGGAGCAGATGATTATGGTATGAAGATGTATGTTTTTGTCATACTTAAAACGGGAAATTTTAACCCTGAGAAGAAGATTAGTGATAGTCTGTTCATTGGACACATGCAAAACATCAAACGTCTGGCTGATTCCGGGAAACTTGTTGTAGCTGGTCCGATGGTAAAGAATGAGCTAAACTACAGGGGGATATTTATTCTGAATGCAGCAACTCTCGAAGAAGGCAGATTTTTGGTAAACTCTGATCCGGCTGTTCAATCAAAATTACTTGATGCTGAGCTTTTTCAATGGTACGGTTCAGCAGCTCTACCTCAATACCTGAAGTATCATGAGTTAATAGGAAAAAAGAAAATGTAAGTATATCGAATACAATCTCTTATTTCCCAATTGCTTTCCTTACCGCCGGGGCTACCACTGAGCCATATAGTTCAATTGATTTGAGGATATTTTTATGAGGCATATCTCCCATGCTCATTTGGGCCAGAAAGCGGGTATTTCCGAAGAGTTCATATTCATATAATATTTTATCAATTATTTCCTGCGGACTACCTACCAAGAGGGCTCCTTTGGCAGAACGGGAATATTCGAATTGCTGACGGCTAAGCGGTGCCCAGCCCCGTTCCTCTCCAATACGGTTCATCATGGTTGCATAAGATGGGTAAAGTTCATCGGCGGCCTGCTCAGAGTTTTCAGCGACATAAACATGGGAGTTGATTCCGATTTGCAAATTGGAAGGATTCATCCCATTTTTTTCAGCAGTCTGGCGGTAGAGATTAATGAAGGATACAAACTGTTCAGGCATGCCGCCAATAATAGCTAGTGCAAGAGGAAGTCCCAGTTTTGCTGCCCTGACAGCAGAAGCAGGTGTACCACCCGCCGCGATCCAAATGGGCAGGGAATTCTGGTAAGGACGCGGGTAAACTCCGCGATTGTCAAATGAGGGACGGTGTTTTCCTTTCCAACTCAGCACTTCCTTCTGATTGACTTGCAGAAGCAAGTCCAGTTTTTCAGAGAAAAGTTCATCATAATCCTGTAGGCTATGTCCAAATAACGGATAAGATTCAATAAAGGAGCCTCTGCCTACCATGATCTCGGCGCGGCCGCCGGATAGCTGGTCTACTGTGGCAAAATCCTGGAATACTCTAACCGGATCATCTGAACTCAGTACTGTAACAGCACTGCTTAGTCTGATTCTTTTGGTTCTGAC
>CAZGWG010000253.1:0-6274 GCA_964529165.1 uncultured Sphingobacterium sp.
GCTATCCTTGCCATATTTTACTAAAAAGTTGACAGTTGAAAGTTGATACCCGATAGCTATCGGGTTGACTTTGCTATCTCTAACAAAAATCATTAACAACGAACAACTAAATTTAATTTTATCCCTGACGTTGTTTGTACTTAGGGTTCTTTTTGTTAATCACATAAAGTACTCCCTTACGACGGATCACCTTACAATCAGCGCTGCGTTTTTTGATGGATGCTCTAACTTTCATCTTTTCTCTATTTGTATCTGTATGTTATTCTTCCTTTACTTAAATCGTATGGCGACATCTCCAACTTTACTTTATCTCCTGGCAAAATCTTGATGTAGTGCATCCTCATCTTTCCTGAAATATGCGCAATAATCTCATGCCCGTTTTCCAACTCGACACGAAACATTGCATTTGACAATGCCTCTCTGATTATTCCGTCCTGTTCAATTGAAGCCTGTTTGGCCATATTATTATTTAAGTTTTTCCTGTCTTTATTAATTCCTGCCTGGCTCTCTCAAAGTAATTTGCTGCAATTCATTAAAACAATTGATTTACAACTATATATTCTGTCTCTCAGCCAATCGGAACAGGGATGCAAAATTAAATAAAAATTTTTAATTTTTAATCTTTTTGTTTCAAAACTTCCTCAATGTACTGAAATGTTGAAAGAACGTCTGCTTTCCCCTTTTTTATAGCTACCGAATGCTCATAATGAGCTGACGGTTTCTTATCTATTGTACTTACTGTCCAACCATCATCCCAGAATTTCACTCCAGCTTTCCCTCCGTTAATCATTGGCTCTATTGCTATTACCATTCCCTCTTCAAGTTTTATTCCGGAACCCCGCCGTCCATAATTAGGAACCTCAGGCTTTTCATGAAGTTTAAATCCTACACCATGTCCTACGAGTTCTTTCACCACTCCGAAACCATTCTTCTCTGCATGTTCCTGAACAGCGTATCCCACATCCCCAATCCTCATTCCTACTACAGCCTTATCAATCGCAAGGGAAAGACATTCTTTTGTTACTTTCAGTAATCGAAGGGTCTCAGGATCTACATTTCCTATTGGAAAGGTATAAGCGGAATCGCCTACAAAATTATCTAGAACTACACCACAGTCAACAGATACTATGTCGCCATCTTTAATCACATATTCTCCGGGAAATCCGTGAACAACCTGATCATTTAGAGATATACAAAGAGAGTACGGGAATCCGTTGTAATTTAAAAAAGCAGGAATTCCTCCATGATCACGGATGAATTCCTCTGCTAATTTATTAAGTTGAATAGTCTTTACTCCTTCCCCGATAATCTTTGCCACTTCAGCAAGGGTTTTGGAAACAAGAAGGTCACTTTCTCTGATCTTCTCAATTTCCTCGAGATTTTTGTAATGAATTTTAGACATGTAACTTACATTACCGGACCACCTGCCTGAACAGGAGTGCGACCCTTAATTCTGCCGGTCTTCATTAAACCATCATAATGACGCATTAATAAATGACTCTCAATCTGCTGTAATGTATCCAGAACAACACCCACAAGAATTAACAGAGAGGTACCGCCATAAAAATGTGCGAACTGACTATTAACACCCAGGATAATTGCTAATGAAGGCATAATCGCAATGATAGCAAGAAATATAGATCCAGGTAAGGTGATCTTTGAGATCACAGCATCAATATATTCACCTGTAGTCTTTCCTGGTTTAACACCCGGAACAAAACCTCCGTTCTTCTTCATATCATCAGACATCTGAACCGGATTAACGGTGATGGCGGTATAGAAAAAGGTGAAGGCTATGATCATAAATGCAAAAGTCAGGTTATAAGTCAGTGAAGTATAATCACTGAATGATGCAAGAAATGAAGACTGTGCTGAAGGGAAGAAAGAACCAATTGTTGTTGGTATGAACATTATCGCCTGGGCGAAAATGATCGGCATTACTCCCGCCGCATTAACTTTCAAAGGAATATACTGACGAACCCCACCATATTGCTTGGCTCCTACTATCTTCTTTGCATATTGTACAGGAATTTTTCTTACCCCCTGCACAATCAGAATAGTGAACATTACTACCAGGAACAATGCCGCAATTTCCACAATGAAGGAAATCAATCCTCCCTGAGCTCCCATACGGGAATTAAACTCAGAAAGTACACCGAAAGGTAATTGAGCAATAATACCGACCATAATAATCAGGGAAATACCATTTCCGATACCCTTATCTGTGATCTTCTCACCCAACCACATTACGAACATGGTTCCGGCAGTTAAGACACACATAGAAGATATGGTAAATAATGGTTCTGACAATAAACGGGCATCAGGACTGATCTGTGAACGAACATAACCTATAGCCTGTAATGCAGTGATAATAATAGTCAGGTAACGGGTAAACTGATTGATCTTTTTACGGCCGCTCTCACCCTCTTTCTGTAATTTTTGAAAATAAGGAACAGCAATACCCAATAGCTGAACTACAATGGATGCAGAAATATAGGGCATTACGCCTAATGCGAAAATGGATGCCCTGGAGAAAGATCCCCCCGCAAACATATTCAGCAATCCAAGTAATCCTTCTTTAGCCTGTTGGTCATCAAGAGATGCCGAATCTACTCCAGGAATTACAATAAATGAACCTATTCTATAAATTAAAAGGCATAAGAGCGTGAAAAGAATCCGCGCTCTCAGGTCTTCAATTTTCCAGATATTGGATAGCGTTGTAAAAAGCTTCTTCATGTATAATTATAATTTAACTATTGCACCACCAGCAGCTTCTATAGCCTTTTGAGCTGATGCTGAGAACGCATGGGCTTTAACATCCAGTTTGGACTTAACTTCACCCCTGCCTAAAACTTTAACAAGGTCATTCTTAGAAGCTAAACCATGCTCTCTGAATGTATCAAAATCAATTGCAGTTAAACTATACTTATCAGCAAGAGCCTGCAAAGCATCAAGATTGATACTTACATACTCTGTGCGGTTAATTGGATTAAAACCAACTTTAGGTAAACGGCGTTGCAATGGCATCTGACCACCTTCAAAACCTACTTTACTCTTATATCCAGAACGTGATCCGGCACCTTTATGACCACGGGTGGAAGTTCCACCGCGACCAGAACCGGTACCACGACCTATACGTTTTCTATTTTTTGTTGAACCTTCTGCAGGCTTCAAATTACTTAAGTTCATAATCAGATACTTTCTACTGCTACTAAATGATTAACTTTTCTCACCATTCCGATAATTGCCGGATTAGCTTCAACCTCTACAGAATGGTTTATTTTCTTTAAACCTAATGCCTGCATGGTCCTTTTCTGGCGCTCACTTCTGTCGATAACGCTTTTAATCTGGGTTATTTTGATCTTAGCCATGATGATTATCCGTTAAATACTTTATTTAAATTCACACCACGTTGCTGAGCTACAGTATAAGCATCACGTAATTGTGATAAAGCTAATACAGTTGCTTTAACCACGTTATGTGGGTTAGAAGAACCTTTTGACTTAGCAAGTACATTATGTACTCCGGCACTTTCAAGTACTGCACGCATCGCACCACCTGCAATTACACCGGTACCCGGTGCGGCAGGCTTAATAAATACGAAACCACCAGAATATTTACCGATTTGCTCATGAGGTACCGTTCCGTTAATAACCGGAACTTTTACCAGATTCTTTTTAGCATCATCAATTCCTTTAGCGATAGCCTCAGTAACCTCTTTTGCTTTACCAAGACCGAAACCTACAATTCCATTCTCATCTCCTACCACAACGATAGCAGAAAAGCTGAAGGTACGTCCACCTTTGGTAACTTTAGCAACACGCTGGATGCTAACTAAGCGATCCTTTAATTCGATCTCGCTTGATTTTACTCTTTTTATATTGATAGTTGACATTCTCTTTATTTTATGATAACACCGATTTGATTATAATCGCTGTAACCGATGCTAATTAAAATATTAAACCAGCTTCACGTGCACCTTCGGCCAGTGATTTAACACGACCATGGTACAGGTAACCATTTCTGTCAAAAACAACCTGGCTAACACCTGCTGCTAATGCTTTCTCTGCTACTGATTTACCAACTGCTTTACTTTGCTCTGATTTATTACCACTTGCGGTAAAATCCTTTGATAGAGAAGAAGCTGATACAATGGTTTTTCCGCTATTATCATCGATAACCTGAGCATAGATCCCTTTATTGCTTCTGTAAACAGACAGACGCGGGCGCTCTGCAGAACCGGTTAATCTCTTTCTGATTCCTCTTTTGATTCGCTCTCTGCGAGATAATTTAATTCCTGCCATGATGATTATTTTTTAGCGGCTGATTTACCAGCTTTTCTTCTTAATACTTCACCAACAAACTTGATACCTTTTCCTTTGTAAGGCTCAGGAGCACGTAATGAGCGGATTTTCGCTGCCACTTGTCCAAGTAATTGTTTGTCGATACTCTCTAATATAATTACCGGGTTCTTACCTTTTTCTGAGGTAGTAGTCACATTAATCTCTTTCGGTAACTCAAACACAAAATGGTGAGAGAAACCTAAAACCAGATCCAGTGTATTGCCTACATTTGTAGCACGGTAACCAACACCAACAAGCTCCTGCTGAGTTTTATATCCCTCAGTTACACCAACAACCATGTTATTGATTAATGAACGGTACAAACCATGCAATGCTTTATGACGTTTTTGCTCAGAAGGACGCTCAACTGTAAGTATACCGTCTGCCTGACTTATTTTAATATCAGAATCAACATTTTGTGTTAACTCTCCTTTAGGACCTTTTACGGTTACCAGGTTAGCATCAGAAACTGATACTGTTACTCCTGCCGGAATATTAATCGGGGCTTTTCCTATTCTTGACATCTCTTATCCTCCTATTAATAAACGTAACATAAAACTTCACCGCCAATATTCAGGTTTCTTGCTTCCTTATCGGTCATTACACCTTTAGAAGTTGAAAGAATGGCAATACCTAAGCCGTTTAATACACGCGGCATATTATCAACTCCGGCATATCTTCTCAAACCAGGAGTACTGATACGTGAGATATTACGGATAGCTGAAATTTTAGTAATCGGATTGTATTTAAGAGCGATTTTAATCGTTCCCTGTACATTGTTATCCTCAAACTTATAATTAGTAATGTAACCTTTATCAAAAAGAACTTTGGTCATTTCTTTTTTCAGGTTCGATGCAGGAATTTCTACAACGCGGTGATTCGCCTTGATGGCGTTTCTTACCCGTGTAAGATAATCTGCTATTGGATCTGTATTCATTATTTATTGTTTGTGATGGTGGTTTCCGTAGACCTGCCATCGGTTAATACTCTTTTTTGGGGCTGTCAGGTATCAGCACAATCGTGCCAGACGATTGCAACTGTAAACTGTCAACTTTACCAGGACGCCTTACGAACTCCCGGAATTTTACCTGCCAATGCCATTTCACGGAATGTTACCCTTGAAATACCAAACTGACGCATGTATCCACGTGGACGACCAGTTAATTTACAACGGTTGTGCAAACGTACCGGTGAAGAATTCTTAGGTAATTTATCCAGACCTTCAAAATCTCCGGCAGCTTTAAGAGCCGCTCTTTTATCTGCGTACTTAGCAACTAATCTGGCACGTTTTACTTCCCGTGCTTTTACACCTTCTTTAGCCATTATTGATTGTTTGTATTTTGATTCTTAAATGGTAAACCGAATTGCTTTAATAACTCCAAAGCCTCAACATCAGTTTTAGCAGTAGTTACGAAAGTGATATCCATACCCATGATCTTATTGATCTGATCAATATTGATCTCAGGGAAGATAATTTGCTCAGTAACTCCTAATGTATAGTTACCGCGTCCGTCAAATCCTTTATCATTGATACCTTTGAAATCACGGATACGTGGAAGAGCTACAGCGATCAAACGATCAAGGAACTCATACATATTATTATCACGTAATGTTACACGAACACCTATCGGCATTCCTTTACGTAATTTAAAGTTAGAAATATCTTTCTTAGATTTTGCAGGAATTGCTTTCTGACCAGTAATAGTGGTCATTTCATTCACAGCAGTATCAATTAACTTTTTATCGGTAGAAGCAGCTCCAACACCCTGGTTGATAGCGATCTTCTGTAAACGTGGAACCTGCATTACGCTTTTATACTGGAATTTATCCTTTAAAGCAGTAACGATTTCCTCATTATATTTTGACTTTAATCTTGGTACGTAAGCCATTACTTAATTTCCTCCCCAGATTTTTTAGCGATGCGAACTGAT
>CAZGWG010000254.1:0-6264 GCA_964529165.1 uncultured Sphingobacterium sp.
TTCAATTTCTGCCTTGGCACGCATAACAATCCTGCCTCTGCCTGTTTCAAATGCTTCCTGAACCCCTGAATAACCATATATTATACCTCCTGTTGGAAAATCAGGAGCTTTAACATGCTGCATTAAATCTGCTACTGTTACTTCATTATTTTCAATATAAGCTATCGTTGCATTAACAACCTCAGTCAGATTGTGAGGAGGCATATTGGTGGCCATACCTACGGCTATACCCGAAGCACCATTAACGAGTAAGTTTGGAATACGTGACGGAAGAACAGTAGGCTCCTCCAGAGTATCATCAAAATTAAGCTGAAAATCGACAGTGTCCTTATTTATATCAGCAAGCATTTCTTCTGCAAGCTTCTTTAGCCTAGCTTCAGTATATCGCATTGCTGCAGGAGAATCTCCATCAATTGAACCAAAGTTACCTTGCCCGTCGACCATTGGATAACGTAAACTCCAGTCCTGAGCCATACGAACCATCGCAAAATACACTGATGAATCTCCATGCGGGTGATATTTACCTAAAACATCCCCGACAATACGGGCTGATTTCTTATGAGGCTTCGTGCTGGTTACACCAAGATCAAGCATTCCATAGAGTACACGGCGGTGTACAGGTTTAAGACCATCACGAACATCGGGTAAGGCACGGGAAACAATAACAGACATCGAATAATCGATGTATGCAGACTTCATCTCCTCTTCTATATTTATTGGAATTATTCTATCGTTCTGGGGTACTAAATTATCGTTTTCTGTATCTTCAGCCATGTTATACCTTAATTCTGATTAATTAATTTTAATATTAAAACAGGAATAATTATCTGTTAAAATAAAACCGCTTTTAAGCCTTGCGAAGTTAATAAATTTCACGGTTTAAACAGGCAGATTCGAAAAATATTACATTAGGAAATATGCCTTAATAATATAGCAGAAATGATTATCAAAAGGCGGATTTATATGCCTAGCAAAGAAATTCAATCAAGCCCAATTCAATCAAAATTAAAGAATAGCTGCCTCGCCAAGAGCAATTTTGTAACTCTCAAGAGCTCTTTTTCTGGCAAATTCATGCAAAACAATTGGTAAGCGATAATCTATTTTGAAATTTGGAATCCAGGTTTTTATATAAACTAAATTAGGATCAAATTTGAGGGTTTGGGCTGTAGGATTAAAGATCCTGAAATAGGGTGCTGAATCGCAACCACTACCCGAAGCCCATTGCCAGTTACCATTATTGGATGAAAGTTCAAAATCAAGAAGTTTACGGGCAAAATAAGCCTCACCCCATCTCCAGTCTATCAGCAGATGTTTGCATAGAAAACTGGCAACAATCATTCTTACCCGGTTATGCATCAGTCCTGTTTTATTTAATTGCCTCATACCAGCATCAACAATAGGATACCCTGTTTCTCCCCTGCACCAGGCTTCAAATTCCTGTTCATTGTTCCTCCATTTTATCTGATCGTACTTCTTTTTAAAACTTTGATTTATAACATGAGGATAATGAAATAGTATCATCATAAAAAACTCCCGCCAGATCAATTCATTCAACCATTGATCATTCCATTGAACGCCCAGTTTTACCAGATATCTGATACTTATGGTTCCAAACCGCAGGTGTACACTGATCTGGGTCGTGCCATTAACAGAGGGCAGATTTCGGGTCGCATCATAATTACGGATAAGATCTTCTGATATATTGAAATCTGGTATAGCAATATCAGAATCTATAAAACCAATATCTTTCAGATCGGGCACGGACAAAGGTCCGATCTGATGACATTTAGATAAATAGCTTTCTGATGGATACTCCGGAAGACTTAATTGGGAAAATCGCTCTTTCCAGCGTCTTGAGTATGGGGTAAAAACGGTATACGGTGTTCCATCAGATTTTATAATTTCTGATTTCTCAAAAATAACCTGATCCTTGAAAGTATATAATGGAATACCTGATCCGGATAGAAATTCAGCTACTTTAGCATCACGATCGATAGCATTGGGTTCATAATCATGGTTAGTATAAACTTCCTTTATGTTAAATTGATCCTTTAACTTATCAAAAGCACATATAACCTGATCATGGAGCACTAACAACGAAGAACCGTAATTATTGAGCTCATTATTCAATTTTTTAAGCTGATGATGGATAAATGTGAGCCGGGAATCGTCCCTGTCAGGAAGTTTACTCAGAATCTCAGGATCGAAAATAAAGACCGGAAGGACTGGATAACTACCGTTTAGAGCATTGTAAAGAGCGGCATGATCATTTAATCGTAAATCTCTTCTAAACCAGCAAATACTTATTTCCTTCTTCATCAATCAAATAGAATAGCAGGGAGACTAATGAGAATAAATCTCAGATAATGCAGCATCAAGACCCTGATAACGGAAACGAAAGCCCATATCAATAAGTTTTTGAGGCGAAGTTTTGTTACTGTTGAGAATGACAGTGCTCATTTCACCAAGCATTGTTTTCAACACAAATTCAGGAACTTTTACAGGCCAAAGCGGACGGAAAAGTTTCTTTGCCAGAATCTTTGTAAACTCATAATTGGTAACCGGATTAGGAGAACAAGCATTAAAAGTTCCTGTGTAAGCAGGATTCTCGACTGCTTTTTCAAAAATTGACACTAAATCAGTCAGGTGAATCCAGGGCATCCATTGTTTACCAGAACCAAGTGCAGCACCAACAAAGAAACTCACAGGCCTTGCCAGTTCTGAAAGTGCCCCACCCTGTTTCGAAAGCACTATACCTATCCTCAATTTAACAACCCTGATACCCGACTTTAAGCCTTCGTCAACCGACGTTTCCCATTGCTTACAGCAATCAGCCAAAAAGCCTGTTCCGCTTTCACTCTCCTCATAAAGTATTTCATCGTTTCTGTCGCCATAATATCCTACAGCAGAAGCAGATATAAATGTTTTAACAGGAGCTTTTATCGCTTCTATAGTGTGGTAAAGTAATTGAGTCGATCTAACCCTGCTATTCACTATCTCCTGTTTACGTTGCTTCGTCCAGCGCTTATCAGCTATGCCTGCACCGGCCAGATGAATGATCGTATCAATCCCATCAAAAGCATTGAGATCAATCAATTGTTTTTCTATATCCCAATTATAAACCTTAATTCCTCTGATATCGGAAGCCTCTCTGGAAAGTACAGAAACTTTGTGCCCCTTTTCCAGCAGGTTTTTTATAAGTCTGGAACCTATCAGGCCACTAGCTCCGGTTATTAATATATTCTTATATGAGTTTTTATCAGAGTTCATGATGCAATTTGTTTCGGTAATTTTTGTAGCTCTTACAGGGACTAAATTTATCTAATAATCAAAAAAAAATAGCACATTAGGCCTATTTTGAACATAGAAAAATTTTATTCAGAGCCATTTCACGAAACTGAAAGATTTCTTTTACTTTTTCCCTAACGAATAAACTGTGAGCAATACGTCCAAGGATACCAAGCGGAATCTGATACTTTATCTCATCTTTCATTAATATTCCATTTTCTTTTTGGATAAATGTATGTGTATGCTCCCAAATTTTATATGGCCCCTTTAATTGTCTGTCGGTAAAGCTATGCAGCTTATTAACCCTAACTATTTCAGTTTGCCATTTCAGGGGAATCCCGAATACAGGTTTAACAATATAATCAATCAACATTCCTTCATAAATTTCCTTCTCATCAAGCCTGCTTAAAATCTTAAAATCCATTTCAGGGGGAGTAATAAGCGCAAGATTTTTTTCAGATGAAAAGAAATTCCATGCCTTATCTATAGTGATAGGTAATAGATGTTCGGTTCTAAAATGATATATCATGATTGGGTTTGATAAAACGAGTAAGTGAAGCTAGTTTAGGATAACAAATTTTAAGCCACTCTGTGAAATTCAGGGGCTGCACTGCAATTTCTTTTCCGAGCTTATTAAGACTGATGTATTTCCAATCCTTAACTTCATTTGAATTCAGTACCGGTAATTCATCGGTCACACCAATATAAACATGATCAAACTCATGCTCAGTAAGCCCGTTGGAAAACTTACATTTATACATAAAGCTAAAACTAAACTCAAGCTCACAAGACATACCCATTTCTTCCATCAACCTGCGTTTACAGGCATCAATGGTTTTTTCACCCGGTTTCGGATGGCTGCAACAGGTGTTTGTCCAGAGACCTGGTGAATGATATTTCCCATCAGATCTTTGCTGAAGAATAAGCTCATTCCGGGAGTTAAAAATAAACACTGAAAATGCCCTGTGCAGTAATCCGAGTTGATGTACTGAAAGCTTATCCCGAACACCTATCTCATTATCCTGCTCATCAACAAGTATTACTAACTCATCTGCTCCTTCAAAAGTCTGTTTCATCATTAAACTGCTTTATTGGTTTTAAGATAGCTAATGATTATGCTCTTTAGTCTTGAATCACTTATATCCGGAAGTGATTCAAGTAAAAAGATTCTGTCCTTTTCCTTACTGGAACTATAATTAAGAAATGAAGGAACATTGGTCTGTACAGTATACCTTAAGAATCTCAATTCAACATTTTTCTGATTAGCTTGAATTGCTCTTTCTAACATCTGCTTGCCATCTTTAAAATAAGATAATTTACTAAAAGGATTAAATAAATGTTTGGCCGTCAGCATGGTGGCACCTGCTCTGTATCCTAAAAGAAGCGGATTATTCAGCTCATCATAGGGCTTCAGGAGCTCGATTAGTTCTTCACATACTTTTTGAGAAGACCCGGCTTGATGAAACATCAGCCGTACATCTTCAATCTGCGGAGTTTTTGCTAAGACAGTTAAACCCTGAAAAAGAAAAAAGCAAAGCATATAAAATTTCATACCCAGTTTAACTTATTCTGAACCATGCAATTCACCATAATTCCCAGTTTCTTGCCATTGTTAATTCTAACCCTTTCGCTTAGTATCCTTTTGGGTGGAAGTTTCTTTATCTTATTAAACAAAGCTTTATAATAGACATATGCTAGATAAACCCCTCCCCTTGAGGTACTCGGAAGCAATTTTATTCCTTTAAAGGCTATTTGGAAATCATTTTCAATATCCTCCTCTATCTGTGCTTTTGCAGCAGAAGTAAACTCAGAAATATCTACATCCGGAAAATAAGTTCTACCTAAAATGAGGTAATCATCCTTCATATCCCTAAGGAAATTTACTTTTTGAAATGCAGAGCCAAGCTTCATGGCATAGGGCTTTAACTCATTAAATTGAACCATATTGCCACCGGTAAATACATGCAGGCACATCAGTCCAACAACCTCAGCAGATCCTAAAATATATTGCTGATATTTTTCAGTGTTATAATCCACCTTTTCAAGGTCCATCTCCATACTTAATAAAAAAGTCTCAACCAGATCCAGACCAATATTATACTGATGAAAAGCATTCTGAAAGGAATTGAGAATAGGATTCAGAGATATCCTATTTTCTATGGCTTCATAAGTTTCAGCTTTAAATTTTTCCAGAAGATTCTTTTTATCAAAACCTTCAAAGCTATCTACTATCTCATCAGCCAGACGAACAAATCCATAAATTGAATAAACAGCGTCTCTAAGACTGTTATTCAGACAATAAATACCCAGAGAAAAGCTCGTACTATAAGCGCGGGTAGTCATTTTACTGACTTTTATCGAAAGAGTATCAAACAAAGTTTTCATCTACCTGCGATTTAAATAGTTAATTAATTGTCCGGCAGCAACTTTACCAGAAATAATCGATGGCGGCACCCCAGGACCTGGAACTGTAAGCTGTCCGGTATAAAACAAATTATTTACCTTTTTGTTTCTAATACTTGGTTTAAGATTTGCAGTCTGCATCAGGGTATTGGCAAGCCCATAAGCATTGCCCTTGTAAGCATTGTAATCAATAATGAAATCACTTACACAATAAGCTTTCTTATAATCAATGACAATACTTATATCTTCCTGAAGATGTTTATTCAAGCGTGAAATCATAATATTAAAGTATTTATCACGCAATTCAACTGTATCTGTAAGTCCGGGAGCCAAAGGCATTAAAAGGAAGAGATTTTCATTTCCTTCAGGGGCAATACTGTCGTCCGACTGTGATGGACAGCAGACATAAAACAATGGTTTTGCAGGCCATTGTGGTTTTTTATAAATTTCAATGGCATGCTGTTCTAAATCTTCATCAAAAAAAAGTGTGTGATGACTGATGTTATTAATCCTTTTTTTCAAACCAATATAGAAAATCAGACATGATGGGGCGAAAACCTTCTTTTTCCGATA
>CAZGWG010000255.1:0-6252 GCA_964529165.1 uncultured Sphingobacterium sp.
CCTACCTCCCAGGTATTTCCACATCGTTTTATTGCTCATACTAATACAGACGAATACCCATTCGTTTCAGTTCGCAATAAAATTTATATGCAGTCTCTTAAAACCAAACTTACCATAATACTTCTTTATCTAAGCTTCAATGTTAAAGCCCAGCAAGTGCAAGCAAAACTGGATAGTCTCTTTAATGCGTTGGAGAAAGCCCATGTCTTCAATGGAAACATTTTAATTGCAGAGCAGGGTAAGCTCATTTATAAGAGGTCTGTTGGATATGCTGATATTACCTCACAGATTCCGAATACAGACCTCTCCCGATTTCAAATTGGTTCTGTCTCAAAAACCTTTACCTCGGTAGCTGTAGCTCAGCTCTATGAACGAGGTAAATTGGGTTTAAATGATCCGTTAATCAAGTACATCCCTGAATTTCCTTATCCCGAGATTACCATCTACCAACTCTTAAGCCATACTTCCGGATTACCTGATAAAGAGGAATTATTTATGCCTGTTATTGATAAAGATCCTGAGAGGCAGTTTACTAATGCAGATATTATCCCAATGCTGAAAACCCTGAACAAACAACCGGCATTTATACCGGGGAGTGAATGGCGTTATTGTAATATTGCTTATTCCCTGTTAGCAATTTTAGTCGAGAAAGTGAGTGGCAAGAGTTTTGGAGATTATCTGGCAACTAATATCTTCAGACCTGCCGGAATGAAGCATTCCTCATTACTCTCAGCAACAAAAGAAAAGGATCAGGTATCAGGATATTTAGTACGTGCACATTATTCAGGGGATCTTGAAAAGATAGAAGATAGTAAGAAAGTACGACCATGGACATACAATATGCGAGGTTTAGTGGGACCGACGAACATAGTCAGTACGACATCCGATCTTCTCAGCTATGATGAAGCACTGCGATCAGGAAAACTCCTTAAACCATCAACGCTTAAAACGATGCTAAGTCCGGCAAAGCTGAATGATGGTTCAACTGTGAAGGCAGACGGCGAATTTGGCAAGGCATCTTATGCCCTGGGCTGGTTTGTGCAGGCCGACAAGGCGAACAGCATGACTGTGATGCATACCGGTAGAGAGCCGGGATTTTTCAGCTTCTTTGCCAGAGATCTGAAAAATAACAGAACAATAATTATTATTGATAATACCGAGGGTCAGGAGTTTGGAACGGCGTGTAAGGAAGTGCTCAATATTCTCAGTGGTCAGATCATTTATCCAAAGCTTGTACGCAAAAAATCCTTATTTCTGCCTTATGCAAAACTGCTATTAGAACATGGGCCGGACAAGGCAATTACATTTTTCAATGCAAATAAGGATGATACAGCCAACTACTTTATGGATGAACGTGAATTGAATGAGCTTGGACTTGAGTTATTGAGTGATGGCCATCTTTCAGCGGCATTAGAATCCTTAAAGCTTTGTACCCTATTATACCCAAACAGTTGGAACACTTATGATAGCTATGGCAAAGCACTTCTGGCTGCAGGAATGAAAGAACAGGCGATAGCCATGTACAGGAAGTCGGTCGATATGTTCCCCGACAACCTGCCGGGTAAAAAGATTCTGGATGCGTTAAGCCGGTAGTCAGCTTCCAGTAGCAAAGCCGGATTTAATAAGAATCCATCTGATCACTTAACACTAAGAATCCCGAAAATCTGAACCATAGGAGCCACTGGTGTCCGCTTAAAATTAAGTTCTGACTAAAACCTATCGTGTGGACACATCTTATAAACAGGTGTCTAAGTATCAAAATTCATTATTAAGCAGGGATTTAGGCGCTACGCTGTGCCCCTTTGGAGGGGCTATGGGGAGGATTCATACCCTTTAATTAATTATATACCCGGGATCATATTCTTCCTTTCCGGCTTTGTTTTTTTAAGTGTTATATTCGGAAAAAATTTAACCAGATGTCAAACCATTATTTTTTAAGGAAAGACGAAACCGGATTTGCGGATACTTCCTTTGTTAAAATAATGAGTACTATTAGTGCCGCTAGCGGTGTTATGGCGCTTATCAGTGCATTTTTTGGAAGAGACTCCGTACCTTATGCCATATCCCTGCTTGTACTTGCCGGAATTATGACTTTTTCGCTGGTGCTTTGCTATTCTAAAGCTAGAAATCTAGTACGGTACTTTTTGCCGCTAAGCACAACCATCTGGATTATTTATTCATGTTTAGCGTTTGGAACCAAGCTTGGCAATCAAAATTATTTGATCATTGCCCTCATCTGTCTGGCAATTTTCAGCAAGAGTACCAGGTATAAAATAATTAGTATGTTTATCATACTTGTGGTTGCTGTAATTATTAATTTACATCAGCAATTTTATCTTCCCTACTTTCCCTTACCCAAAGCAGCACCTGTATTTTATCTTATAAACACCGTAATTCCCTTAATCGCGATTTCTTTTATTTATATCGTAGTTTTTAATAATGCTAAACGATCTGAAAAAATTATACAAGATCAAAAATTAGCCCTGGAGAATTCGATCATGTTTAAGAATAGGATGCTTACTGTTATTGGGCATGATATGCGTACCCCCTTTGTAGATGCAAAAGGGATACTGGAACTTATGGCGATCAATGAATTGACAGAAAACGAAAGGAAAAGCTTAACTGCTGATTTACAGAAAAGCGTAGACCTTTCACTGGAGACGCTGGATAATATTTTAGCCTGGGCAACGCAAACTTATTATGCTGATAATTCGGAAAGTAAGATTAAACCTGAACAGATAGATCTTTATCAGATGGTTGAAAAAATAAAACTGTTTTTCAATCAGGCGGCTCTGAAGAAAAACCTGGTTTTTAAAAACAATGTCTTGCCGGCAACCGGCATTATAGCCGATTTGGAGCAGATTTCATTCGTTATAAGAAATTTAACGGCCAATGCCATTAAATTTAGCCATAGCAACCAAACCATTGTTTTCTCTGCAATAGAAGCTGAGGATAAATTAACTTTTTTAGTCAGGGACGAAGGTGTTGGTATGAGCGATGATGCCTTGAGATCACTTTTCGATATGAATAGACGAACAACAATGCGCGGTACCGCCAATGAAAAAGGCAGCGGACTCGGATTGATTTTTTCTAAAGAGCTAATCGCCAACCATCATGGCGAATTATGGATTGAAAGTACATTAGGTAAGGGGACTACCGTTTGTTTTTCTTTACCGAAATTGAATTAGCTTTGGGATGCCCTTTCTTTACAGTCCAAAGCCCATAGCTCAAAGCCCAAAGCTGATACCTGACACCTCACCGTAATTCATCAGATTATTTCAAAAATTTCAATACAGATTCATAAAGATGGCTACATTTGTCGCTCCTTGTGAAGAGGCCTTCCCCGCTTGAATCTTACAGACTCATATAATACCGGACCGGAGTACTTTAAGGCTGATTAGTAATCTATTCAGTCGGATTGGAAATATAATACAAATTCAGGCTGGGGGATGCCCACGATTTAAGAAGGAGACTCAGCACGCTTATAATTTTTCATAAAAATGGGGAATACCATAAATTTAACACCTAAACACCTCCTTTTAGTCCTTAGTATTGTATTGCTTTGGGGCATTAATTTCGTTGCCGTTTTTGTCGGATTAAAGAGTTTTCCTCCTTTTCTTTTAAGCGCGCTTCGTTTTGGTCTTTCAGCCCTTCCCTGGGTTTTCTTTATGCCAAGGCCTAAAGCTCCAATGAAACTTATTGTATATTATGGTCTCTTTAATTTTGCCTTGCAGTTTGGTTTCATCTTTACCGGAATTCATCTCGGCATATCTCCTGGATTGGCTTCACTTATTCTGCAAATACAGGTTTTCTTTTCAATGGGGCTTGCTTTTTTGTTCTTTGATGACCGGCCAAGCCCTTTTAAGATTATTGGTTCTTTGATTTCTTTCATCGGTATCGGGATTGTTGGATTTCATGTTAATGGGGGCAGCACGTTTATTGGCCTGATTCTGATGTTACTGGCTGCCTTTTCCTGGGCTGCCGGGAATATGTTTACCAAGAAAATTCATTCCGAATCGCCACTTGCACTTGTAGTTTGGGGTAATCTGGCGGCCTTCCCGGTTATGGTCCTCGTGTCATACCTCTTTGAAGGGCCGGCTGTTATCCTGAGTTCATTGCAAAATGTTTCATGGGCAGCCATTGCAGCTTTATGCTATATTGTTTATTTCTCGACCCATATTGGCTACGGCGCCTGGGGATTTCTGATGAAGTCTTATTCCACTTCAGCAGTTGTTCCATTTACACTATTGGTTCCAGTGGTGGGATTCATGAGTTCAGCAATATATTTAGGTGAAGAAATACAATCCTGGAAGCTTCTGGCTTCTTTGTTTATCATGGGTGGACTGGTCTTTGGTTTGCTTGAGAAGCAGGTACGGGGAATCGTAGCAGGTTTTCGGTCGGAAGCTTAGGTATTTCGTTCGTAGAGATATTGGCCATAAAAACAGGCCTGAACAAAAACCGTATCTTTGCTATTCAAGCTTTCCCAAACCTATCGGATCGTTAATGTCTAAGGCTGCAGGGAAGCATTTACTAATTGGTGGCATATTCCTTAAAAACACCTTATCTGCAATCTGAATAAAACGGATAAAGAACTAAAGAATGAAGATCTTAAAATCGAATTACGGACCTTAACTAAGGACGATTATCTCGGTTTAAAAGCCTCTATGATTGAGGCCTATTCAGAATGGGAGGGGGCCTCGTTCTGGGGGGAGTCTCATATTAATAAGCTCGTTGAAATATTTCCTGAAGGCCAGATATGCATCCTTGTAAACGGCTCCATAGCGGGTTGTGCTCTTTCTTTAATCGTTGATTATGATCAGTTTGGGGATACTCATAACTACACCCAGATTACCGGCAATTATACTTTTTCTACCCATAATCCCAAAGGCGATGTGCTTTATGGTATCGATTTTTTTGTGCATCCCGATTTTCGTGGAATGCGTATTGGAAGGAGACTCTATGATGCCCGTAAAGAAATTTGTGAACGTCATAATCTGCGGGCCATTATTGCGGGTGGCCGGATTCCTAATTATAAGAATTATGCCGATACACTCAATCCTAAGGAGTATCTTGAAAAGGTTAAGGGGAAAGAAATTCATGATCCCACTTTATCTTTTCAACTTGCCAATGATTTTCACGTGCTTAAAATCTTAAAGGGTTATCTGCCTGGCGATACTGAATCACTCGAATATGCTTCTTTACTCGAATGGAATAACATTTATTACCAGGAAGAAAAGGTTCATATCAACTCAAAAAAATCAGTTGTTCGTCTTGGCTTAGTCCAATGGCAAATGAGGCCATTTCCGAATCTGGAATCCCTATGCGAGCAAATTGAGTTTTTTGTGGATGTTGTGAGTGATTATCAGAGTGACTTTATTATGTTCCCGGAACTGTTTAATGCACCCCTCATGACCGCCTATAATCATCTTAGCGGAGCAGAAGCGATGCGGGAGATCGCTAAGAGCACCATTCCTTTACGCGATAAATTTATGGAATATGCTATTAGCTATAACATCAATATTATTACCGGAAGCATGCCTTATCTGGAGGACGGACTTTTGAAGAATGTAGGATTTCTCTGCCGTCGGGATGGCTCTTATGAAATGTATCAGAAAATACACCTTACTCCAGCCGAAAAAAGTGCATGGGGTATGGTAGGAGGGGATACGCTGACTGCCTATGATACTGACTGCGGCAAGATCGGAATCCTGATTTGCTATGATGTGGAGTTTCCTGAGCTACCCCGTTTGTTAGCCGATCAGGATGTGCAGATCTTGTTTGTTCCCTTTATGACGGATACTCAAAACGGATACACCAGAGTACGAAGCTGCGCCCAGGCACGTGCAATTGAGAATGAATGTTATGTAGCCATTGCGGGAAGTGTAGGTAATCTGCCGAAAGTACATAACATGGATATACAGTATGCTCAATCAGCAGTATTTACTCCTTCTGATTTTTCTTTCCCGAGTAATGGGATAAAAGCTGAAGCTACTCCAAATGCAGAGATGACACTCATTGCGGACGTGGACGTTGATTTATTGAAAGAGCTTCATAGTTTTGGGGCAGTAAGAAACTTACAGGACAGGCGGCACGATATTTATAAAATAATCAATACAACAGGGAAATGAAATTATACCAGCTTTAATTTGCTTATTAGTAAAATTTATGATCACGCACCGAAGATGCGCTTTCAGTATCATAATTTAAGAGTCAGGAGGTTCCAGCCTTCGCTGGAATGACAAATCGGTTGGG
>CAZGWG010000256.1:0-6252 GCA_964529165.1 uncultured Sphingobacterium sp.
TGAAATAGCCCCACGCCCCCATAACAGCGGGCATCAAAGTATTGAGGGTAATTTCACCTCCCAGTACGAGCAATTACTTAGGGCCATATTTAATCTACCTCCCGGAGATACCCGTGCTATCAGCAATTCAGTAATGATCAATCTGCTTGGTGAAAAGGGTTTTGAAGGAGCTGCAGAATATGAAGGATTACAGGAAGTACTCAAACTTGATGGAGTCTATATCCATTTGTATGGTAAGAAATTCACTAAGCCTTTCCGAAAGATGGGTCATGTTACAATTATGGATGATGACCGGCAAAAGGCTATTGATAAAGCCAGATTTGTGCAGAATAAAATAAAAGTTAAGATTTAAATAAACTATATAAGTTATTTATATACAATACAATATCCGCAAGAAACTATATGGTAAGTGAAGCGATTAAAGTCGGCATTATTATGGGCAGCAAGTCAGATCTTGGTGTGATGCAGGATGCAGCAGATGTACTCAGGGAACTTGGAGTTCAATTTGAAATCACTGTTGTTTCAGCCCATCGAACTCCAGAACGAATGTTTCATTACGCACGTACTGCATCTGAAAGAGGCCTAAAAGTAATTATTGCCGGTGCCGGTGGCGCAGCACACCTGCCAGGAATGGTTGCATCTATTACCCAGCTTCCGGTTATCGGAGTTCCTGTTAAATCAAGTAATTCAATTGATGGATGGGACTCAATTTTATCTATACTTCAGATGCCAAACGGGATTCCTGTGGCCACTGTAGCTTTGAACGCTGCCAAGAATGCAGGAATACTTGCTGCTCAAATCTTAGGTACTTCTGATTCTGCTCTTTCTCAAAGACTCCTTGATTATAAGGAAGAACTTAAACGTAAGGTTGAGGAAAGTGCGAGGGAGATGGAGGGGAATTGACAGTTGACAATGTGGAAGCGATAGCTATCGGGTTGGAAATAGGTGGCGTCATTTCGGGTAACACAGCAGTAGTTTTCTTTTCTTAAAAATGTAATTCGAGCTGTGGAGAAATCTGTTGAATTTACTCCCCCTCTTTTAGGCGGCCTCAACTGATAACTGCGAACTGCCAACTGAAATCCTTAATTCCACTGGGGATTTTCAGGAAAATTAGCAATAGGCGCATATTTTGGTCCCAGGCCAATAACTACTTCTCTCCAGAGATTTTCTTCATCTTCCACAAAGATTACCTCCGGACTATATTTATCAGTTACCAGCCATGAATTCTGATCAAGTTCATCATCCAATTGTCCTGCACCCCATCCTGAATAGCCAACAAAGAATTTAATTTCATCATGTTTTAGCTCATTAGTGTTTAACAGGATTTGAATAGTTTCAAAATTTCCTCCCCAGAATACTCCTTCTCTTATCTTAATCCCGCTATTCAGTTTATCATAACAGGAATGAACGAAATGCAGGGTATCAGGGGCCACCGGACCGCCAAAGTAAACTGGAAAATCATTCCCTTTGAAGTCAGGAAACAAATCACTCAATAGCAAATTACTCCGTTGATTCAAGATAAAGCCTACCGATCCCGCTTCCTCACATTCAGTCAGTAAAACAACGGACCTTTTAAAATTGGGATCAGACATAAATGGTTCCGATACAATCAGGCTTCCATTTTTAGGTTTAAGGGGACTTAGCATAGCGGAATTATTAGTAGACTAAATTTACAATATATAATATATCTAACAATCATTTAATGATTGAAATGATAGAATACAATCTGCAATTGTTAAGTTTGTATTATAAGACAACGATCCTGTACCCGGCGGGTGAAAAACAATTAAAATGGCAGTAAAAAGAGAAACACTTGAAAATCTTCGTCAGGAATATATTTCTGAAAAACTATCTAAAAGAGAGGTAGATAAAGATCCTATTAAACAGTTTGGAAAATGGTTTCAGGAGGCTATGGATGCCGGTATTCACGAGCCGAATGCCATGACACTGGCTACAACAAGTATTGATCGTAAACCCAATGCAAGAATTGTATTATTAAAAGGATACGAGGAAAGAGGCTTTATGTTTTACACCAATTATTTGAGTGCAAAGGGTAAGGAAATGGCAAAAAATCCGGTGGTAGCCATTGTTTTCCATTGGGCTGAAATGGCAAGACAGGTAAGAATTGAAGGAACTGTAGAGAAACTCAGTAAAGAAGAATCTGATCGTTACTTTCAAAGTCGTCCGAAGCAGAGTCAGATAGGTGCTCTTGTTTCTCCTCAAAGTCAGGAAATAGAAGACCGTGAAGACCTTGAAAGGGATTGGAAAGAGGCTGAGTCAAGGTATGAAAACAAGAGTATTCCTAAACCTGCATTTTGGGGAGGTTATCTGGTAAAGCCTCAGGTAATTGAATTCTGGCAAGGTCGTCCAAGCCGTCTTCATGACAGAATTGTCTATAAAAAAGCTGATAAACATAGCTGGAAAATTGTGAGGCTTGCTCCCTGATCTTTACCTATGGATTTTAATGAAATAAAAGATCTCTTAATTAACGAATTCGGACAGGATGTGATTATTTCGGTTGAGAATACTGGTTTACAGCCAGCCCTAATCATCGATTCTGAACTTATTGTAGCGGTTTGTGAGGAACTAAGAGACAATACTAACACCTGGTTTGACTTTCTATCCTGCCTCAGCGGGGTTGATCATGGTCCTGAAAAAAACAAATTTGAAATAGTTTATCATCTCGCTTCAATCCCCCATAAACAACAGCTTGTGCTCAAAACGGTAAAAGAGCACGACAGAAATATTGGTACTTTGCCAATTTTCCATTCAGTTTCGGGGGTTTGGCGCACAGCCGAATGGCATGAACGTGAAGCATTTGATTTGTTGGGAATTCATTTCGAAGGCCATCCTGATCTTAGAAGAATCCTGCTTCCTGATGACTGGGAGGGTTATCCCCTACGAAAGGATTATCAGGCAGCCGAGGAATACAAAGGAATCAAAATTAACTGAGCTGATTTCCAAAGACAAAGTACTACATCATGCAGCTTAATAAAACCAGATACGCCCAACTGACTGAAGGACTCCAGCCTGAAGAAATGCTTATCAATATGGGTCCACAGCATCCATCAACACATGGCGTTTTAAGGCTTGAACTGATCACTGATGGAGAGATTGTAAAAGAAGTAATCCCCCACATGGGTTATTTGCACAGGTGTTTTGAAAAGCATTGTGAAAGTCTTACTTATCAGCAAATTATTCCATTTGTGGATCGTATGGATTATCTGGCTTCGATGAACAATGACCATGCCTTCGTAATGGGTGTTGAACGAATGATGGGTATTGATAAAGATATTCCAAAACGGGTTGAATATATCCGGGTGCTGGTTTGTGAATTAAATCGCATCAGTTCTCATCTGATTGCTATCGGTACTTACGGAATAGATATTGGTGCCTTCACTCCTTTTCTATGGTGCTTTCGTGATCGCGAACACATCATGAATATGCTGGAATGGGCATCTGGTTCGAGGATGCTGTATAACTATATCTGGGTTGGTGGTCTATTCTATGATTTACCGGTTGGATTCGAGGAGCGATGCAGTGAGTTTATTAACTATTTCAAGCCAAAACTTACGGAACTAAATCAGTTACTCACAGATAATCAGATATTCATAGGCAGAACGGCAGGCATAGGGGTACTTCCGCTTGATGTGGCAATTAATTATGGCTGTTCAGGCCCAATGCTGAGAGGATCAGGATTAAAATGGGATTTAAGACGAGTGGATGAGTATTCCGTCTATCCGGAACTTGAATTCGATATTCCTATTGGGAGTGGTGAAATGGGAAAGATCGGTGATTGCTGGGATCGTTATAAAATACGGACAGATGAGATTGCTGAATCCATCCGTATCATTGAGCAATGTCTTGAGCGATTACAGAAGGAATTAAAACGAAGTCCTGACTTTGATCCAAGAGCGAAGCTTCCCAAAAAGATCATCCCTAAAGAGCAGGATTTTTATATCCGGGCTGAAAATCCGAAAGGTGAACTTGGTTATTACTTTATCTGTGATGGTAAAACTGAAATCCCTAAGAGGGTAAAAGCCAGAGCTCCCAGCTTTAACAATTTATCTGTTCTTCCTGAAATGTCCAGAGGGGTTTTAATTGCCGATCTGGTCGCTTTACTGGGTTCAATTGATATTGTACTTGGTGAAGTAGACCGTTAAATTATAAAAGGCTGAAAGAGCAAAAATCCCCTCAGCCTTTATAAACACAAAACAAAATAATTAATAGACCTTAACCATATATATATATGGTTCCAGTTTCTTGAATTGGTCTTTACGACTTAAACCGGCCAGTGTATTTCTTTTGTTCATAACCAGTTTTTCATCAAAAGAATCCTGTGATATTGCTTCTATAGATTTAAGTATATAGGATGATTTTATTGCGAATGCCGCGCCGTCAAGCAATGCCTGTTTCCCATTTATTATTCCTATAACGTTTCCACGATTATCAAGTAATGGTCCTCCGCTATTTCCCGGATTAACAGGAATAGAAACCTGGTAGGCAACAGTATCACCTGCATATCCATTTTTCGCACTCACATATCCTTTGCCTAAAACCTGTTCATCCCTTGGAAAACCTATAGTAAATACATCCTCTCCAACATCTGAGGGAGCCTTTTTAAAGGTATAAGGCAAACTTGCCAGTTTCTCAAAACCAGAATCTGTAATCTGTAGAACTGCCAGATCGTAGGCCGGATCAAAATAGATCAATTTCACTTTAAATGCTTCACCCTCTGAATTTTGGACATAGACTGAATCGGCTCCTTTGATCACGTGGTAATTAGTAACTACGTACCCATTGGATGAAAGAGCAAAACCCGTACCTCCAAACTGACCAGGATCTGCAGGACCTTTAGCAGGTTTATCATTAATATTTTTGATCAATGCATTCTGAGAACGCTTAATGCTATTAATCTCTCTGCGCAATAAATTAACATTGGTCGAAATAGATTTAGAAAAATAGCCTGTGGAAAGCAAGGTAGCTGTAACTGCGACAAAAGCAACAGAGGCTGCTATCGCGGTATTGATACGATATTTCTTCCATAAGCGTATCACTTTAGGTGCTTCGGGAAGTATCTCATTCTTAAGAGCCTGAATATCCAGTGATTCATGGATTGCATTCATATCCGATGAAAGCTTAACTCTGCCTCCATATTCAGACAGTTTTGCAATGAAGTTATGATGCTCAACGACCTTCATATCAAAGGAAGGGTCAGTTTTACGCTTTTGCTCAAAGTCAGAAAGCTCAGTGCCTTGCAATTCACCCTTAAGGTAAGCATCAATTAAATTCGTCAATTCTAAATCACTTTTCATCTTCTTCTAATTAGGTTTGAAAAAATAATTTCTTCAAACGCTGCAGGCATTTATATTTCTGAGTTTTGGCATTATCCGAATTGGTATAGCCAAATTTCTCACAGATCTCCTGCATTGATCTGTTTTGTATATAATAATCTTCTATAATGGTCTTGCAAGGTTCTCCCAACTGCACGAGAGCCGATTCCATTATTGCAAACTGCTTGTCCTTTTCTTCATGCTTTTCCAGATCATCTTCAACTGCAATAATCTCTGAAAAGTCCTGTACATTTCTGATTGTCTTGCTTTGCTCATTTAAGCGTTTAAGCCATAATCGCCGGCAAACAGAATACAGAAAAGTCTTGAGCTTACTGTTCAGCTCAAAATTTCCACCCTTAACCTTATTGTAAAGAACAATAACTGACTCCTGAAACACATCTTTGGCATCGTCTTCATTTCCATTATTTTTAAGTACTAATTGCAGTACCATAGGAAAGTAGGAAATGTACAAACGGCTAAGAGTTTCCTTAGAATCATTCAGTATCCCTAATACAATCTCACTATCTGCTGGAACTGAACTTTTTAACTCTTTTTTCACTATTAATACTTTTTATCAGGAATTGTAACCCAATGATAGGAAAATATTTTTTTATTTTTTTTTGAATAGCAAGGGTTACCTTTTTTGCAATTGGGTATTAAGAGTAATTATTTATAAATAAATTAAAACACTAAACAATGAAAAATTCTTTCAAATTCGGTTTTTTAGCTTTAGCTATCTCTTTATCAGTTGCTGCTTGTAATTCAAACAAAACTGAAGAATCTGCTGTAGATTCAACTGCTGTTGTTGATACAACTGTTGTTGTTGATTCTGTTGCTACTTTAGATACAACTGTTACTGTTGATTCTGTTGCTACCAAGTAATTAAACCGAAATTACAATTTTGGCCATCCAGGATAAG
>CAZGWG010000257.1:0-6214 GCA_964529165.1 uncultured Sphingobacterium sp.
TATTTTTGTTCATGCTTCTTTTTATATCAGAAGCCATCACCTTATTACAATAACCATGGATTTGGTTGATATCTTCGATTGGATAACCTGACACCAACAATGGTACTTTTTTTATCGAATCGTATATCTGCAGAATGTTGCTAAAGAACTTATTCCAAGTTTCTATTTTGTTAAGCATGGACAGATTAATTTTCTGATTCTTCTCGAAGCCTAAAACGTGTCGGATTTTCCTGAGTTCTGTATAGATTATTTCAAATCTCAATAAACCTGCTTGACCTAGTTCAGCTTGCTTGGATTTATCATAGGATTTAATTCTGTAATCACTCATATAACACATCCTCTGTGTCGGCTTACCGCTATAGGGATGAGAAGTATAGAATTCATTAATACTAGTTGTGCCGTAACTTAAATATCTGGAAATAACCTCGAAAGGTTGCACTCCTTCCAACTGGATATTCAGCCCAACTTCGAAATTTCGACCCAGTTGGAAATCTTCCAAAGGTCTTTCAAATATGACTTGAGATAAATATTCACTCACTTTCTGAAATTCAAAGAACGTAAAATCGGTATAATTCACTCGCTGCTTCAGATCACTAAACACTGCATTATACAAACAGTGTAAAGAATTGCTGATCTTCAGCGTATTTTTATTAGGGAAAGTAATGAACCCTTATATTATAAAAGTCAAAATGGACTTTTTTTTTGTCAATAGGGCAATTTACATCAACCCTCTCTGTTAGCCTTTCAAATTCCTCGTGTGAAAAGCTTTTGATGAAGAAAGAGGCATTATCAATCATGCTTTGCCTCCCTTCTATTTTTTTCTCTTTTGTTAGGAGTTACTCTAGTAGCCTCTACCAATTCACTCATTTTAAAATAGACCTTTCTTCCAACCCTGTAATAAGGAAGTAATCCTTCCTTCTGGTAACGAATAAGCGTTGGTTTAGAAATTTTCAGTAAAATAAGAGCTTGTTCTTTTGTGATAAAATCAGCTCCTAAATCTGAGGCCTTTTGAGAAGTTGATGTTCTCTCCTTCGAAGAGGACTTGATAGCTTCTCCTACACTTTGCTCAATTATTTGAGTGAAGTGTAGCATAAATTGGTTAATGAGGGTCTCAAAATCCCTTTGAAATGTACGCGTTACCTGTACTCCCTCATTAATGGTTTTCATGTTTAATCTGACATTGTTTTCATTAATAGTTAATTATTATTTTTATAATATTTTTATGCAAATATATGAAAATTTGTCGATAAAATCAAATTTAAATGATATATTTATAATATATATATATTAAAATTATAAATATTGTAATTTAATAATTAATTATATTAATAAAGTTAAGGTGAGATAAGACACCAGCCGAATGGATAAATAAAGGATAAATTGATTTTTATTTTAATAGGATTTATCTTAATTATAGAATAACAATAAATATGTTAATCAAATCAGGTTTGTAAATTGTTAATAGATTGCAGTATTTTTTAACATGCTAATATAATTAGTAAAAAAGCTCATTATTTTAGTAATTTTGTAATGTGATATCAAATTATCATCAAAATAAAATGGCAAAAAATGAACAAACCACACCGAAGATGGCGAAAGTAGCTGCAAAAGTTTTGGCGAATCCTAATTCTTCTAAAGTGTCAAAATCTTTAGCCGGTGCATTATTAACGCAAGCACCGAACAAGAAGAAGTAAGAAATTAAGATTCGGAAATATTATGGAGAATCCTTAAGTGCCCTCGCTGAAGAAGTGAGGGCACTATTTTAAAATTGTGTCAGCTAACCTTTTTAAAGGCGATATGCATTGCATCGGCTTTATGCCCATCATCAATCTTGTTGTACCTAGCAAATGATGAAATAGACTTGTGATTACTTATTGAACGGATTAGTTCAGAATCAACTCCCTTCCTAAACATGTACGATACAAATGTCTTTCTTCCCATGTGGCTTGTTATAAGTTCGTGCAGAGGCTGGATAGAGTCAATTCTCCTACTCCCACAATATCGAACCTTACTAATAGGTCTGTCTAATCCAGCTAATTTTGCAATCTCCTTCAAATAATCATTCATCTTTTGGTTACTAATAACTGGAAGCGCAGAAATACCAATCATACTTTCGTATGTTTTTAAGATTTGTTTTGCATATTCGATTAGTGGTATTGAGACCTTAGACTTTGTTTTGATAGTCGTGATATTGATAAATTCTCCATCAACATCATCTTTTTTTAGATTCTTTACATCTGAATAACGCAGAGATGTAAAACAGCAGAAACAAAATACATCCCGGACTTGTCTATAGGTTTCGTTTTCGAGTTTGTGATAATAAAGCTGGAATAATTCTTCCTCTGTTAGTATGATAATTTCCGTTTCCTGTGACTTAACTGTAAACGACTTATAAATGTAATTTTTATTATACCCGAATTTGCTTGCCCAATTCAAAAACCATTTCAATACTTTAATTTCTTTTGCTATCGTCCCGTTAATATGATTTAACTCGGTTTGAAAGTACTCTACATACCTATTCAAAAATGGCTCATCAATGATATCAAATTCTAGACTCACCCGTATTTTCTTGGCAAAGTCGGAGAGATGTCGTTTATTAGTATTCAACATTTTAACTGTACTATGAGATGCTTTGATTCTGTGACCCTCTATAAACTCATCATATAGCTGCAAGAGGGATTTATTGGTGTTAGGCTTCATCTCATTCAGGCAATTTCTTATATAACTAACTGTAGGATCTTTTCCGATAATTTTTGCTTCCCGATATAGCTTTTGGAGTTGATCGCATTTAGTTTTGATTAGATTATTGATTTCAAGACTGCCGGAAGCTGATGATTTCACTCTATTATTATTTTTATCCCACTTATTTTCATCAATTCTTTCACCTGTTTGTATCCACATTCTTTTACCATCAAAAGTAAAGTCTATCACTATCGGTACGTTTTTATTTATTAGTTGCCCAGTTTTACTGTCTTTCCTTTGTTCTAGTTTGGGAGTTGCATTAGCCATAATATAATATAAAATTATATAATAAATATATATAAATAATTAATAATCAATTAGTTACAAAACTACATACAAAATTCCATACAATGAAATATTGATTCATATTGGTTGCATGTTACTGAAATTGACTAAGGAGGGTGAAGTAAAATGAAAAAGGTTAGGAGAGCTTGTTCGAAGTATACTGTATTTGTTTGGGTTTTATTTTGAAAGAGAGAGCAGCTGGTACCACAAAAAAAGCCTCAGAGAAGTCTGAGGCTTTTTTGATTTTATACCTGTTGGTAATGTAATTATCCAAGTTCGTCCCGATAGCTATCGGGACCAGCTGGTACCACAAAAAAGCCTAAGAGAAATCTGGGGGTTTTTGGATTTTATCCCAGTTTAAGCGAAATTCGATCATAACAAAGTTTATAAAAATGAAGGGAAGCCTTTTAGCAAGTGATCACGGTCTCAAACTTTCATCAATTGATGATGCATACAAAATTCTGGAAAGCGGTCTGCCGGGAGTAATTTTTACTGATGCAGAAATAGGGAAGGAGTTTTTTGTATTAAAGAATGGAATTTTAGGCGAACTTTTTCAAAAATTAATGAACTATCGCTTTCCAATTGCAGTGGTAATACCCGTCGTGCATACTTTTGGCGAGCGTATTACTGAACTGGCGCGTGAACATTCCAGGCATAATTGTATCCGATTTTGTAGTACTTTAGAAGAAGCGCAGAGCTGGATGGATTTTACCTTGAATGACACTGAATAGATCTGCACCATACTATTCTTCAGTATTAATGTCTAAACGTAAAACATGGTATAGTTTATTCATGTTAAGTGTTTGGCCTTATCAACCTTGTCTTTTATAATTTCATCCAATTCATTCGCAGAATCTTTTGTAAGCTTCTCTGTCACTTACTATCGAACGGAAATCTTCCCTGTAAAAATTAAGAGATGTAAGTAATATTTCAGGATACTCCAACAAATGAGATTTAGGCTTGTATCCCGACCTTATTCTTACTAAAAGGTAAGTAGTCTTGTCTTGTAAAAGTACTGCTGATTTTAACATTTAGGGCATGAATTTTAACACTTAGGACATGGTCGAAACCATATATTAGTGGCTGATATTGAAACCATTTTATGAATAGACTTACAGCCTGTATGGTATTAATAGCTCTTATTTTTAGAGCCAACGTTGCGGTTAATGCTCAAAACTTTGCCGCTTCAAAAAGCAAGATAGATTCTTTATTCTCAAGGTATGAAAGTACCACTCCGGGTTGTGTTATTGGAATAATTAAAGACGGGAATTGGATTGTTAAAAAGTCTTTTGGCAGTGGTAACTTAGATTATAATGTCCCTCTTTCCCCAACTTCCGGCTTTTATATCGCCTCCGTATCGAAACAATTTACGGCTGCATGTATTAATCTGTTAATTTTGCAGAATAAAATACATCCACAGGATAAAATAAGAACTTACATCCCTGAACTTCCTGAATATACGGCTAACATAAGCATTCAAAATTTACTTAATCATACCAGTGGACTTCGGGATTATCTTACTCTGAGAGAACTGGAAGGTAAAAGCTTAGAAGACTATTTCAATATTCAGGATTGCATCAATCTGCTCATCATGCAGAAAGGTTTGAACTTTAATCCCGGGGATAAATTTTCGTACTCAAATTCCGGATATGTTCTGTTAGCTGAAATAGTTAATAGAGTAAGTGGTACTACAATAAGAAAATTCGCTCATGAGCATATTTTCAAGCCATTAGGAATGGTTAATACTTTCTTTAATGATAACCATAATCAGATAATTAAAGAGAGGGTCATCAGCTATCGCAAGAGCGGTGAGGATTCCCTGCTTCAATACATTCAAAATTTTGATGCTTTGGGAGATGGCAATGTGATCTCGACTCTTGATGATCTCTTTCTATGGGATCAGAATTTTATACATAAAAAAGTCGGTGGCGATGGTTTTATTGAGCTGATGTTGAAGCGTGGTGAAACAAACGATAAACAAAAACTAAGCTATGCTTCAGGATTATTTATAGATGAGTATAAATCGTTTAAAACCATACATCATGCAGGTGTTTTTCTTGGATTCCGGGCTGAACTGTTAAGATTTCCGGAACTGAACCTGACCGTAATTTTTCTTGGAAACTTAAGCTCTTTCGACGCTTCAGAGGAAGCTTACAGAATAGCAGATTTATTTCTTCCCGACCGCTTTAAACAACCCAATGTAAAACCCGAACCAAGAATCAGCGTGGATAATCTCCAGCCATATACAGGTGTATTTCAATCTCCTGATAATCCGTCGGTAGCAGTGACTATGTCAATAAATGGAGATTCGCTAAGTGCTCATCCTAAATGGATCGAATATCCTTACACAACCTATCCCTTGGCAGGCCATGAGTTTGTTAAGAATACAGATGATGAAATAAGATATATTTTTGCTCCTCCTATTAGTGGCCAATCAAAAAAACTTACCCTGAAACTTGGCAGCCAAACTTTCACATTGATGAAAACTGAACCTGTAGATCCTAAAACACTGGACTTAAAGGAATATGAAGGTGAATATTATAGTGAAGAGCTAAATGCCAGATATTCTATTACAATAAAAGATGGTAAACTGCAATTTAAGGCAGGAAACTGGGCTTATGTAGTTTTAGAACCATCAGAAAAGGACATTTTCTACGGCGAAGATGAAAGTGTTAATTTTACAAGAAACGGTGAATCTTCCAATATCAGCGGTTTTGTATTTTCTGTTTCCAGAGCCAGAGGAATTCGATTTATTAGAAATATTAAAGACTAAGGATAATATCAGATATGTCTGACTCCATTAAGCATGTTGAACTGATAAGCATAGATTTGATAATTTTATTAAATGATATAACATGAATTCAATCCTTTACTTATTGGCAACAAACTGCTCTTTCAACCTTTGTTATTTATTTTTAAAGTAAAGATGACCTATGAGATCTGCAGCACTTTCCATACCGGTATAAGATTCTCCTGAAATTGTTTGGAGATTTTTCTGATCTATTACTAATATAATAAAAAAGAAGGAGAAAACAAAGTGTCATTTTACTCGCCATTACAGCTTATTGCTAAAAATTGCAACAGGATATTTGTAAAATTTAGAGTACCCGATTATAAGCCGCAATTAATTATTTAACGTGAGCTCGGGATAAGGTAGGATTAAATTTCAGAGAATTTAAAATATGCA
>CAZGWG010000258.1:0-6204 GCA_964529165.1 uncultured Sphingobacterium sp.
CTAACAATCAGCGCTAGAATAAGTAAGAGGATATAGATTTTTTGATTTTCGTAATCCGATACACTTTTTTCAGACATTGCCCTTAATTTTTGGTTCTCTTGCTGTAAACGTGTAATTGTTGTCTGATATCGATCAATACGGCCTTCTACCGTTTCTGCTTTTGTCTCAGCTTGCTGTTTTTCAAGATCCTTATAATCAAGAAGTATCTTAAGTTCTGAGAAAATATCATTATCGGTTAAAGCTATTTGCCGCAGGATATCATTAGAAAATTGCATATCATTTTTTGTTTTTAGCCCAAATATTCCACTTTTCTTACCTAAGCTGCTTTCATACTGACCAAATCTGCTGCTTCGCTCTTTCAGCAATTGGTTAATCTTATTACGCTGAGTTTCATAGGCAGAGCTGTCATTCTGGGCAGAAACATGATTGATTCCAATCGTCAAAAGAATTGTGATTACCCAAACAAGTTTCATAGCGATTGATTTTAACTGGAAATTAAACTCCAGGCTTCTGCCTTCTGGGAAAATAAGGGCTTTACTTTTGACCATGTATTTTTAAACAGATAGGATTGCCTGTATGAATCCAGATCCTCTTCTGTATTCCAGTAACTCAACGTAAAAAAAATATTTTCATTATTGGTATCTCTGAATAAATCAACCCGATCACATCCTTCAAAAGCACGGATAAGCTTTTGGGAGGAATAGAAAATCTCTTTAAAGCCCTCAATATTTTCAGGCTTTATTGTCATTTTAACAATTCTGGTAATCATGATTTGAATTCGATTCTGACAATATCGTTAAGATTCAAGCCTAGTAAGCCACTGGCGTTTCCTTTATTAATAGCGATTTCCAAATGATTACTTATCCCGAAAAGACAAAGTTTTTCACCTTCAGGAACTTCATTATAGTGCCAGCTTAATTGAGAGATAGATTCATTTCTTTTGAAATACAGTGTAAAACTACGGTTTTGCTGAACTTTGGTAAATATTTCTTTCGTGATATTAGTTATGATGTTTTGAAAGGAATCTATATAAATTACACTACCTCTAATGATATCTCTCTCAATTACAGGTTGAAGAGTCATCTTCTCTTCTACACCAGATACCGGTATACCAATATCCTTCAGGTTGCCGCCTTTTGCCAGATGACTTGCTGCCTTTGGGAAAATGTCGGATAGCGGGAAATGGAGGTATTTTAAATCCTGCATGATGTTTAATTCCACAATTTCAGTTGGCTCTTCATCAAAAAGTAATGAGAAAATACCATTGTCAGAGCCCACAAAATAATGATCCCTGTATTTCAAAGCCAGGTATTTTGTCTTTTCATTAAATACAGAATCTATCCCTATAAGATGCACTGTGCCTTTTGGGAAATAATGAAAAGAGTTCTTTAATATGAAAGCAGCCTGTGGAATATTGAAAGCTGAAATGTCATGACTGATATCCACTATATTTGCTGCTGCAAACTGGCTCAGTATACTACCTTTAAGGGCAGCCTGATAAAAATCTTTATACCCTAAATCGGTAGTTAAAGTAATTATAGCCATTTAAAATGTGAATATTTATTGTTATTCTTGCGATAGATTATAACGGTACAAATATTGAATTTTAATCTCAAATAATTACCCTCTGTACTAAAAATAAGCACAACTTGAACGAACTGAATATTAGCATCGAAAATGTTGACCCTGTTGTTATATGGGGAGCGAATAATGAGTATTTTGAAATATTCAAAAAGCATTTCCCAAAAATCAAAATTGTTGCCAGGGGTAGTGATGTTAAAGTACTTGGTGATGATAAGGAATTAAACATCTTCTCAAAGAAGTTTCAGGAAATAATCAATCATGTTGATAAATTTCAAACCCTGACAATCGGCAATCTTGAGCAGCTTTTAGGCACCAGTATTCAGGTTATTTCAGATTCAGAAGGTGCAGTTTCGAAAAGTGGAGGTGGGGGCGAAGCTATAGTATTTGGCCCTAATGGCATTGTGGTCAAAGCCAGAACTGATAATCAAAGAAAAATGGTGGAGAGTATCAGCAAAAATGATATCATTTTTGCTATTGGTCCCGCCGGAACAGGCAAGACTTATACGGCTGTAGCTTTAGCGGTTAGAGCATTGAAAAACAAAGAGATAAAGCGAATTATATTAACCAGACCCGCAGTAGAAGCTGGTGAGAATCTGGGATTTCTTCCTGGAGATTTGAAAGAAAAAATTGATCCTTACCTGCGTCCGCTTTATGATGCATTGGATGATATGATCCCGGCTGATAAACTAAAAGTCTTTCTTGAAAACAGAACAATTGAAATCGCTCCACTGGCATTTATGCGTGGACGTACACTTGATAATTGCTTTGTGATTTTGGATGAAGCTCAAAATGCCACTGATCTGCAATTAAAGATGTTCCTGACACGTATGGGGCCAACGGCAAAATTCATCGTTACAGGTGATGTGACTCAGATTGATTTGCCCAGAAAACAACAATCTGGCCTTAATACAGCGCTGAGAATTCTTGGAGAGATTAAAGGTATAGAGATTATCTACCTTAATGGAGATGATGTGGTCAGACATAAACTCGTTAAAAATATTTTGAGAGCCTACGGTGATATCCAATAATAAATTTCGGGTATTAGCCATATTTTTCAGACTTTTACAAGCAAAATCAAACAAGTTATCTAAATGAGTGCTATTAAAGAAACCCACTTTAATTTGCCTGGTCAAAGCAAATTTTATAAAGGAAAGGTTCGAGATGTTTATACAATTGGAGATAAGTTTCTGGTCATGGTTGTTACCGACAGGATCTCAGCATTTGATGTGGTACTCCCTGAACCTATTCCTTTTAAAGGGCAGGTTTTAAATCAAATTGCTGCTAAATTCCTACAGGCTACTCAGGATATTGTTCCTAATTGGGTACTTGATGTGCCGGATCCGAATGTAACCATAGGTAAGATTTGTGAGCCATTCAAAGTTGAAATGGTTATAAGGGGTTATCTGGCCGGACATGCCTGGCGGGAATACCAATCAGGAAAAAGGTCTGTTTGCGGGGTTGCTCTTCCTGATGGATTAAAAGAGAATGATTTATTGCCTGCACCTATCATAACCCCTACGACCAAAGCTTCAGTAGGACATGATGAAGATATTTCGAGAGAGGAAATTTTAAGCAGAGGTATTGTTTCTGAAGAAGACTACATTTTACTTGAAAAATATACACGTGCATTATTCCGCAGAGGGACTGAAATGGCTGCTGACCAGGGATTGATACTTGTTGATACAAAATATGAGTTTGGTAAATCGGAGGGTAAAATTCATCTGATTGATGAAATTCATACCCCTGATTCTTCCCGTTATTTCTATAAGGAAGGTTATGAGGAACGTCAGAAAAATAATGAGCAACAAAAACAGTTGTCAAAAGAATTTGTTCGTAAATGGTTGATTGATAATGGATTTCAGGGAAAAGAAGATCAATTGATTCCTGAAATGACACCAGAATTTGTTGGATCTATCTCGGACAGGTACATTGAATTATACGAGCAAATTACGGGTGATCAATTCATTAAGCACGAGCATTCAAATGTACTGAAGAGGGTAGAAAATAACATTATTGAAGCTCTTAACAGGTTGAGTTAATTATTTTATTGTAAATAGCTATTGTTTAATTAACTTTAAGAATATGAAATTCACTGTAGATAAACACGAAAAATATGTTTTAATCAAGCTGAATGAAAATAAATTAAATAGTTTAATTTCACCTCAGCTTAAATCTGAGCTTATACTCAGTAATACTGAAGGCCAGCGGAATATTATCCTCGACCTTTCTAACGTCAAATATTCTGATTCTTCTGGTTTAAGTAGTTTATTAGTAGGGCATCGAATTTGTAAGAACTCAGATGGTATTTTTATTCTTACAGGTATCAATGAAAACATATCAAGATTAATAGCGATCTCACAGCTTGAAAATATTCTGAATATTGTTGGATCTGTTGATGAAGGTATTGATCTTATTTTCATGGAGGAAATTGAGAAAGAACTAAAAAGAAGCTGAGAAAGTACTATCAATTATACTGCTCATGAAATTTGAAGTCACTATTTTGGGCAGCAGTTCTTCAACCCCAATTTTCAACCGAAATCCTTCGGCACAACTACTAAACGTTAACGAAAAGTATATTTTGATTGATTGTGGAGAGGCCACACAAAATCAATTACTGAATTTTGGTCTTAAGGCAAACCGAATCGACCAGATTTTTATCAGTCATCTTCATGGAGATCATTACCTGGGTCTTGTAGGACTTTTATCCTCTCTGCATTTAAACGGACGAAGCAAGGTTATGGACATTTTTGGTCCAGCCGAATTAAAAGAAATTATAGATCTTCAATTCAAACATTCACAAACCACACTCAGATATCCAATTAATTTCAAACCTACCAGTGATGATAAACGAAACAGGATATTTGAAAATTACGATGTTGTGGTTGACAGCTTTCCTTTAGATCATCGAATACCTTGTACCGGATTTTTATTTACTGAAAAGCAGCGAATGAGAAAGATGATCAAATCAAAGATTGATGATTTGTCAATTCCTTCAGAGATGATTCCTCTGATAAAAAAAGGTCATAGTTATAAAGACAACACTGGAAAAATACATTTGGCTGAAGAACTTACCACTGAAGCGGATCGGCCTAAAACCTATGCATATTGTTCTGATACTATTTGTAGCTGGAAATATTTGGATTACTTGTCAAAGGCAGATATGTTATATCATGAGGCTACATTTATGAATGATATGCTCGAAAGGGCAGAGGAAACTTTTCATACTACTGCTCTTCAAGCCGGAGAAATTGCTTTGAAAGCAAATGTGAAAAAATTGCTTATTGGTCATTTCTCTGCAAGATACCGTGAACTGGAACCCTTATTGCAGGAAGCAAAAACTGTATTTCCGGAAACTCAACTTGCAGTTGAAGGGCAAACTTTCGAAATTTAAGTTTTTAATTAATCTTTCTTTCCGCCAAAAACTGAAAAGCTAACATAGCGTTTAGGATTTGCTTTGAGATCAATCATTAATTTATCCAGATTTGCAGCCGCATTGTTCAGATTGTTATACATTCTTTCATCATTAATGAGCTGTCCAAGTGTACCATTTCCTGAATTAACTTTATTCACTACACTCTGAAGATCTGCTACTGCCTTATTAGCTTCGGTTATAGTTTGTGCGAAATTAGCTTTGGCAACATCGTCAGATATCTTTTCAAAGTTATTCACAATTTTAGTAATGCTTGAATTGTTATTCTTCAGGTTGGCTGAAATAGACTCCAGATTAGACATAATACCGGAAATCTTAGAACTCTGATTTGTAACCAGGCCGTCAACGGTACGTGTTGTTTTTTCTAAGGTCTCCAATGTTCTGGCTATACTGGCAAAACTACGGTCAAAGTTCCGTTGAAATTCAGGACTCAGAGTACTATTTACGGAAGATAATACTGAATCCATCCTGGCGATTATCTGTTCGGCTTTCTTTTGAACAGGTTCAACCTGTTCCATCAAATCTTTCTTAACATTTGCATTTAAAGTATCACCATCGCTGGCGAAATCACTGGCATTACCAAGTTCAAAAACAATTGCTTTTCCACCAAGAAGATCAGTACTTTCTAGTTTTGCTATGGTATTTTTTGGGATAGCATATTCAGGTGCAACCTTAAATTGAACAAGTATACGTCCGTCAGAACGCAATATTAAATTAGAAACACGGCCAATCTGATAGCCATTTACAAGTACAGGCTTGGATACAGTTAATCCATCAACCCGGGTATAAATCGCATAAAATTCATTTTCACGAGAAAATACGTCATTGCCTTTAAGAAAGCTGTAGCCTACAATTAATACAGTTATGGCAACAGCTGCCAATACACCTACTTTGGTTTCGTTTGTGATTTTCATTAATCTTGTATGGTTGTTTCCGGATTAAATTTTCCGAAATTTGTATTAATATCCATGTCAGAGCTACTGCAAATACCTGACTTTAATTATTATTCAAGTTCAGCTTGCTTTTTATATGTTTGAATAGCTTTCAACAAATTGCCCACTATTTCATTTTGACCCGATTCTGAATTCATATATTCTTCTTCTTCCGGATTTGATATAAAACCGATCTCTGTCAGGACTGCAGGCATTCCTGCTCTTGCCAATACAGCAAGTCCTTGCTCTTTAACTCCA
>CAZGWG010000259.1:0-6197 GCA_964529165.1 uncultured Sphingobacterium sp.
GGACCGGCCAGAATTTCTTTTACTACAGCTTTTATGCTCAGACCGTTCATATAAGATGTGAATTCTAAAGGAAAGCCATGTTCTTTGCCATAAAACCTGCTTAATGAATTAGGTGTAATATCAAGTTCCTTTGTAAACCATGCTTCAGAATTCTGATTGCTTTTTTTCTCATTAACTTCATGTTTTTGAGCAGTATAACCAGCAATCTTCTTTGTTTCTGTACCTGCTTTAAGACTTAATTCAGGCATGTTAGCTGCAATTCTTTCCTGGTCAGCCGGACTAAAGATGACTGATAGTTTTTTTCCAAGCATTGGAATGTTCAATAGCAGACGTTCATATTCTTTACTAAAGTTGATAATATTAGTACTGCTGTACATTGCAGATTCAGTTTTTAAGCTGGATGAATCACCTTTAAAGTAAACCTTAATTTCAGTTGGGAAGTTGCTCGCCATAGACTGCATTTGTTCCGGTAATTTCCATTCAACAGTATAGGTGATACTACCTTCTGGTATTTTATTGCCTTGTGCAAATACGCTTGTTCCAATCAGTGATAAAGCGAGACTAAAAAATATCTTTTTCATGTTTAATAATTGATTTGACAAAGAGACTAATAATTCCGGATTTTGTTACTACCGACCGTTTAATAATTCAATTTGCCCGTTCTTTTCCCTATTGTTAATTTGATATGAATGAGATACATCTGCCTGATCTGTATTTTGTTCCATATTTCTGTATATGCTCAAATTAATCCGGGTTCCAGGTCTGTGGCTTTAGGCTCGGCAGGCACAGCATTACAGGATATATGGTCATTACAGCAAAATTCTGCTGGTGCTGCGAATATTGAACATCCAATATTTGCTGTAGGATATGAACAGCATAATTTAGACTCTGAAATAAGTACTCAAACAGCAGTTTTAGGTTTGCCTGTAAAGAATTATGTTCTTGGTCTTAGCTTTCAGCGTTTTGGCATAGCTGAGTATCAGGAATTAACCACAGGTCTGGCTCTTTTAAGAAGTTTTTCGAGCAAACTGTCAATTTCTCTTGCACTTAAATATCATCAGGTTAATATTCCGGTATATGGTATCGGAAAAGCATTTAGTATTGATGGAGGGATGCAATACAAACTGAATGATAAAGTACGCTTTGGAAGCTATATAAACAATCCGGGAAAAAGCAGGATTAATGAAATTTCAGGCTTTAATATGCCTACCGGGATTTCTGCAGGTGTTGCCTTTACACTAAGTGATAAGATATTGCTTGTTACCGATATGAATAAGCTGATGGATTTCGGAATTAATCTCAGGCTGGGGTTGGAGTATCAGATTGTCAAGTGGTTATACTTGCGTGGTGGACTTAGTTCAAATCCATTTAGACAATCTGCAGGCTTTGGATTAAACTACGGAAGATTTTCTCTGGATGCAGCAGTTTCTTCGCATCCCACACTAGGTTATACTCCAAATTTGGCTTTTAGTTATGAATTCTGAATACAAATTGTCATTACTGATGGGTTTGATTTTTATTGCTCTTAGCAGAATTACCTATTCACAGGTTCAGAATGAAGCTCTCATTGAACAGATAATTGAATCAATGGCCCCTAATCTCTCAGAGGAATATGATTATTCAGAAATTACAGAGCGTTTAAATCATTACAGGAAAACGCCATTCAATATAAATACAGCAGCCAGAGAGCAATTGCAGGAGTTATTCTTTATTTCGGCGGCACAGGTTAATGCTATAATCAGTCACAGAGAAAAAAACGGTCTGTTTATAGATGTTCTTGAATTACAGAGTATACCAGGATTTGATCCTCAGACTCTTCGATGGCTCTTAAATTTTATTGTTGTATCGACTCCCGGAGAGTTGAAATCATTATCTCTGCAAAAGCTTATGACGAAGGCTGAACATGACCTCATGCTAAGGTTCGGAAGAGTTTTGGAGAAGCAATCAGGTTTTTATTCATCCAATCTAACCGAAGATAGAGCTTATGCGGGTTCGGTAATGAGAATGTTTACACGATACCGTTACAATTATTCAAATGTTCTATTGGTGTCGCTTAATCTTGAGAAAGATGCTGGAGAAGCTTTGACATTCAAAAGAGGTTATCCGGGTTTTGATTTTTATTCAGCCAATATTTTATATAAAGGAAATGGGTTAATAAAAAAAATAATCGCCGGTGATTATTCTCTTCAGTTTGGTCAGGGATTGGGGATGTGGGCTGGAACCGGATTTGGGAAAGGAGCAAATCTGAATTCAATAGCTAAACAGGATATTGGCTTAAGACCCTACAGTTCGGTTAATGAAGCCTTATTTATGCGTGGGTTTTCAACAACCCTTGGTTTGAAGAAAATTTCTTTTACTCCATTTTATTCAGGAAGAAGAATAGATGCCTCCATGTCTGAATCCCGTATGGAGATCAGTTCCTTACAGGTAAATGGTCTCCACCGGACTCAAACTGAGATTCTTAATAAGAATACAGTTTCACAATATGTTTATGGGGCAAATCTTCAATATAATAAACGCGACTTCAATTCAGGATTAACAGTTTATCATACACGTTTCAGTAAACCATTTGCAGGTCCAAAGTCCCTTTACCAACTCTACAATTTCAAAGGCTCCGACCTGAGCAATATTTCTCTTAATTATAGTTATACTTTAAAGAACTCCTATTTTTTTGGTGAGGCCGCTCACAGTATAAATTCTGGCTATGCTTTTTTAAACGGTTTGATCAGTAGCCTTGCTCCCCGTGTTTCTCTCGTACTTATGTATCGGAGTTATGCGAAAAATTATCATTCATTTTTCAATCAGGCTTTAGCCGAATCTTCCAATGCAGTTAATGAAAAAGGCTTTTACTCGGGCTTATCTATCAAATTTAATCGTGAATGGGAATTCTATACCTATGCTGATTTTTTCAGATTCCCCTGGTTAAAATTCAGGGTTGATGGTCCATCCTCAGGCTATGAATTATTTGCCCAACTTAACTATACCCCTGGTAAATTATTAAAGCTTAGTGGGAGATTTCGGCAACAGATAAAAGAAGAAAATACTGAAGAGCCTGGAGTGGGACTAGATCTTGCAGACAAAAGAGATTTGCGGCTAGAATTGATTTATAAAATCAGCGATGATTTCACAGTAAGGAATCGTGCGGAAGCCGTTCGTTATCAAAAAGGTAATCTGAATCCTGAATTCGGTTTTCTGAGTATTCAGGATATAATATACAATCCTATGGGTTCAAAATTTTCAGGAAATATTCGCTTTGCAATTTTTGAAACCGCTGGATTTAATACAAGGATTTACACCTATGAAAATGATGTATTATATGCGTATTCTGTTCCGGCTTATCAGGGTAAAGGGACGAGATTCTATTTTAATTGCAGATACACCATTTCGCGTAAAATTGATTTATGGATGCGATATGCTTTAACCAGCTATGAAGATCAGGAAACAATTGGGAGTGGCGGCGATCTGATTAATGGTAATAAGCGATCCGATATAAGATTACAACTGCGTTTACAGTTCTGATTATGTTCTATAAAGGCGAGATCCCATTTGTACGTTTTCTTATACCTCTGGTGTTTGGAGTTGTTTTCGGACGTTTTTTTTCAAACCTTTTTCTAACTTATTGGGGATTCGCATTTTGTTTTTTCATATTATGTCTTTTCCTCTTCTTATTCCTCAGCTATAAAAGCTATTCTCTGTTCAGATTATCCTGGATTTTTGGTCTCATTATCCATTTTTTCCTGTTCATGATTGGCTATAGTCGCACAGTAAATGATTCAGGGCGACTTAATCCACTAAATTTTAATCAATTAAAAGCAGATTTTCTAATTCTTAGTATACAGAATGAACCAAGTTTAAGTGGTGCTAATTTTCGATTCGAGGGAGAGGTTATGGGGGTATATACAGCTGGAGCCGTTAAGGAAACTTCGGGCAAAATATTAGTATCACTTCAAGCAGATTCTACCGGAAAGTTTGTGCCGGCCTATGGTGATATTTTGATTATTCCGGCCGTTTATAATGAATTTGAACCTCCCTATAATCCTGGAGAATTTAACTACAGGTTATTTATGGAAAACCGGCAGGTTTACTTTCAATCCTATATAAACGCGAATCAGTTTCATCTATTGCCAGATGTGACTGGTAATCCACTGATTTCATTTGCTTTATCGTACAGGAAGAAATTGATAAGGAAATACAATTCTTTTCTACCAGATCAGGATGCAGCAGCACTGGCATCGACGTTAATTTTAGGCTACCGTGCAGAATTGAACAGAGAGATAATCGAGGCCTATTCAAAAACCGGTACTATGCATGTGCTTTCAGTCTCAGGTATGCATGTGGGCATTGTATTTCTTGTATTTTCTGTTTTACTCAAACCAATGGAAAGGAATAAAGTGCTGATTTTTGTAAGGATATTAATCATACTGACAGCGATTTGGTTCTATTCACTAATAAGTGGTTTTTCTTCACCGGTATGTCGTGCCGCACTTATGATTAGCTTTGTACTTATTGGGAAGGCATTGAATAGAAGTCAGAATTCCTATAATCTAATCGCAATCTCGGCCTTTTTCCTGCTTTTATATTATCCGTTTTATCTTTTCGATGTCGGCTTCCAGCTTTCCTATCTCGCAGTTTGTGGGCTGATATACTTTCACCCCAAATTGTATCATACCTTTTATTTCAAAAATAAGTTTGCCGATTATGTCTGGAGCTATAGTACCCTTTCTATTGCTGCTCAGCTAGCCACATTTCCATTGGGTTTGTATTATTTTCATCAGTTCCCACTTTATTTCCTGCTTAGTAATCTGCTTATTGTGTTACCTGTTACAGTGATTATGTATTCAGGTATTTTAATGTTGATCATCCCATTTGAACTTGTACTTATTCCACTGGGTCAATTTTTAAGCGGATTGATTAATCTAAACAATGATGTTTTATACCGGATAGAGAGACTTCCCTTTTCAAGTCTTTCGGGAATATGGATCAATGATTTTCAACTTATTTTGCTTTGTACCTTGATCTTATCTTTGGTGCTTTGGTCAAAATTCAGGCTTAAGACAGCAGTTTTGACACTATTGTCATTAAGCTTGATTTTGTTGATGAGTGTTTCCCTGAATCGTATTCTCAATTTTCGGCGGGAGGAGCTGATCTTTTTCAGTCTTAGAAAGAATTCTGCTATTGCGTATTTGAAATCCGGTAAATCTATTGTTTTGGCAGATTTTGATTCTTTGGACAGAGCATTTTCCTATTCTGTTAAGCCAGGATTGGAGAGTCTTGGATACTCCGATATCCGCCTGTTGAATATTGATGATCTCTTAGTAAGCGAATCTTGCTGGTCAGACGCTAATTTTATGCAATTTGGTAACTTCAGAGTGCTAAGGTGGGACAGGAAAATGAGGTTGTCTCAATTTAAGAGCAGATTAAAGATTGATATTCTTATTATGAGCAGAAATCCTGATCAAAAGATATCTGATATCAATGCTTTTGTTGAATTTAAAAAAGTTTTGATTGATCCTACCAATTCAGATTATAATATACAGTCCTGGCTCACAGAGGCAGCGAAATTGAATATTTCATCTTACGTATTGAAGAAATCGCCAGCCTATATTATCAAACTATAGTAATTTGGATTAATTTTGATTAATCAGGTCCGATAAATTAGATAGGAGAATCGATAATGGAATTGCTGGAATACAGTACCACAGACAGGATAGCAAGTATTACAATTAACCGCCCTGAGAAGCGAAATGCATTAAATCCTGAGCTAATATCTGAACTAACGAAGGCGTTTGTAAATGCAATTAATGACGATGATGTTAAGGTGATTGTGCTGAAAGCCAATGGATCGGTTTTTAGTGCCGGTGCCGACCTCGATTATCTAATGTACCTGCAAAACCATACCGGAAAAGATAATCTTGAAGATACCCTCTCATTAAAGGAACTCTTATTAACAATTTACAGATCTCCGAAATTGGTAATTGCCAGGGTTGAAGGTCATGCTGTAGCCGGAGGCTGCGGTTTGATTTCAGTTTGTGATCTGGTATTTTCGGTCCCTGAAGCAAAATTTGGTTATACCGAAGTCGGGATTGGTTTTATTCCTGCCCTTGTTACTTGCTTTCTTCTCAGAAGAATAGGGGAAGGTAGAGCCAAAGAATTATTGCTTAGTGGAGAACTTATTACTGCTCAAACTGCTTCTGATT
>CAZGWG010000260.1:0-6195 GCA_964529165.1 uncultured Sphingobacterium sp.
CACAAACCACATCATAGCCCATATCATTGAACTTCCATAAGTTCTCAACAGGAGGTACATCGGCCGCAATATCAATCATTGCTGGTATTTTATGCTTTTTAGATAGAGCCAGCCATTGCTGATGACCTATTTTACCCCAAGGATCTGCTTCATTGTAAAACCAGGTCATCGCAGTTTTTGAATTAACAGCAGCTTCCATTTCTTCTACAGTCTCAACAAAAACACGTTTTATACCTGTATTAGTCAGTGCATGATCATACGATCCACTATGAGTTTTCTGAAGTATAACCTCATTTCTCTCAAAACCTGAAACGTCAGGCAATATTGCAACTTTGGCCTTGTCCATTCCGGTTAAAATTCCGGCAGTTCCAAGAACGAGTGCCGACCAGCAGCCGGATGTTACCATTGCAGCCTCTGAATGACAAATGGCAGCGATTTTTTCTCCAACCTTATCCTGCAGATCATTGTACAAAACGTATTTCTTCGACGCATCCTGAATTGCAGACATCACCTCATCGGGCATCAAAGAAGCCGTGTGAGTGGTATACACACCATAAGCATTAATGAAGGTACGCAAGCCCAGTTCTTTAATCAGGTCGCGTTTTACAAGTGATTTTGCTCCTGCACTTGCTGTATTAAACGGAACACCGCTAAGTCCGCCGGCTAAAGGCGCTACAGACAAGTATTTAATCAGATCTCTGCGTTTCATTTTAGTTATTATTAGTTTTAGTAAGTAAGGCTGCAGAAGGTTTATCAAGATAAAAAATGCAATTCGAATGTGTTTGCAAAATGCTTGCAGGGAAATTATTACTTACTTCATTCTCCAATGAATTTTTAACTGCCTCTGCTTTTCGGGCGTCAGGAACAGAACATATAATCATTTTCGACTTACATATCTGCCTGATTGACATACTTATAGCCTGTTTTGGAACTTCCTGAATTGATTTAAACCAGCCTTCATTGAATTGCTGTAAACGGCATTTTTCATCCAGATTTACGACAATATAGGGCAATTCCGTATCGAAATCAGCCGGAGGATCATTAAAGGCCAGGTGTCCGTTCTCACCGATACCAACCAAAGCCACATCAATCGGATGCTTTGCAATGAGCTCATTTAAGCGTTTACATTCTTCGGAAGGATCATTCTCCCCGTTTACCAGATGACTGGCTTTTAAGGGAGAAACCAGATTGAGAAATCGCTCTTTTAAATATTTTCTGAAACTTGCAGGTTCGGTTTCTGGTAATCCAATGTATTCATCGAGGTGAAACATAACCACTTTAGACCAGTCGATACTCTTATCCAGTACGATATTCTTCAAAGTCTCGAACTGGCTTGCACCTGTCGCTAGAATTACATTAGCCTGTCCTTTTTCTGCAATAGCACTTTTGATTCCATCAATAGCTGCGGCTGCTGACACTTTACCTAATTCAACAGGATTTTCGGATATATTAATTTTCATCTGTATATAGTTTGTTCTTTAAAGCTGATAAACCTAGCTGCCGGCAGGCAGAGCTATCATGATTTTAGTCATTTCCCTGATTGATTTTAAAAATCATTAAGGAGTTCATTAAAACCTTATTATTTTATTTAATGGCTTAAACTCTTGTGAGTTTATAGTTTGGTCTTTTATTTCTTAGCAGTAACAGTAATTTCAATTCTTGCAGGTCCGATCAGACTTTTAATTCCCATGATTGAGCGGGTTGGGCGTGGTTCGTCAAAATAAGTACGGTAAACTGTATTCATACGTTCAAACAACTCCATATCAGTCAGATAAACCTGTACAGAAACAACATCCTTGAAATCCATATCAGCTTCTTTAAGAATTACTCCTATTTTATCCAAAGCTTGCTTCACCTCAGTTTCAAATTCTTCAGGGATTTTACCGGTTTGGGCATCTTCACCGCTAAATCCAGCGACATACAACGTTCCATCAACCAGAATACCCGGCGTAAAAGGGAGCCCACGGTTATAACCTTCGGGCATAATAATTTTACGCTCAGAAGCGGTTTTTTTCGACTCTGTTGGTGGGGTGCTGACACAGGATGTTAATCCAAAAATGAGTAAAGAACCTAATAGGATTTTTGATTTCATGTTTTTTTATTTAATATTTAAAGTGCTTAATGTACTATTAATAAAATGTTAAAATTTGACAGGGTATTAGTTTCTGGTTTTCTTCCTAACCTCATTAACTTCAAGGCTGCTAACTGGTCCGGCCTTATTCCCAAAACTCTGACGGATATAGGTTGATATAGATGCGACGGCATGGTCATCCAAAAATTCTGCATGGGCTGGCATCATGCCCTGCCAGGACTGCCCATTCACCATAATTTCTCCATCTAGTCCGTTAAGAATTACACCAATCAGCCTCTGTTTATCACCAGTTACCCAATCAGATCCGGCAAGTGGTGGAAAACGACTGTTATCACCCTTTCCATTACGCTGATGACAAGATGCACAATACGTATTATATAATATACTGCCAGCCAAACGATCACCTCTGTGCAGATTATCTTTCAGTTCATCCGGAGTTTTAATATATGACCTGCTCTTTCGCAATTCCATTCCAGCGAGCTGCTTCTCTCCAAATGTTTTCTTATCTCCTTTATACATCACCCTCCAGATCTTTCCTTTATTTGATTCGGAGATGTAGAGAGAACCATCTGGTCCGGTTGCAAGTCCCATTGGGCGATAAACTGCGTCACTGGTATTAACGACTGTATCTACTCCGGTGAACCCATCAGCAAATACTTCCCAATCACCAGTAGGTACTCCATTCTTAAATGGCACAAAACAGACAATATAGCCTGCCTGCGGATAAGGTGAGCGGTCTGTTGAACCGTGAAATGCGACAAACGCTCCTTGTTTATATCGCTCAGGGAATTGATTGCCCTGATAAAACATGACATCCATTGGTGCCCAGTGGCCTGGAAATCCTATCGCAGGAACATCAAACGTTGAAGCTCTTCCGACAATCTTACCATCTCCTCCATAACCCGGTTGTAAAACATTCTTCTTTTGAATATGATCATAATAAGCATAAGGCCAGCCAAAATCAGCACCTTCTGTAACCTTAAGCAGGGGTTCTGAAGGAAGAACTGCGGCTTGCCATGCAGTAAACAAATCCGGATAAATGGTATGGAAATTATCAATTCCGTTCATTACAGCATACAAATTATCATCAAGAGGACTCCAAACCATCCCAACAACACTCCTTATGCCTGTAGCGAACTTATAGCCATCTTTTTGTGTCTGATTCGTTTTAGAGGCATCAAACCTCCAGATACCACCATGGTTTTCCAGTTCAGGTGAGGGATCCAAACCTTTGCCGCCGGGTATACCAATCGGACCATATTTGGTAATATCCTGACCAGCGTCTGATGGTGTTCCAAAAGGAACATACAGATATCCTTTTCTGTCAAATGCCACAGGTTTGGTCGTGTGCCAGTTTTTTGCAACATTAGGATCAAAATCAGTCAGTACAACTTCTGTTTTACTTTGGGGCACTAACTCACCAGGACTAAGTTTATTTTTTAGTACCTGATTCACAGTACTTGTATAGAGATAGCCATCATGAATGGTCATTCCGACTGCAGAGCCTCCGATATCCTTATAATCGCCAAAATAAACGATTGAATCTGCTCTGCCATCCTTGTTCAAATCACGTAAGCCTACAGTACCGCCTGCACCCTTCATTGCACGGTTAAAAGTTAATTTGACATAGATATCTCCATTATCATTAACAGCCAGATGTCTGGCCTTACCGATGCTATCCACTACAACGAGTGCTTCGAAGTTATCCGGGAGAAACAAGCCGCCATTATCCGGTAATCCGGCGGGTAAAGTCCGCGAAATTTTTGAGCATGACAGGATTATAAGAGCAATCATAAGCATCAACAATCCGGTTCTAACTACCGGATTACTATGATTCTTGAGGAATTGTTTGTCAATTTTCATCTGGCATACATTACCTTTTTAAATATCTGATTAATAATCCCATATTCTTTTCATATTCACGGGTCGAAATGTATTGCTGTTCCGATGAATCAGGAATACCCTTCCCGTTTTCATCGCTTAGCTTGGCCGTATTCATTTCAGAACCATCCGGCAAAACTGAATAAGGCCTGCTGATCTGAATATGCTTGACCAGCCAGCGATCCTTATCAAGCGCTTTGATAATCCCTGAAACCATTTGATCATCAGGTGTAACTCCGGCTGAATAGCTTGCCAGAAATTGAGTCTGGGGTAAAGTTCCGTCTTTGCCTGATCCCGCTTTTAATGGCGAATCCTTGCTGGCTTCATCCGGCGAAAGCGCATTGATACGCGAGTATTCATCTTTAAGATGCTGAATATTAATATTGACTTTACCACCATAATGTGCAAGTAGATTATTATCGTTGTAGTCCCACCAGTAATGACCATCTTTCACTCCTGTACCTTTACGATGAGCATAAAGCCCTTTATTGGTGCCAATCTCAATAAATGTAGCATGGGTACGAGTTCCGCCGAGACTTTGTTCCACCGGAAGCCTGCAGCTTTCAAGCCATTGGATTGCATCAGGAATACGTGCAAGGAATTTCCTGTCACCAGTCAATTGATAATACTTCATTAACAATAATACATGAGTATAGGTAAAACCAGGCATCAGTGCAGGTGGCTCATAACTTCTGGCATGAGCAACCTGAAGGTCCATATTATACTGTTGTCCCCAGCCACCCTGCGGATTCCCCTGCTGAGTGATCAGGTAAAAATTCATACCACGACGGATAGGATCAAGAAAACGTTGATCTCCGAGTGTGGTATAGCATTGAATCAGAAAATCAATATTACCCGAAGTTACCTCATCATTAAAAGTATAGTAAGAAGTATAGTCTTCTTTACCATTCTTAGGATGATTATCCTTTAAAGGAAAACGCTGCGGCCATCCACCGAGGGGATACTGACTATCAATTATTAACTGGATAGCTTTATCTAGTGCCGGTTTGTATTTACTATCCATCTTCTGCAGGTATAATCTCAGGAGAAAGGAGGCTGGCCCGGAAGTATTTGAATCGTCAAATGTAGAAGTTCCGTAATAAGAATAGTATTCTTCAAATCCCCATGCATTTTTCCCGATCGTGTTGTACCATTGTTTTAAAGAACGGTCGCCTGCAAAATCAATCATATAATTCCAACCACCTTCAGGAAGCTGGCCCCAGATCAAAGCAGATGCAACTTTCTCAGCAGCCTGGTAATAGTACTCCTCTCCGGTAGCATTATAAGCGTCCAGAAATACGTTTCCCATACTTACAGTTCCCGGATCCTGTACCCATACCTGAGTTTTAAATCCTTCCAGTTCTCCCCAGCGACGTGAAAAATCAGGTAGATAATGTGCTACATAGCCTCCGTTCACACTTGCCTTTTCTACCATAAAACGGGTTGCACGCAACATAGCAGAACGGGCTTCCTGTTCCAGCTTTCCGGGCTGAGCAAAACTGTTCACTGCGATCAGGAATAAAATAGAAAGAGCTGAAATTGCGGACCTGAATCTTAACATCCTGATTGCTTTAAAAGTTTACAATTTTCTTTACCCGTGCAATTTGCTTATCAGTAAGAATAAGCCTGCCTGCTGCTGCATTGGATTCAAGCTGCTTTACATTGGAAGAAGATGGAATAATTGGCCCCATTCCTTTCATTGTTAACATATACGCCATAACAAGCTGACTGAGTTCAACACCCATTTCATCAGAAATAGCAGCAAGCGCATGCAGTTTAGCCATATTTTCGGGACTTGTTTTTGCTTTCAGATCTCCTTCATCGAACAAACGATCGCCCGGACCGGCATTTACCGGATTCAGGTATCTGTTCGTAAGTAGCCCCCTTGCCATCGGGCTCCATCCAATAAATGATATCCCTTGCTCCGACGCATAATTCAATACACCTTTATCATCAGGGGCTTCTCCGTCAAGCAGATCAAACTGATTCTGCACTGCAAGAATTCTGCTTCTGACAGACATTTGAGCTTGTACTCCCTGATAAGTTTTGAGGGTTTCGAGATTGGCGTTTGATACAGCAAAATAACGTATCAGATCCTGCTTTACCAGATCTTCAATAGCTGTCAAACTCTCTTCAGGTGGAGTAATTCCATCAAATCTGTGAAAATAAAGCAAATCGATATGATCGGTCTGAAGCCTTTCCAGACTGGCATATACCGCTTC
>CAZGWG010000261.1:0-6170 GCA_964529165.1 uncultured Sphingobacterium sp.
GCAGAGGCGCTGACACTAAATCCTAACGTTCACCTTGCTGATGGTGCAACCGTAGTTGCATATAGCGGAGGAAAGGCCATTCGTGGTCCTCAGAGTGCCGGCTTATTGCTTGGAGATAAAAAACTTCTGATGGCTGCCTGGCAGTCAAGCGCGCCGCACCATGGTGCCGGACGTGATAATAAAGTGGGTAAAGAAGAACAAATTGGCATGCTGGCTGCTGTAGAAGCATGGACAAAACGTAATCATGCGCAGGAAGAACTTACCTGGACTGGTTATCTGGAAACCATTTCAAAACGTGTTTCAGCAATTAACGGAGTTACTACCAGCATCCGTCAACCTACAGGTTTGGACAACCGTACTCCTACACTTACCGTTTCATGGGATCCTGCTAAATTTAATGCCACCGGACAAGAAATAGCCACGTACCTATCAACAACTAAGCCCCGGATTGCATTAAGTGCTGGTGGAGGCCGCCGTGGAACTCCGGCATCAGAAAATTTAACCTCTATTTCTGTAGCAGCATTCATGATGCAGCCAGGAGATGATAAGATCGTTGCCGATCGCATTTTCGATGCATTGAATATGAAACGTCCAGCAACTCCTGATATGAAAGCTCCTGCAGCAGACCTTAAAGGACGCTGGGATGTAACGATAGAATATTTTAACGAAGTAAGTAAACATACTTTCAGTATCGAGCAGCAGGATTCAAACTGGCTGAAAGGCTCCCACAAAAGTACCTTTACAACCAATGAACTTGATGGAACGATTGATGGAAATGAAGTAATATTCAGAAGTGCATCCAGAATGCTCGCTGATAATGTTCCTTTCACTTTCTCAGGAACTGTTAATGGTGATACAATGTCAGGGAATATACACCATGGTGAATATCTGACTTCAAAGTTCACAGCTAAAAAAGTTGTTCAGCCTAGCAGCCGCCAGAGAATTAATGTTCCGGTAGGCCCTCCATTATCGAGCTGATCATTTCAAAATAAAACTAAAAGGCCCTGTATTAAATTAATACAGGGCCTTTTGATTTTTATGAATTCCGGGCTTTCTGCAGAGCAATCTCTTTAAGTTTTGAATAGAGTTCTTTGGGATTATATGGCTTTGACAAATAATCATTCATACCTGCCTGGTAGATTTTATCTTGCAGATTAGCCGATACTGATGCAGTTAATGCAATAATCGGTACCCTAGCTTTTTGCTGATCTTCTAATGAACGGATTTGTATAGTAGTTTCATAACCATCAAGCAATGGCATGTGAATATCCATTAAAACAAGATCATAATTATTTGCAGAAATCTTTATCAAAGCCTCGTATCCATCTCTTGCAAAATCCGGGCTGTTATTCCATTTCTGGAAGATCTTTTTAAGCAATAAACTATTTACCGGATTATCTTCAACAACAAGCAAGCTCAAACCTTTAAGATCTCGGATTTGTTCTTCACCGGCAATATCATTATCCATTGTCTGTTTATTACGATTAAAACTGATATCAAACCAGAATTTTGATCCCTTACCTTCTTCACTTTCCAGATAAACTAAACTTTCAAAAAGTGTTAGTAAACGCTTAACTATTGCAAGACCAAGTCCTGTACCTCCATAGTTTCGTGTTGTACTTGTTGAAGCTTGTATAAAAGGCTCAAATATAGCTTCCATATTCGCTGGATTAATACCAATTCCTGTATCAGTAATCGAAAAATGGACTTTGATTTTATCATCATCTTTATCAAGAATCTTTACTTCAATTTTTACACTACCTTTCGATGTAAATTTTATCGCATTACCTGTAAGATTAAATAAAATCTGACTGATACGGGTTGGGTCAGTAGAAATCGGAATCTGCTTTAATTCTTCATCAATCTCAAGGATAAGTTCAAGCCCTTTGTCCTTTGCCTGTATCCTCAAACCAGAATAAATATTATTAATCAATGTATGAAGATTAACACTTATCGATTCCAGATATAATTTTTCAGACCCCAGTTTGTTAAAATCCAGAATATCATTGATCAATGTATGGAGACTGGCTGCAGAGAAGTTCAATATTTTCAGGTTCTCTTCCTGCTCAGGGTTTGTAAGTTCGTCACTTAGCAGCTCAGCCATTCCGATCACCGAGTTAAGTGGTGTTCTTAACTCATGAGACATTGTTGAAAGGAAGTCTGATTTCGACTGAGCCGCAACATTCGCTTCCTTAACTGCCTCCTGAAGTTTTCCATTCAGTAACTCTTTCTCCTTCACATTGCGGGTAAGTGCCTGATGAAACAAATAATGTCCCAAAACCATTGTGACAAAATTCAGAAAAATCATTATCTCATAAGTCGGTGAAACTAAGCCCTCGGTGCTATTATTCAGATGCTGAAGATTGTTCCCGTTATTTATCATAAAAATAATAATGGGCAGAATGGATACTATTGAATAAAAAATACCGAAACCGCGGTTTAGTAAATAAAAACCACTTAAGACTATCATAAAAACAAATTGCATAGCCATGATATTTATGGTTTTTGCATAACCGAAAAGCACAATCAGGATAATCATCAATCCCATCAAAATCATGAGGTGAGAAATCAGAACTGCATATTTTTTATGACTTAATAATAGCTTTATTAAAAAAGAATAGACAAACAGCAATATAAATGCAAGCTTTAGCTGTGGTAGCTGATTGTTATGATAAGTGATTGGAATAACAATCAGTACCTTCAATACGGATAAAATCAGAAATGTATAAAGGATCTTAACCCTGGATTGCTCAAGAGCATCAGGTATGGTAGAAAGTAAATTCTTTAAAGACCAGTTAAAGATATTAGGTTTTTCAGGCATAGTTTTTCAGGTCAATAAAAGTACTAAATTAAGTGAATAATAAATTTCAATACCCTGATTTGAATTACGTTTTAATTAATCCAAAACACCATATTTGAAATAATAAAATAAATAATAAATGTTTGAAGTACTTTTTTCTAAGATTGAAGAGAAAATAAAGCTTGATGAAACTGAAAAAGCGATTTGCAAAAGCCTCTTCAGCCCAAAAAAACTAAGAAAAAGACAATATATTTTGCAGCAGGATGATATCTGTAAACATCTGATTTTCGTTGAAAAAGGAATTTTACGATCTTATAGCGTAGATAATAAAGGGAATGAGCATATCATCCAGTTTGCCCTCGAAGGCTGGTGGATAGCCGATATTTATAGTTTCCTGACAGGTGAAGCTGCTGTATATAATATTGAAGCGATTGAAGATTCAGAGCTGCTACTTATCTCTAAATCTTCATTGGATGAACTATATGAAAGAGTCCCGAAATTTGAACGATACTTCAGACTTCTCACTCAGGCTAATATGGTTGCCACACATAGAAGGCTTACTTCAACATTAAGTGCCAGTGCCGACGAAAAATACCTCAGATTACTTTCTGCTTACCCAAATATCGTTGCAAGAGTCCCGCAGCATATGATTGCTTCATATCTTGGCGTAACACCCGAAACTCTGAGCAGGGTCAGAAAGAGAATTGTTTCCTGAGATCTAATCTGATTACCGAATATACTTCGTTCACAAAAAAGGGCTGCCGGATTAATCCGGCAGCCCTTTTTTGTGTGGGGAATGTTATTTACTTGGCAGCAGCAAACTCACCATCTGCTTTAATCTCAACTTCATCGCTAATCATTGGAGCCTTGAAATTTGGACCTATGTTAAAGTCTGAACGTTTCAAAACACCTGTTAACTGAAAACCAGCAACATTGGCTTTATTCATCGGATGTACAATGGTACCGCGATAAAGAAGATTCATGCTTACTGGTTTAGTTACTCCATGCATGGTTAGATTGCCGTTCAGAGTATATTTATTTTTACCGATAGACTTAATGGAGGTACTTTTGAATGTAATTTTATCGAATTTCTCTGCATCAAAGAAGTCAGGACTTTTCAGGTGATTATCTCTCATTTCAACTTCGGTATCGATTGATTTCACATCAGCATTCAATTCAAAAACACCATCACTAAAATCTGCTTTTGTTGCAGTAATTGTCGCGTCAAAATCCTTAAATAATCCTTCAACATCTGAAATACCAAGGTGTACAACCGAGAAGGTTAATTTTGAATGTGCTTTATCCGATTTCCAGGTAGTTTGAGCCTGAACTGCTACCTGACTGATTAATGCTATAAGAGCAATAAAAATTGTTTTCTTCATTTTTGTTTATTTATGGTTTATAATTAATTTAATTCTGATCATTCAACAGCCACACATTTAAATCCTGCAAGTTCAAGTAATGCCTCAACTTCCTTAAGTGCATCCTTATCACTTCCAGAAACAGAGAGATGGCTCTGCTCTTCCCTGCCCCTAATAAAACTCAAATTGACTAGTCTGCCATAGGGTAACAAAGATTCAACATTAATTTCATCTTTCAAGGTCCCTGCTCTGTTAAAGTCAACAATATTAAGAACAATCTTTTTTGTTACGAACTCACGAATCGATTCAATAAGTTTTAACTTATGGCCTGCCAACACATCCATTAAAATAATGTCCGATTCCCAGGCTGCCTGTATTGGACAATCAACAACCTGAATATCCGAATCAGGACAATTTAGATATATCTCTGAATAATCACATTGCATTTCAGAAACCAACAAAATCCGGAAGGAACATTGTGCCAGCTTTTCAGCTATAACTGAACCATGAATTCTATTTACTCCAAATACAGCTATGCTTTTTATCATTACCGCTCTGATTTCCTAAAACAAAATTAAAGCTCTGAAAAAGTAACGGCAATGATTCTGGACAATAAATTGCCTTGATTTAAATCAATGGAATGAAACATCCTGGATCATTCAAAGAAAACCAGTTTCAATAAATCAATCGATATAAGCTATGCAATCTATCTGAACGAGAATCCCATCTCTACCCATGTGCTCAACACTACAACCTGTATATGAACGAACAGGCTTGGGATCTGGAAAATATTCTCCATAAACCTCATTCAGTGCCTTTATGTTTTTATTTGGTTCAGCAAGAGACATATGTACCTTTAAAACATTTCCCATATTGGTTCCTGCTTTTTCGAGAAGGTTTCTCATGTGCTCCAGTGCACTTCTGATCTGTACCTGAATATCACCAGGTTCTTTTCTTCTGTCGGCATACCAGCCGCCTATGCCACTAATAAATACCAGATGCCCGGAACGAATGCAGGCAGATAAAGGACTTGTACTTGGATATGGACTTGGGATTGCAACTTTCCTGGGTGTCCACTCCGACTTTTGAACAACTTCAAACTCCGCTGCTTTTGTACTTACAGCTCCTGCCAATGGTAATATAGTCAGGCTTTTTAAAATTTCTCTTCGTTTCATGTATGAGATATGAGATGCTAAATGTTATAAGTCTATAAAATTTCGAATTTAATGGATATTGAAATCATTTGTTTTCAAGAACGAGGTATTTTATATTTTTCCGATCAAAGGTATAGGAAATATGAACCCTGCCATCCCTGGACTGAATAATTGCAGGATAACTGTATTCCTCTTTAGTCCCATTTTCAAGCACCATAATATCTTTCCACTTCTTTCCATCTGTTGACTGGGCAACATTGAGCTTAAACCTCCCGTTAAACCACTCCCTGCCCGGAATCAGCGGATTGTAAACTATAAGATGAGAGCCATTTTTCAAAGTAAGTGCATCAGTTCCGGAATTAGGATTAAGCAATTCTGTAGCTTTCATTCTGCTCCATGTTTGTCCGTGATCTTCTGACCATGACTCTATTACATTTCCCTGTTTACTTCTGCAAAGAATCTGAAGCCTTCCATCAGGGTATGTCAGAATACTGGGTTGAATTACCCCAAACTCTGTCTCAGGGTCAACAGGTATCTTTTGCCAGGATTTACCCTGATCTGTTGATCTTTCAATATGAACTTTCCAGTTCTCCATACTCTCCGTACTTGATGGAGAAAGAATTGTACCATCTTCAAGTTGAATGGGTTTATTCTTTATTGGGCCTAAAATACCATCAGCTAATCGAACTGCTTGCGACCATGTTTTGCCCTGGTCCAGGGATGTTTTGTACATGCCCCACCATTCCCTGGGATTGGGTCCGGCCTTATAAAACAGAAAAATTTTATTATCTGCGCTTTTAATAAAAAATATGGAGAAGCACACGCAGAGGTAAATTGTATTAATAGTGTTGACCA
>CAZGWG010000262.1:0-6084 GCA_964529165.1 uncultured Sphingobacterium sp.
CGTATGTTTTCCTGATTATAAAGTGCTGACTTTGAATTTAAGGATTCTGAAAGCTCGTTATAGCTTTGCTGGTCGCTAATAAGTTGTTCTTGTTTTATTTGTTTTTTAATCTTTAGATCAATGAGTAGTGGTTCTGACTCAAGTAATTCATTAGCTATACTGCTTATTTTTTGTTCAATATCCTGTTTTCTATTTAGGCTGTTTTCAATGAATGCAAGATATTGTTCCTGTTTCGTTTTAACGGAAGTGAATTCATTGCTTAATCTGTTGATTTCCATCTGATATTCCTGAAGCAGATCTTTTTGAGAAGATTCAGTCAGTTCCTGTAATCTGATTTCTTCCTCGGCAATGGAATTCTTTAATTTGACAATTAAAACTTCTCCGCTATTAATCTCTTTAGAGAGTTTTTCAAGATTTTTAGCTCTTCCAATTCGTTTACCTTCAAAAAGCCCTACAGAGCCTCCTGACATTCCGGTTCTCGTTTTAGTAAACATCCCCGTTTTACTTAAAATTACAACCTTCTCAGAAGGCAGTGGAGAGCGCAGTTCATTTTCTTCTCCCGATTGAAGCAGATATACATTGTAGAGAAGTAGTTCACAAAGCGGCCGGTACTTTGAATCAGTATCAATTATTTCGAGCGCTGGGATAAGATCTTTGCGATCAGTAATTACTGAAGGACGTTTCCCTGCTACATTTAGGGCATCCAGGATGAAAAAATTAGCCCGGCCTCTTGATGAATCATTAAGCAATTGAATCGCTTGAATGGCTTCTGCCTGCGTTTCTACAACGTAATGATTCATTACAGGTTCAAGGTAATTCTCAATGGCAATTCTGTATTCTTCGCGACAAAAAAGTATGTCTGAGAAAAGTGGTGCCTGTTTTGTCCAGCCAGCATTCTTTTTCAGAAAGCGGATCGATTCGGGGAATCCCTCCAGGTTATCAACCATTGATTTTGTGAGGTTATACTCGTTTTGCTTGGAATCAAGTTTTCTGCTTTCCTGATTGAGAATTTCTTTTTGTTCTTTCAGGTATTCTGTACTACGTCGAATTTGTCTTTCAAGTTCATCTTCAAGCTCTTTATTCTGATTGTAGTCTTTTTGCCTGGCCTCCAGCTTATCCTTTAACTCAGTAATAACTTTATTAAATTCGTTAAGTTCCGTTTCTTTGGATTCAGTATCAGCCATATTTCTGCTACTTTCCTGATGTAGTGCTTCCTTTTGGATATTCAATATGGCAATTTCTTTCTCAAGCTTATAAACCAGATTCTGTAACTCATTATTTTCAATACTGATCGTATCGAGTGCTGATTTTGATTTTTGCTGTTCTAACCTTAATTCATTAATCCCAAGCAACTGAGTTTCTGTAGAAATACGAAGTTTTTCAAGAATTTCACTTTCTTGCAAATGTTCCTCATTTAAGCGTTTCTGATTATAAAAGACATGGTTAAGCTGATTCTGATCTTTTTCAAGTTCATCACTAAGTCTGGTTTTTTTATCTTCAAGAAAACGTAACTGCTCATTTTTTAATTTCTTATCACTTTCATAGGTACGGATCTTTGATATAAACTCGTTGGTAGCTTTCTGTTGAACCGATAGATTCTTTTCGAGGTTCAGATTTTCAAGTTTCAATTTCTGTAATAGAGCCTCCAGATTACTTATTTCAGTGTTCAAACCACTGCTTTCCAGAGAATGTAGCTGCTCTTTGTCTTCCAGTTTTGTTAAGGCTTCTCTAAAGCCAATGATACGATAGGAGGCCAGGTTCAAACTTAATGTCTTGTATTGCTCTTTTAGTTTATAATATCTTTCAGCTTTTTTAGCCTGATTTTCAAGAGTTTTCAGATTTTTTTCAATCTCGAACAGCAGATCTTCTACACGACTTAAGTCGGCTTCTGTATCTTTTAATTTATTAAAAGTTTGTTTTTTCCTTAGCTTGTATTTAGATATACCCGATGCCTCCTCAAACAAGGCTCGTCTTGAATTATCCTTATTTGCAATGATCTCATCAATCATTTTCAACTCGATAATAGAGTAGGAGTCTGATCCTATCCCGGTATCAAGGAATAAATCAGTAATGTCTTTAAGACGGCAATGAACATCATTCAGACGATATTCACTTTCACCCGAGCGATATAGCTTACGGGTAATGGTAACCTTAGTGAAATCTGTGGGTAAAATATTTTTGGTATTATCAAATGTCAAAGATACTTCGGCAAGATTTGAAGGCTTGCGTGTTTTGGTTCCGTTGAAAATGATATTTTCCATTTTCTCAGAGCGAAGCATACGGGTACTTTGTTCTCCAAGTACCCAGCGTATAGCATCAACAACATTTGATTTTCCGCAGCCATTTGGACCTACGATAGCTGTTACACCTTCATTAAAATTGATGGTGATCTTATCTCCAAAGCTTTTAAAACCTTTGATTTCCAGTTGTGTAAGCTGCATTTTCTTCTTTCCAATCCCGACGGATTGTGATTAGTTTTGAGGGTTCAATTTATAAAATTCTACATATCTATTAATAATTAATACGTTGAAATAGTAACAATTTTTTACAATTACAAAACGTATTTTTAGATAAGAAAAGAATATTGAAACTAAATTGTATAAAATTATGGAATACAGGCGTTTAGGAAAATCTGGTTTAAAAGTAAGTGCACTTTCATTAGGTAGCTGGTTAACTTTTGGGCTGCAGATTGAAGATAAAGTGGCTGAAGAACTAATGGACATCGCCTATGAAGGTGGTGTCAATTTTTTTGATAATGCAGAAGGATATGCAGGGGGGGAGTCGGAAATTGTAATGGGAAACATTTTAAAAAAGAAAAAATGGGACCGCAGCTCTTATATTGTTTCCAGTAAGATATATTTTGGGGCAGAGGAGAAGAAACCTAATATGATCGGCCTTTCTAAAAAGCATTTGTTTGAGGGAACTCACAATGCTCTTAAGCGATTGCAGCTTGATTATGTTGATTTAATTTACTGTCACAGACCAGATAAGGAAACTCCGATTGAGGAAACAGTTTGGGCAATGCATCAACTGATTCAACAGGGAAAGGCCTTGTATTGGGGCACCTCTGAATGGAGCGCTTTGGAGATCATGCAAGCCCATTATTTCGCAGAAAAGAATCACCTTGTACCACCTGTAATGGAACAGCCCCAATATAATATGCTTTGGCGTGATAAAATGGAAATGGAATTTCTATTACTGTTCAGAGATTTTGGGATGGGAACAACAATATGGAGTCCTATGGCCTCTGGTTTGCTCTCAGGGAAGTATAATAATGCAGATCCGAAAGATGCACGGTTCAGTATGGATAATCTTGAGTGGCTTAGAAACAGACTGCTCGTAGAATCAAATATACATAAAGTTAAATCATTGCAGGCAGTTGCAGAGAGACTGAATACCTCACTGGCTAAACTTGCAATTGCATGGTGTTTAAAAAATCCTAATGTGAGCACAGTAATTTTAGGAGCATCAAAGACGACACAGTTAAAAGAGAATCTAACAGCTCTGGAGGTAGTGCCTTTGCTGACTAATGAAATTATGCTGGAAATTGATGAAATTACAGGAACTAAACCTCAGGTAATAATTCCGTAAATAAAAAGACTTACTGGGTTCAAAACCCTGTCAGCTTTACAAAATATCAGATAATTTAAAGGTATCCTTTACCCGGATGCCTTTTTCTGTTTCCTGCAGAGTGCAGCATTCGTTTACAGGATCGTGTTCCAGATAAAGAATATAATCATTTTCAACAGCTTCAGTAAGAAATTTCTTTTTCTCAGTCAGAGTTTTAAGAGGAAACATATCGTATGACATTACATATGGCATAGGAATATGTCCGATGGAAGGGAGCATATCAGCCATATAGAGTATTGTTTTTCCTTTGTAATTGATTTGAGGCAACATCATGGCATCAGTATGTCCGAATGCATAACGTATTTTAATATGGTCTGTGAAGGCCACACCATCAATGGTTTCAATAAATTTAAGTTTACCGCTTTCCTGAATTGGTAGAATATTTTCCTTTAAAAACGAGGCTTTTTCCCTATCATTGGGATGGATAGCCCATTCCCAATGAGCCTTATTACTCCAATAATTGGCATTTTTAAATGCTGGAACCAGACTCCCGTCTTCAAGTCTTTCAATAGACCCACCACAGTGGTCGAAATGCAGATGGGTTAGAAACACATCTGTAATATCATCTTTAACAAAGCCATGGTTTTCAAGGGACTTTTCAAGGGTATCATCTCCATGCAGATAATAATGTTTTAAAAAACGTTCATCCTGCTTATATCCGATTCCATTGTCAATCAGTATTTTGCGATCTCCATCCACAATCAGGAGGCATCGCATAGCCCAGGAGCACAGATTATTCTCATCAGCAGGATTGGTTTTCTGCCAGATCGATTTAGGAACTACCCCAAACATAGCACCACCATCCAACTTAAAAAAACCAGCATTTATTGTATATAATTCCATTTCAGACTTTACTTGAAAGTTTTAATCCAATGATTGAAGATATTAAAAGAAATAAAAAGAACATCCTCCAGAATTCAGTTGGATCTTTAAATAGCACTATACCCGCAATAACCGATCCGGCGGCTCCAATCCCGGCCCAAACGGCATATGAAGTACCCATCGGTATGATTTTAGATGCAAGGAATAAGAGATACATGCTGATCGATACACTAATCAGAAAGCCGCTTATCCATAAAATAAACTCAATTCCTGTGGCTTCTTTTGCTTTTGCCAGGCAACTTGTAAAGGCTACCTCAAATAAGCCACCAATAATCAGATAAATCCAAGCCATGTTTATTTAATTAATAGTTGACAATTGACAACTGATATCCGGTAATTGTCAATTGTCAACTATCAATTGTCAATTATTAAAGGTGTATTACTTCACCGTAAGCATCAGCAGCAGCTTCCATAATTGCTTCGCTCATTGTAGGGTGAGGATGTACTGTTTTAACGATATCCATTCCGGTAGTTTCCAGCTTTCTGGCCACTACAACCTCAGCAATCATTTCAGTAACATTAGCACCTATCATGTGAGCGCCAAGGAACTCACCGTATTTTGCATCGAAGATTACTTTTACAAAACCATCTTTAGCACCGGCAGCACTTGCCTTTCCTGATGCAGAAAAAGGGAATTTGCCAACTTTAATCTCATATCCGGCAGCTTTGGCAGCCTTTTCAGTGTAGCCTACTGATGCAATTTCAGGAGAGCAATAAGTACATCCCGGAATGTTATTATAATTCAATGGTTCCGGATGATGTCCTGCAATCTTTTCAACACAAATAATGCCTTCGGCAGAAGCAACATGCGCCAGGGCTTGTCCCTTTACAATATCTCCTATTGCATAAACACCATCTATATTGGTTTTGTAAAAATCATCAACCTGAACACGTCCTTTATCAATTGTGATCCCCAATTCTTCAAGACCAATATTTTCAATATTAGGGCTTACCCCAATTGCAGAAAGTACAATGTCACATTCAATGGTCTCTGTACCAACAGCCGTCTTTACAAGTACTTTACACCCGTTTCCTGAAGTATCGACCGATTCAACATTCGTTCCTGTCATAATATTGATTCCTGCCTTTTTAAAGCTTCTCAGTAATTGTTTTGAGATATCTTCATCTTCAACAGGAACTATATTATCAAGATACTCAACAATGGTAACCTTGGTTCCAATCGCATTGTAGAAATAAGCAAACTCAACACCAATAGCGCCTGAACCAACAATAACCATTGACTTAGGTTGTTCAGGTAAAACCATAGCCTGACGGTATCCAATCACCTTTTTTCCATCCTGTTTTAGATTAGGTAATTCTCTGGATCGGCCTCCCGTAGCAAGAATTGTATGTTTGGCAGTATATTCCTTAATGGTGCCATCTGGGCCCTTAACTTCAACTTTTCCGCCCTTTTTTATTTTCCCGGTTCCTGTAATTACATCGATTTTGTTCTTTTTCATAAGAAATTGAACACCTTTACTCATTCCATCAGCAACACCTCGGCTGCGTTTAATTATAGCACCAAAATCAGCCGCAGCGTCTTTAACACTAATCCCATAATCAGAAGCATGA
>CAZGWG010000263.1:0-6082 GCA_964529165.1 uncultured Sphingobacterium sp.
CAAACTTAAAAAATTACCAAAGATTGATAAGCCAGGCAAAAATACTGCTTAATTAAAGCTAATTTTGAGAATCCCTTTCAAAGCTGAAATTACTATTACGAAAAGATGGCACGTGCTCGATTAAACAGCGGAAACGCTCAGGCTGAAGAACTTCCCAAAGCAAAAATCAATAAAGAAAGTATTAAACAGGTTATGAGATTATTATCTTATCTCAAACCTTATCGTACTAAATTTTTTCTGGGTCTGGCATGTCTTATACTCTCAAGTGCCAGTTCATTTTTGTTCCCGTTATTAATGGGAAGATTGATCGGCACTGGCGCACAGGCAGAACAAGGTGGCAAAATGGTTCCCAATGAGATTCTGGACATATTTCCTACTGATATTAATACAGTAGCCCTAACACTCCTTGGAGTGTTATTCATTCAGGCGATATTTTCTTACTTCAGAATAAACTGGTTTGTCGAGGTCGCTGAAAAAGGTCTCGCCGATATTCGCCGGGATACCTACCATAAACTCATCACTCTGCCGATGAATTTTTTCTCCCAAAGACGAGTCGGAGAGTTAAACAGTCGTCTTTCTGCAGATCTTTCCCAGATACAAGACGCTATAACCACCACTCTGGCCGAAATGATCAGGCAGATCATTATTTTTATTGGAGGAATTACTTTCCTGATACTCGTTTCCGGAAAACTGACTCTGATGCTTTTAGCAGTACTCCCAATTCTTGTAGTTGTTGCTGTAACATTTGGAAAGTTTATCAGAAAAATTTCAAGACAGGCACAGGATAAATTAGCAGAATCAAATACTATTGTTGAAGAAACTCTTCAGGGAATTTCAAATGTAAAAGCATTTGTAAATGAATCCTTTGAAGTAGGCAGATATAATAAAAGTGTTCGTGAAGTTGTAAAGATTGCAATGCGCGGAGCCAGGTTCCGGGGAATCTTTGCTTCTTTTATTGTTTTTTGTCTTTTTGGAACTATTGTTTCAGTGGTCTGGTATGGTTCACATCTTGTACAAAGCGGTGAAATCAGTATAGCCAGCATGTTTACTTTTATTTTGCTTTCAACTTTTGTAGGAGCTGCAATGGGAAGCTTTCCTGAATTGTATGCTACCATGCAGAAAGCATTTGGAGCAAGTGAGCGGGTTTTGGAGATATTGGCAGAAAAGAACGAACCCATTTCAATGGATGAAGAAAAGAATGCTATCCATCAAAGAATTGAAGGAAACCTGGATTTTCAAAATGTTGTTTTCTCCTATCCTTCCAGAAAAGAAATTACGGTATTAAATGGCGTATCATTTGAAGCCAGAAAGGGAGAGAAAGTAGCCATCATCGGACCAAGTGGTGCAGGAAAGTCAACTATCGCCGGATTAATTCTGCGATTTTATGAGACTCAATCAGGTTCCTTACTGTTTGATGGTATACCATCAACAGAATTTTCGTTAACTGACATCAGAAACCAGGTGGCAATTGTTCCCCAGGATGTTCTGTTATTTGGGGGTACTATACGTGAAAATATCGCTTATGGCAGATTAAATGCCAGTGAAGAAGATATTCTAATGGCGGCAAGACGGGCAAATGCACATGAGTTTATTATTGGTTTTCCTGAAGGGTATGATACACTTGTGGGAGAACGAGGTGTTAAACTTTCAGGTGGGCAACGCCAGCGAATCGCAATTGCCAGAGCCCTTTTAAAAGATCCTGCTTTACTAATACTTGATGAAGCAACCTCATCATTGGATTCTGAATCTGAACGTCTGGTACAAGAAGCTCTTGAAGAGTTAATGAAGAATCGTACTTCCATCATCATTGCTCACCGGCTTTCAACTATCCGCGAAGCCGATAAAATTATTGTGCTGGAAAAAGGCAAAGTTGTAGAGAGTGGAAATCATTCCGAATTGATGAAAAAAGAAGGAGGTTTATACCGATATCTAAGTCAGTTGCAACTCGAGGTTCAGGAAAATAATTAATCTGCGCTATTATTGGGGGCGGTCTTATAGATACTTATGAAATTAACAATATGGGGTGCTGCCCGGCAGGTAACCGGAAGTATGCACCTGCTTCAAACCGACAATTACAACATTCTTGTAGATTGTGGTCTGGATTATGAGCGTGATACCTGGCTTGAAGAGAACGAGGCATTTCCATTTTCTCCTGCTGATATTGATCTGGTTATTCTTACTCATGCACATATTGATCATTCCGGAAATCTGCCAACATTGATTCGTTTTGGTTTTGAAGGACAAATATTATGTACTCAGGCAACTGCCGATCTCAGCGAATTACTTCTGCTAGATTCAGTTAATATTTTTTTAAGCAAGCAGCGTAAAAGACGAAGGGGAAAAAGAGGATTCTCAGAAGGTCCCAACCCCCTCTATCTTCAGAAGCACGTAATGGAAACTGTTGATCGCTTTGTAACGATAGGATTTAATAAATCCTTCAGAATCAATGGAGAGATTAGTCTTGAATTCATTCCGGTTGGACATCTTTTAGGTGCTGCTGCAGTAGTTTTAAGCGTTGAGGAGCATGGAATAAAAAAAACAATCGCTTTTAGCGGAGATATCGGTCGTAAGAATTATCCGATTTTACAGGATCCCGAACCCTTGCCTGAAGTAGATTACCTGGTTTGTGAATCAACCTACGGTGGACGAAATCACAAATCGACTCAAAGTGTAGAAGAACTCTTAATAGAAACGGTTAATGAAGCTTGTGTTAAATCACCTGGCCGGCTTATTATACCAGCATTTAGTGTGGGAAGAACACAAGCACTGGTCTACTCATTAAACAGGATATTCAGCAAAGGGCTTCTTCCAAGAATAAAAGTTTTTGTAGATAGTCCTCTCGCTTCTTATGCAACCGACATTTTCAGAAAGCACCATTCCTTGTTAAATAATGAAGCTCAGGAATTTTATAATCTGCGAGGGGATGAATTTGAATTTGAAAATTTGGATTATATACAGGATATGAATGCCAGTAAGGCTATATCCAATTATTATGAACCATGCATTATAATATCTTCTGCAGGAATGCTGGAAGGTGGTCGAATTCAGGATCATCTTTATTACAATATTTCAAACTACTACTGTACAATACTTTTTATTGGATATTGTGCGAAAGGTACCTTAGGCCATCGTCTGCTTCGGGGTGACCCTGTTATAAATCTCAGACACCGGGAATTGTCCGTATTTGCTACAATAAGGCAAACAGATCTGTTCAGCGGACATGGAGATCACACAGATCTGATCAATTTTGTGAAACAGCAAGATCCTAAACAAATTAAAAAGGTATTTCTTGTTCATGGAGAAATCAATGCAATGGAATCATTCAGAGATGCTTTATCTGAAGAGAACTATTCAGTGGAAATAGCTGAAAAAGGAAAAACTTATCAGCTTGATTAAAAAATTAATTGATCTGATGAATCAATAGTCCAGCATCAAATTTAGGTTCAAACCAGGTAGATTTAGGCGGCATTACTTCCCCTTCATCTGCAACCCTGATCAGCTGATCGATGCTTGTTGGAAATAAAGTAAAAGCGAGCATAAATTCGTTCTGATCTACTTTACTGATCAGGTCTTCAATTGCTAAGGGACCCGCCATAAAATCAATGGAAGGATCTGTACGAGGGTCTGAGATATTGAGTATACTTGAGAATATCCTGGTTTGAAGTATACTCACATCAAGTTCTTCTACCGGACTTTCCTTGTTAATAAATTCAGGTTTCAACCGGATCAGAAACCACTTTTTTGCCAAATACATACCAAACTCCTGCCTCTGTTTGGGAATAACAACTTTGTCAGAAGCCTCAATATAAAAATAACTCTCCAGTTTTTTAATAAAATCAGTTACCGACAAACCCTTTAAATCTTTAACTAAACGGTTAAATCCAAAGATTCTTAATTGATCAGTACTCATGTATACTGAACTAAAGAAATTGTACTCCTCATCTCCCCTATGCTTCAGATCCAGTTTTCTTCGCTGAATTCCATACAACGATGCAGCAGCAGCACGATGATGTCCATCTGCTATATATGAGGCCGGAAGGTTTGCAAATGCCTTAATAATCGAATTAATGGAATCTTTATCAGAGACAATCCATAATTTATGATAAGAATTTTCTTTAGTATATGCTATATCCGGTTTATTCAGAACAGTTTCAGCTAATATGCGCTCAATTTCCGGGACTGCTTTATAGGTTATTAATACCGGATTAGCATCAATCCCCGTTTCCTGTAAATAAACAATAAGCGATTGTTCCCTGTCCGCTCGGGTCAGTTCATGTTTTCTAACCGCATTATTCAGATAATCATCAATGGCTGTTGCAGTCCATATACCCGTTTGGGCATAATCATCTCGAATAATCTGATAAACATAGATTGAAAGCTCCGGATCTTTCACAAGAATACCCTCATCCAGAAATTCCTCGAAGTTCTCGTTAATTTTTTTGTACGCAAGTTCATTCCTGGAACCTAGCAAAAAGCGATTCTCCAGTTTCGGAACAAGCATATTCACGTATGAATATGGGTTTTCATCCCGGATAAGCTTAGCCTCGTTAAGACTTAAATTCTCCAGATTAAGTACAACCTGTCCGGCAAAATTTATACCGGGATGTATTCCCCTGAATGGTTTGATTTTTGGCATTTATTTCAAATTACAGCTACATCAAACCGGAAAGCTGTACCTAATCAGACCGTTTTAAAAAAATCAATAATAAGGTTCGCAAGTTCCGTACCTATTCGTTCCTGAGCTTCGTTTGTAGATGCACCAATATGCGGAGTTAAAGATATTTTTGGATGAGTTAAAAGATCCTGACGTGGTGTTGGTTCATTGTCAAAAACATCTAAACCCGCAAATGCCACTTTTCCGGAATTTAAAGCATCAATCAGGGCATCTTCATCAATTGTACCTCCTCTTGAACAATTAACTACACCTACCCCATTTTTCATCGATTCAAATTCTGCTTTTCCTAAAACAGGTTTCTCAGAAAATGGAACATGCAAACTAATAAAATCAGACTCTTTTATAAGCTGTTCTACTGATGAAACCTTTATCGGGCATTTAACCCGAATATCGGATCCTAAAACTAATTCCAGTTCAGATGGTATTTCAAAAAGATCATAAGCAAGAACTTCCATTCCAAGACCTAATGCAACTTTGGCTGTTTCGCGACCAATACGACCAAATCCTATAATTCCAATCTTCTTCCCGCGAAGTTCAATACCTTTCGCATAAGCTTTTTTCAGATCATTGAATTTAGTGTTTCCTTCAACAGGCATTTTCCGATTTGAATCCTGAAGAAAACGGATCCCGGTAAATAAATGAGCAAAAACAAGCTCAGCAACAGAAAGAGAAGATGCTGCAGGAGTATTCACAACTGCAATTCCTTTACTTCTGGCATAATCAACATCTATATTATCCATCCCTACTCCGCCGCGGCCAATCAGTTTAATATTCGGGCATGCATCAATCAATTCCTTTCTAAGCTTTGTTGCACTGCGTACGGTTATGCCGTCATAATTTTTTAATCCTTCTGAAAGTTGATCCTGAGGAATATGTGTAGTATCAACCTGAAATCCTGCTTTTTCTAATAGTTCTTTACCTATTGGGTCAATGCCATCATTGGCGAGTATACGAAACATAAAATTTATAATTTAAAGATGCTTATTGTTCAATTAAAAATTTGAAGTATGCTGCCCATCAGAATACATAAAATAGTGTTTACCTGGTCTTTTCTGCAAATTCCTGCATAGTATCAATCAAGGCATGAACACTGGTTATTGGCAAACCATTATAAATTGAAGCACGGAATCCTCCAACACTTCTATGCCCTTTAATTCCGATGATATCACGATCTTCCGCAAACTTCAGGAATGGTTTTTCAAGTTCAGGATTTTCCATTACGAAACATACATTCATTCTTGAACGATCTTCAGGTCTGCAGGTTCCCTTAAACAGAGGATTACGGTCAATTTCCTTATAAAGAGCTTCTGATTTAGAAATATTTTCTTTCTCAATTTCAGCCACTCCCCCTTTTGATTTTAACCAGCGAAGATTTAACATAGAAACATAAAGCGCAAATACCGGCGG
>CAZGWG010000264.1:0-6045 GCA_964529165.1 uncultured Sphingobacterium sp.
AAATCCTGAAAGTTCCGAAAAGAATGAATATCCAAAAGACTGGATAAGCGATAGAGCTTGGAAAAATATCGGGGACGAAAATAGAATGATAGATAAAAGAGCATTTTCAACAAGAAGAGACCGTGAATTTGCACGTAAACCGAGAGAAATTAATCGCGACAAGATGGTCCTGAAATATAGTACAAAAGATGGATCAAGGGTTATTTTATCAGGACTAAATGAGAACAGAGATTCCATTTATGTAGTTCTCGATCGGGTTGAGAGGAAGTATAATCTTTCAGAAAGCACTCTGATAGCAGGGAAATACGAGTAAAATACATTATGTTTTCTTGCTTAGAATATTGAGATTTAAAACAAGTAAATGAGTGCTGAAAATTTTGATGCGATAATAGTAGGTTCAGGCCCTAATGGTTTGTCAGCGGCAATTGCTTTGCAACAGGCCGGACTCTCAGTTCTGATCATTGAGGCTAAGGATTCAATAGGTGGGGGATTGCGTTCGGCTGAGCTTACATTACCGGGATTTGTACATGATATCTGTTCTGCAATTCATCCGCTAGCGGCTGGGTCCCCCTTTTTTAATTCCTTACCACTGGAGCAGCATGGACTTGAATTTGTTTATCCCGAGGTGGCCGCTGCCCATCCCTTTGATGATGGAACAGCCGCTGCCCTTAGAGGAAGTGTTGAAGATACCGCCAGAACTCTTGGAATTGACAGGGAAAGTTATATCAGTCTGCTCAAACCATTGGTTAGGACCTGGCCTGGTATGGTGAAGGATGTACTTGGACCTTTACATTTTCCAGAACATCCAATAGATATGGCTGCTTTTGGATTCAATGCACTGCGTTCAGCAAAATCACTGGTAAATAAGTTTAAAACCAAAGAAGCAAGAGGTTTGTGGGCAGGAATGGCTGCTCATTCAATACAACCTTTAAGTAATTTTACTACTTCAGCTATAGGCCTTGTTTTGATGGCCACAGGTCATCTGAAAGGATGGCCTGTTCCCTTAGGCGGTTCTAAGGAAATTGCTAATGCTTTGGCTTCCTTTTTTATTTCAATCGGTGGGAAAATTGAAACAGGCGTGCATGTGCGATCAATGGCCGATATACCAGCTTCTAAAGCGGTGCTATTTGACCTGACACCGAAGCAAATTCTTGAAATAGCTGGAGAGCGTTTTTCGTCTATATACTCCTGGCAATTAAAGCGATACCGGTATGGAATGGGAGTGTTTAAAATAGATTGGGCCCTAGATGGCCCGATCCCTTTTACTGCACCCGAATGCCGCGAAGCCGGTACGATACATCTGGGAAATACATTTGAGGAAATAGCAAAAGCTGAAGATAGCACTTCATCAGGATTAATTCCTGAAAAGCCTTTTGTTCTATTGGCGCAGCAAAGTTTATTTGATTCCTTACGTGCACCTGAAGGTAAACATACCGCATGGGCATATTGTCATGTACCCAATGGCTCTGAAAAGGATATGACTGCTGCTATTGAAAATCAGGTAGAACGTTTTGCTCCGGGATTCAGAGATCTTATTCTTGCAAAACATACTATGAATACCCGCGAAATTGAAGCTTATAATCCAAATTATATCGGTGGAGATATCAATGGAGGAATCATTGATATAGCTCAGTTATATACTCGTCCAGCACTTAGACTTTCTCCATACCGTACCTCTGCCCCTGGAATTTATATATGTTCTTCATCAACTCCTCCAGGTGGTGGAGTACATGGGATGTGTGGTTATAATGCAGCTAAGCAAGTCCTTAAAGACATTTTTAATATCAAATCAACTTTATAAATTTTATGTCAGAACAGAAGAAAATTACAATACATGAGGACTGGACAGTTGTAATACTAGGTGCTCTAATCATTATCCTTTCGATTGGAGGACTAATTTTGAAAGTACCGGTTTTTAACTGGAATAATTCAGGGGAGCTTTTTGATAAGGTGTTTTCAGGTGATAATCTGAGCCTCATATTTATTCAATTTATATTCGTTCTGCTGATAGCTGGTATAGGAGCATTTTTGACCGGAAAGTCTATTAAATATTTTCTCTATACTTTTCCTTTAGTCTACCTGATCACAATCATTGCACTAATACTTGCAGGAAATAGTCAGGTGAAAGCATTTAATCTGGAAGCAGTAATCTTCAGTCTGGGACTAGGTTTGATCATTAGTAATTTCTTTAAAATACCTGAATGGCTGCGCACATCACTTTCAACAGAATTATTCGTTAAGATCGGCTTAGTATTACTTGGAACAAGTGTAATATTTTCGGATGTTTTAAAAGCGGGTTCACTCGGACTGATTCAGGCTTTGGCAGTGGTTTTATCAGTATGGTATTTTGCCTTCTGGTTGTGTAAAAAGATGAAAATAGATGATGAACTTACTATGATGATCTCTAGTGCGGTTTCTATCTGCGGTGTATCGGCTGCTATTGCAACCTCAGGGGCAATTAAAGGGGATTCGAAAAAGCTGTCTTATGTTATTTCTATGGTGTTGATTACAGCTATTCCCATGATGATCTTCATGCCAATGATTGCCGTGTATTTTAATTTATCTCAGGAGGTTACCGGAGCATGGCTTGGTGGTAGTATTGACACTACTGGTGCAGTAGTAGCTTCAGGATCATTAGTTGGTGAAACTGCGCTAAAAATCAGTACAATCGTTAAGTTCTCTCAAAATGTACTTTTAGGTCTGGCAGCATTCGCCATCTCTGTTTACTGGACCTATACGAAGCATCCTAAAGCTAATGAGCCTGAAGGAAAGCCCGGGCTGAAAGTTATCTGGGAGCGTTTCCCGAAATTTGTTCTTGGCTTTCTTGCGGCTTCGCTATTGTTCTCATTTGTTATAAGTCCGGAGGTCAATTCAAGTGTAAAAGGTAGCCTTAAAAACCTGCAGAGTTTATGGTTCGCACTTGCCTTTACCAGTATAGGACTAGAAACTAATTTTGCTGATCTATTTAATAAACAGAGTAAGAAGCCTTTTTATGCTTTCCTGATTGCTCAGGGCTTCAATGTAATTATAACCTTAATTATTGCACTTATTTTGTTCTAAAAAGGAGAGAACTAAATATGAAGAAACTAATTTTTTCCTTTGCTAAAGGCTTTGGGATAGCTGTGAGTTTTTTTTTCGTGCTTGTACTTGCCTCATTCAATAGATATGAAGGTAAAAGTATTTTGATTGAAAGAGATACAATTTCCCCATTACCATTAAGTTTTGGTTTTGGGCGTGCAGCCAGTCAGGCGGAAATCGACAGCATTGATATTGATGTAAGACCCGATGGTAAAGGTTTACCGGCAGGTTCTGGAAATGCGCTCAGCGGTAAGGAAATATATCTGGTAAAATGCCTGCCATGTCATAGTGGTAGTTTTCAGGCAGGACCTCAACTGATTTCTGATACACTAAAAGTCTCCAGAACTAAAACAATAGGAAATTATTGGCCTTATGCTTCAACAGTGTTTGATTATATCAACAGAGCTATGCCTTATAACTCTCCTGGTTCATTAACAGCCGATGAAGTGTACAGTCTGACAGCCTATTTATTGCATGCCAATAAAATCATTGATGAAAAAATGGTATTGAATTCGGTTTCTCTTCCGAAGATTAGTATGCCGGCTAAGGACATGTTTATCCCTGATGACAGAAAAGGGGGGGCGCAAATTAAATAATTATTAATGATGTGACTAGATATGTTTGAGTTACTGCTCACAAAGTAAAATCAAATCAGAGAAGTAATTTCATGAATGACGTTAATAAGAAATAGTTGATTGGAAAAATATAAGCTCATGTTATCCAGCATGTGTGGGATGAAAATTGTACCTAATGGAAAATTACAAAGATGAAAATGAGGATGAAATTTCTTTAATTCAGAAAAAAATAAGCCGGCGTGTATTGCTCGGAGGTGCTGCGACCGCTGCGATAGTATTGGTTCAGACTTCTTTTGGTAAGACGTTTCAATCGGCTGTGACAGAATCTTCTCTTCTGATAGATGACCCTACAAAGAAACTTGGAACTCCCCCGGGTAAGTTGGGAACACGTTCTGCCTATGAACAATTATTTAAAATACCATCTGTAACTTCTTCAAGAACCCCTTTACAGGATCTTTATGGAACAATTACACCATCAGATCTTCACTTTGAACGTAATCATGGAGGAGTGCCGGTAATTGATCCTGAAAAGTACGAGCTTTTGATCCATGGATTGGTTGAAAAGCCATTGATTTTCAAACTTTCTGACCTGAAGCGTTTTCCATCTGTTACAAGAACATGTTTTTTGGAATGTTCAGGTAATTTCAGATCAGGGAAAGATACACTCAGTCCGCAGGAAATATGTGGTTTAACGAGTCAAAGTGAATGGACAGGGGTTATGCTGTCGACCTTGTTCAGAGAAGTTAAGGTAAAGGAGAATGCAAGTTGGTTCCTTGCAGAAGGTACAGATGCCGCTGTTATGACCAGAAGTATCCCTGTGAAAAAAGGCTGGGAAGATGCCATGATTGTTTATGCTCAGAATGGCGAGGCGATCAGGCCTGAACAAGGCTATCCGGCCAGACTGCTCTTGCCCGGCTGGGAAGGAAATACTTCAGTAAAATGGATTCGCAGGATTGAACTCGGAGACCAGCCCTATATGACAAGGGAGGAAACATCAAAGTATACCGAAGGTGTCAATGGGAAGGTCAGGCAGTTCAGTTTCGTAATGGATGCAAGGTCGATTATTACCTTTCCTGCATATCCTGCAAAAGTGGAAAAGGGCTGGATTGAAATAAGGGGAATTGCCTGGAGCGGAAGAGGATTTATCAGACGTGTCGAGGTGAGTGTTGACGGAGGTAAAAACTGGCATTTAGCAACGCTTCAGGAGCCTGTACTATCTAAAGCTCATACAGTTTTTAGATATTTATGGGCTTGGGATGGTAACGAAACTGTAATTATGAGTAGGGCAGTGGATGAGACTGGTTATGTTCAGCCATCTTTTAAACAGTTAAGAGTAGCCAGGGGACCTGGTGGTGGTTATCACTATAATCCTATTACGGCTTGGGTGCTTAAACGTGATGGTCAGGTACTTTTGAATCCCGATTCTTAGTAATTTCATTTGTTTATCATTATTTTAATTCCTTGATATTTAGTTATTTGCTAATATTTTTTAAAAGTTTTTTGTATATTTACAATAAAGTCTATAGATTTGGTATACTATTAAGAATATATAAGTATGAATACCGAATATTATTTAGATAAATGGACTCGTTGTTGTTTCACTTCATAGAAAAAACAATAACAAGCAGTTTCATTTATTTAAAAATTATATCATGATTTCAATACAAAATTATTCTACAGAGCCTAAAATTACTTTAGTCGGTGCCGGTCCTGGAGATCCTGACCTTATTTCATTAAAAGCTTTGAAAGCGATCAAAACTGCTAATGTCCTGTTATATGACGCAATAGTTAGTGAAGAGATTTTTGAATACGCACCTGCTAATGCTATCAGGATTTATGTAGGAAATCGATCAGACGATCAAAATTATTCCCAGGAGGCAGTTAATAAGTTAATGGTTGATTATGCCTTGCATTATGGTCATGTGGTAAGATTGAAAAGCGGTGATCCTTTTGTTTTTGGCAGAGGGTTCGAGGAGATTGAGTATGCAGCATCTTACAGTATTCCCGCCGAATTTATTCCCGGTGTTTCAAGTGTAATCTCGGTCCCTGGATTGTTTGGCATACCAGTTACCCAGAAAGGGATTAGCGATAGTTTTTGGACTATTAAAGGAACAAACGATAATGGAGACCTCTCTCAGGATATTTATTCAGCAGTAAATTATGGGGGGACTATAGTGGTACTAATGGGCATCGAAAAATTGGCGGAGATCGCAGATGTATTTATAAACTCGGGTAAAGGCCGTTTACCTGCTGCAGTAATTTCAAATGGATCTATGCCTAATGAAAAGATTGTTGTAGGGGTAGCAAATACAATCGCTGAAGCGGTTGATGATGCGAAAATTGAATCACCGGTGCTGATAATTTTTGGTGAAGTTGTCGCATTACATCCATT
>CAZGWG010000265.1:0-1297 GCA_964529165.1 uncultured Sphingobacterium sp.
CTCAATCTTTTTTCCTGTTTTATGAGATAAAAACTTTTCCATGAACTGAAGAATTGATGTATGATCAAATACTTGAGAACAAACTGCCCCGCCACGACTCCAGGGAGATGCGATTACCAGTGGAACCCGGTAACCTAAACCTACCGGACTTTCCCTTGCATTTTTTTCAAGTCTTCCTATTTTATCCTGCTCAAATGTTACGAACTCAATAGCAGGATCTATTCCTTCCGACACTTTTCCGCTGGCCGGAACATTTGGATTTGGTGGAACCGGAGGCGGAACATGATCGTAATACCCGTCGTTTTCATCATAACAAAGGATGAAAATCGTTTTCTTCCATACCTCCGGATTTTGGGTTAAAATATCCATCACCTCAGAAATATACCAGGCCCCATACCAGGGAGCACCCGGATGATCTGAAAAATTCTCAGGAGAAACAATCCAGGATATCGTTGGAAGCTCTCCATTCTTTACATCAGCTCTGAACTGATGAAGAATATCACCTGCAGGGACCTTTACCTGTCGCTTTTGTGTCCCGTCATCATAATTAACGGTTTTAAGTTTGCGGTAATCCGGATCATTCTTATTCGTACTAAAGGCTTTGGCATGAATACTTTTCTCTTTTGCAGAAAGCTTTTCAAAATTCTCCTTTGTATATACCGTTCTGTCTTTCTTAACCCTGATCAGTAAATCCTGCTTTCTCTTCAGTAAGGCAGTTTGTGTTTTTTGATCTTCTCCTTCAGGAAGCGAAGCTATTTTTTTCTCCAGAGCAATAATCTCATCAGGAAGTTCGGTTGCCAGCTTTTCAAGGAACTGGATGTGTTTCTCCGAAAATCGCACATGATATTGTGAGAACCATTCAATCGGATTATCTGTAAAGTTTGATAACCAGGCATCTTCCTCACCCTCGAGTCCGGTAGGCAGACTGATTTCGTTCTGGTAGATTTTCCAGGAGATTCCATTTTCTTCCAACCGCTCCGGAAAGGTCTTCCACTTCGCTTCACGATCATAATTCACATCTTCATTACGGACTATTGCCGGAGAAGCAGTATTCTGCTCTGCCCTTACCGTACCAGTCCATAAGAAAAGCCGGTTCGGAGTAGTTCCGGTCAGGGAGGATGAAAAATTCTGATCACAGACGGTGAATGCATCTGCCATTGCGTAATAAAAGGGAATATCTTCACGGTTATAATATCCCATAGTCAGGGGTAATGAGCCATAACCTTTTCGACCAGAGGGTTTAGCATCTAGCCATTTATCGTGCTTACCCCCATTTCCGGCATCTACCTGGTTGGTC
>CAZGWG010000265.1:1307-6030 GCA_964529165.1 uncultured Sphingobacterium sp.
AGGGAACCAAGCCAGGTTGACTTAGTCTCTTTTATTCTAAGCCTGAAGGGTGCATAAGTCTCTCCCACAGCATTGGTTTGCAGCCAAACCGGATTCTTATCCGCTAAGGTAATGGCCCTCGGATCATTAAAACCGCGAATACCTTTCAGAGTACCATAGCAATGATCGAAAGAACGGTTTTCCTGCATCAGCACCACCACATGTTCCGCATCCAGGTAAGTGCTACCTGTCTGAGGCTCAATAGCCAGAGCTTTAAGTATGGAGGCCGGAAATACAGAAAAAGCCCCTGCCGCCCCTGATAAAACAGAAGCTTTCTTTATAAATTCTCTTCTTGAATCCATTTATAATGTTTTAATAATATCCAAATCAGATCAACCTGCTCTCCAGATGCCTTCTGGCCATCATTCTAAGCTCATCTATATTGTTTACCGGAATATCTACCTCTTTCGCCAATTCATCCCAGTTCCTGAATTTAATCATCAGCTCCCGTTCCTCATCTTGCTCAAACTGCCTTGCCTCCTCCTCATCCATCACCCCTCCCTGGAACACCAGTGTTACCTTACTGGCCTTGGATAACTGTTCATAATATTCGGGATACTTATAAGTGAGGTATCTTTTTGCCGTTACATGACTTTGCACAAGTTTTGCAATTCTTTCCGAAAAACCAAGATCCAGTAAAAAATCAGCACCTATACGCTCATGCTCCATCCTGCCAAAGCCATCCATTGTTTCCTCATCAGCAATATTCACAAATAAATGTCCAATGTCGTGAAAAAAAGCTGCAAGAATTACCTCTTCATCATAACCTTCATTTTTGGCTAATGCCGCCGCCTGCGACATATGCTCAATCTGTGAAACCGGCTCCCCGATATAATCCGCTTTACCGTAGCGTTCATACAATGAAAATACGGTATTAATTACCTGATCGATATTTCTCTGTTTCATCTGTCTTTATTAATGTTTTCTTTTGTCAGATGGAACCTTTGATGATTAAAATAATCCTTGCCTCGTATGCTTAATGATTATTTTAATCATGTCGGATTCATCTGTATTTAAATAATAGTTTCTTTTGTCAGATGGAACCTTTGATGATTAAAATAATCCTTGCCTCGTATGCTTAATGATTATTTTAATCATGTCGGATTCATCTGTATTTATTAATAGTTTATTTTCCAGGCCGAACCTTTTAGTGATAAAATAATATTTACCAAGAATAAGTTTTAACTATTATCGGTATGATAAGTTTAGGTTAATATTAAACTATCATTTATTGATGGGGAGAAAGGATCAGTATGATAAAAATGCACAATAGCTGATTAGTGTTTTGCTAAAAGATTATTTGAGTAATCGCTGCAAGTTCTACGGATAGCTTGCAGTATTTTGTCTGAACTGTGTTTTTTTGATTAGCTTGATTGAAATGAATCAGAATAATCAAATAAATCATCTGAATCATAGTTCAGACAACCGCACAGGCAGGACGCTAAACTGTACCCTAGTTTTTAACTCATCGAATCGAGTCATCTGATGAGTTTAATGGCTGTCTCTAAAGATTTAATGCAATTACTAAAAACTATGTTCCTTTATGGTTTTTTAACAGCTTGAAGTTTCATATCAAATCGCGGTGCTTAGCTTTATAGGGCAGCGATTTACTTTCTAAAGTTGTCAGGGTTACGATCCTTCTCGATCTCCCTGAGCTTTTTACTGATTGAAAAGAGATATAATCCAAAGCCTGCCAATAAGATAATGGAGACATTAATGAGAATATTTATTTTACCCGATTCATTGAAAAACTCTCTCATCTTGCAAAATCTTGGTTTTTTAATCGTCCTATTCTGTACCGTATTGATGCTACCCAGATAGCCATTAATATCCATCCTATAAAAGCAGGGCGTAATACGATTTTAATGTTTGGATCTGTGAAGTCACTAAAAGCCGGATTTCCACCATTCCCCGGATGAAGAGAGTCAGTCATGCGGGGAAGTATGATAATGAGTACAATCATTATTGGAAAGGCAAATATATTGAAGACAGAGGAAATCTTCGCTCGCTTTTGATCGTCTTCCAATGAGCTGCGAAGCACAAGGTAAGCACAGTATAAAAGAAAAGTGATCGCCACACTGTTCTGTTTAGGATCATTACTCCAGGCCTCTCCCCAGGTAATATAAGCCCAGAACATCCCCGACACGGTACCAAGCAAGAAGAATATCATCCCGGTATTAACACATTCTACTGCTACCAGGTCATGTTCCTGTTTCCCGGTATACAGATACCTGATACTGAAAATAACAGAGATAAAGAATACTGCGAACATTGCGATCCACATAGGAACATGAAAGAACACAACTCTTATCGTCTCATTTAAAATAGGTAATGCAGGAACCGGAATCAGGTATCCAGCAATAAAGCTGTATAAGATCAAGATACAGGCCAGTATCTTCCACCAGGATTGGTATAGTAATTTCATCGTAATTGAAGTACAATTATAACTAAAATTACAATTTATAATGGTTAAGTTATGAATTTCAGAAAGATGAGAGGGATTAATATCTGTTAAGTGGGCAGTTCAGCTCATTACTCTCCGCATTTATTCAACGTGTAAAAACATTCATTCCCGTTTACTTTAAAATAATCATACATACTCCTAGTCGCTATTAAAGCCTATACTTCTAGGTGGTTTCTTACTAGTTGTATTTCATACGAAATTCACAGCGCACCGTGCTTAAACTCTACCTGCCATGGGCTAGTCCTAGCCCGATAAGCTAATTATTTTTATACCTTTAATCGATAAAATTTATTCAGAATAAAATCAATGCTCAGTCTGTCTCAGAAAGTACAAAAGATATCGCATATTATTGGCAGGAACATCCTTTCGGAATCTTTTCTGCCATTCAGGTTAATTTACAAATTAGTCAGGAAAGTAAATTTCACATGGAATGTAAACAGGAATGGAAGCCGTTTTAAAATTTTAATCAAAGACGGTATGGGAGTCATGAATTTCGTTTCTGATTATGAACCCTGGTTAGATAAAGTCCTGCCAACACTTCTTGATAAAAAAGATGCGGTATTCTTAGATATCGGTGCAAACACCGGACAAACAATGATTAAGGTGTTGCCGCGATTTCCAGAAGTGCGTTATTTCGGTGTAGAACCTAATGAATACTGTGTAAAATACCTTGAAGCTCTATCTAAAGCAAATGATTTTAAGTCTGTCAAGATTTTTCCTTATGCAATGTCCGATTCGGATGGAGAGATTGAACTACTTACCCGTTATCAGGACGATATCCTGGCCACAACGACTCATTCATTCAGAAAATTCACCAAATACGCAATAAAAAAACAAGTGCGCACGATTAAGGGGGATGACCTGATAGAGCAAGAGAATATAACAGAATTATCGCTCATTAAAATGGATATTGAAGGAGGTGAATCCAGAGCGATTCAGGGTCTGCTAAATACAATTAAAAAGTTTCAACCTTATATTATTTGTGAGATAGCGCCTTTGCTCACTGAAGATAAAGGAGTTACTGTATTTCGTACCCAGTCTGCCAATAATATCTTAGCGAACTTGCGTGATTTAAATTATAGTGCGATGAATATCGTTACAGGAAATCTCATAAATCAGGTCGAAGACCTGTCTGATTCTCTCGACTCATGCAATTATCTTTTTATGCCTGATTCTAAACTCGCTTTGCTGACAAGATGAAACTATAAATAAGGAGAATTTCAAGCAGATAAACCGTCTATATCCTCAGGTTTATACTTCCATCTTTTGTGAGACCATAGCCAATACTCTGGCTGAAGTCTGATCACCTCTTCCAGATATTTAACATGTACTTTAGTAATTTCATGTTCTTCTGTTAGCCTTGGACTTTCAAACAAATTAACAAAATCGCAGGTATAATAACCCCGCTTAACCCTGCGGATATCACAAAATACCACAACACTATTGGTAAGTTTTGCCAGTTTTTCCACGCCCAGAAAGACCGCAGTTGACTGGTTTAGAAAATCAGTAAAATACGTAATCTCAGGTTTCGCAGGAGTTTGATCTCCGACAAGGACTGTTATGCTGCGTTCATTTTTATATTCTACCAATTTCCTTGTAGTCTGCTTCATGCTAACCAAAGTAGCTCCAAATCTGGATCTCATCTTAAGCATCATGCGATCAAAGAACCGGCTAGTCAGCGGTTTGTATACAATAATCCTTTTTTCGGGAAATAACTGACTAAAACGCAGACCTGCCATTTCCCAGTTCCCATAATGTCCGAGGATTCCAATCACACTCCGTCCGTTTCTGAAGCATTGTTCAATGAAGTCGGTATTCGTCACCAGCACCCGCTTTTTAACCTCCTCTTCAGAGATCGAAAATAATTTAACAGTCTCTACAATAAGATCTGAAAGGTACCTTAAATAATCCTTACGAATTTGTTTTCGCTCACTTGAGGATTTTTCAGGAAAGGAGTTTCTCAAATTATCATCAATTACTCTTTTCCGGTACCGGATGAGCCAATATAAAATAACAAATAAGAGATCAGAGATCAAATACAAGATCCGGAATGGAAGCAGGGACAAGAGATAAAGCAAGCCGCCAACCGTAGCATGAAATATTTTTTTTAACATCAGATTAACGAAGCTATTCTTTACCCGGGCAGTACAATTGCAAAATTATTAAATAACGTGAGTTCGGTTTAAGCAGCTAAAAGTAGTTGTTTATCATCAGTTTGAA
>CAZGWG010000266.1:0-6025 GCA_964529165.1 uncultured Sphingobacterium sp.
TATAATAAAAAGGCAGAAAATCCTTCATTTATCACTGCTAAACTACAGATAGATACCGGATTCCAGGTTAAGTTACGTTCCAACCTTATCAATGATATCCCATTAAACTTTGCATTGCTCGAGCTTTACGGGCAGGCCTCGGCCATTGCGAAAGACGATTTCAATAATCTGTTTGTCCCTTTCCGGTGTATTGTTGCAGATGTATTTTCTCAGGAAATGATCCCGGTTTCGAATGGGAATCTGGCCGAAGCTATCCGTGGGACGTTCACTGTTCCCCTTGTTTACCGTCCGATAAAAGTTAATGGAAAATATGTATTTGATGGTGGCTTATATAATAACTTCCCGGTTGACGTACTAAAAAAAGATTTCGAACCCGATTATATTATTGGGACTAATGTTTCTTCCAAGACCTTTAGTGATTATCCAACAGAAAATGACGAAAAACTTATGAATCGCTTCCTGGTTTATATGTTCCTTTCAAAAACTGATTCAACTGCCATCGGGAAAAACGGAACCTATATTCAGCCTGATCTTGAAGAATATTCAACTACTAATTTTACACCTGTGGCAGAACTGATAAAAAGAGGTTATGAAGCCGCGCTGGCAAATGTTCCTGAAATAAAAAAGACCATCTCCAGAGAAATCACTAAGGATGAACTTAATAAAAAAAGAGCTGCCTTTAAAGGCCGTTTAGGATTTCTGGAATTCAATAATATAATTGCAAGCGGTGTAAATTCAAAGCAGAAATATTATGTTGAGCGGGTTATCGAAAATACAATTGATGTGTTTAGCAACCTGCAGGAAGTTAAAAAGGGATACTATAAATTAGTTGCCGATGATAATTTTGAGACCGTTTATCCCCGAATAAAATATGAATCTGAGAAGAACCTCTATAATTTTGAAGTTCAGGTTCAACCTGAAAAGAACTTTAAAATAGATTTTGGAGGAGTAATTTCAACAAGACCTATCAGTAATGCATACGTGGGTTTACAGTATAACTATCTGAGAAAGAAATCCTATACTATATCTGCGAATTTCTATGCAGGCGGATTTTATGAATCCGCACAATCAACTGCAAGAGTTGACTTCCCAAGTAAGCTACCCATATATCTGGAAGCAGAAATGACCTATAATCACTGGAATTATTTTAACAAAAGTCAGATTTTCATCCAGAACATCAAGCCTGCCTTCATTGAGCAATCTGATCGCAGAATTGTCCTGAAATTAGGAACTCCGTTAAGTAAAAATGGAAAAATGGAAGCTCAAGCAGGACTCCTGAGATTTGATGATCAGTATAGTCCAAATCAACGTTTTACTATTGGAGACATTATGGACTTCAGTAGTTTTAAAGGGTTTATGGGATCGCTGAATTTTAGTCGGAATTCATTAAATCGCCGGCAATATGCAAGCAGTGGTTCGTCTATTCAGGCTGGAATAAGTCTTTATTCAGGAACTGAATATTATAGTCCGGGGAATATTTTCAGAGAAGAACCCGGTTTTACCATTATACAGAATGCAAAATATAGCCGCCAGTGGTATAAAGCACAGTTTAGTAAGGAATCATATTTTATAAATTCAAAAAGGTATTCTTTAGGATTCCAGGCAGAAGCAGTGTTTAGCAACAAGCCACTTTTCAGCACCTATAAAGCAACTTTATTAAGTGCACCAACATTCAACCCATTGCAGGATTCAAAATCTTCCTACATTGAAAATTTCAGAGCAAACTCCTATGGTGCTTTTGGCTTGAAAAATGTGTTTCATCTTTACAAAAAACTTGACTTAAGAGCCGAAGGGTTTATTTTCCAGCCATTAAAACCGTTTCAGTTAGATAAATTACAATCTGTCAGTTATGCTGGTATATTTACTAAAAGTTATTATGCAGCTACTGCCGGACTTGTTTACCATTCCTTTGCAGGACCGGTAAGTTTAAGCCTGAATCACTATGCACAGGAGGAAAAACGATATGGAGTAATGTTTCATGTTGGATTTTTAATTTATAATAAACGAGCATTTGAATGAGATTAACCAAACAATTACTTTCAGTACTTATTTTCCTATTAAGCTGTGGATCAGTTTATTCGCAAAGCGATACTGCCCGGGGATCGGAGATCGCAATCAAAAATTTTATAGTTAAGGAGAACCTCTATAAGAATAATCAACTGGCAATTATTTCTGCCGACCAGGATGAAAAGCCTGTTGAAAACCTGAATGGTACATTCAAATTCAGTATTAACGGATTTGAGCAGGATCTTAAATTTAATGATGGGGTGGCAGTGGTTGCTCAGCCTATAAGTAAATCAACCTTTATTTATATCAGACATGAAAATGAAGCCGGCAATCAGGGTAAATTATATTATGTAATCAGAAAATATGATATGCTTAACCCAATAAAAATTAGCTGGTTTATACTGGTGCTGGTTCCTGCCCTGATTATATTACTCGCAATGATGTTCAGAAAGTTTATACTGATTGCCGGAATATTACTGATTGTAATGTTTTACTTCAACTCGAGCAATGGGCTAAAGGTCTCCACATTTTTTGATACGGTATTTGATGGACTGAAGAACCTTTTTTAAACTATTGTTAGGTTAAAAATGAAATGATGTTGATGGCATTGAGCAATCAGCCATGGGCAATCAGTTTTGCATATCAATCATTTGAATATTACTCAAATTTGATGGATCAAAGTTCACAGCCTGCAGCAAAAACTAATGATCAATTTCACTTGACTTAATACTATATGAAATTGGACCGCATCAACCTGCAACTATCTCAACTATTTTATCTCGGCACTCAACACTGAGTACTAAAACGGCATCCCAATACCAAAATTATACTGCACAAAGCGGTAAACATCAGGTCGATGCGTATTTTCATAGTCATTTTTAAATTCTTTCTTATTGAAAAGATATTTAATTACATACTGGTCTGAACCAGTAAACTGAGGATCTTTTACTTTAATTCCTGCATCCAGTCTGAAAACAAAATAGTTCAGGTCAAAACGTAATCCCGCTCCTATCCCAACTGCCAGTTGATTGAAAAACTGCTTAAATTTGAACTCACCACCCGGATTTTCCACACTTTCTTTTCTCCTCCAGATATTTCCAAAATCAGTAAAGGTGGCTCCTTTTACCTTGGCTCCCATGATGTTATTAGCAATTTTAAAACGGTACTCCAGATTTCCTTCCAGCTTGTACTCACCCAACTGATCCAGATTTCGAAGATTTGCTCTCAGGGTATCAGCCTTCCCATCTGTCCCTAATACAGCCCTGTTATAATTACCAGGTCCTAAAGTACGAGCCTGCCATGCTCTGACTCCGCTGGATCCTCCGGCAAAAAAGTTCTTCTCGAAAGTCAACAGATCACTATTTCCGTAGGCCAGACCTATCCCGGGGTTCAATCTTGCAACAATCTGTCGGTCACCACCAAGATAGCGGTAGTATCGTAAATCCAACTCAGTTTTTACATATTGCTGGTAGGGTAAACCGAAAATGGTTCGAAATCCATCACTATCTCTTTTAAATTTAATCAGCTTATCAAGAATGCCCAGTGAATTACCTGCAAAGTCAATCGCCCCTCTGAAAAACACAAAATTATTGTAGGTTTCAAGTCTCCTGGCATTATAAGTGAAGGCATATTGACTTCCTAAATTGAAAAACTGGCGGTCATTTGTTTTAACATACAAACCAAAACCACGCTGTAATAAACTATCTCTGAACACAGGATCCAGTACACCTCGTCTAAACTCAATATTAATTGGTGTATAGGAATGAAGTTTCGATTTTGTCTCAACCCAGTCGTAAGTAATGGAATTAATAAATACCCGGCTCCTGAATGCGGCCCTTTGATCGAAGGATTGCATACTACTGGATATTGTAGTGTGTGGCATTCCGTTTCTGCCTATATCAGGTATTCTAAAAGGAACCAGCAAATTCGGGATAATCAGGTTTATTCCTAACTGAAGGTCTCTGCTAAAAACTCTGTTGAGTATAGATTTATCAGAAGAAGCATCAAATAAAACACCATATTTTGCTTTTACTTCCAGAAGTTCAGCACCTCCAAAAAGATTTCTATTGGTATAGGTGTTCCCAATATTAAATCCGTTACGGCCTGAATTGAAGGTATACTCGCCCTCAATCCTGTTACTCATACGCTTCAGAGGTGATATATCATATCTGGGATTAAGCTTATTGGTACTGTCGCTGGCTTTGGTATAATCAATTTTCAGATTTCTGAAAACATTAAGATCATACAGACGGTCATAAGTGAGTTCCTCATTCTCAATATTATAAGGTTCATCCTTTTTCAGGAAGATGTATTTCTTTACCGGTTTTGACTTGAACTTGCCGGTATAATCAACAAAGCGGAACTGGGAATCAACCTGCAGGGTATCGGCATTTAATCCTTCGATCTTGCCATCACTTGTCCGAATAGTAACCAGACTGTTATTAATCGTATAAACCTGGTGTTTAGATTTTCCTTCCGGATTAGTTAGAAAAAGCTTCAAATCAGCTTTACTTTCAGACAAATTACTGTCCACATCAAATCTTACATATTGACGGACGTAATCGAAATATCCGTTTTTCTTCATCATCCGGTAAATCTGTTCACGTTCCAAAGCAAGTGAATCCGAATCAAAGCGATTACCCTCCCTGATTCTGCTGAAACTCTCACGGTTTTTATTATAAATTGCCAGAACAGCGGAATCAGTAATATACAATTCAATTTTCCTGATTTTAAATTCAGGACCCTGATTGGCAATAAATTTAATAATCGCTCGCTTATCCTCAACTTCTATTTCGCTCTTAACCTTAGCATTAAAAAAACCTTTGGTTGCCAGAAATTTTTCTATCTGAACTCTTGATATCTCTACCAGTGAGCTATCAAGCAGGTGCGGTGCTTCACCAATAGCCTTAACCTTATCAGTTCTGTACTTACCTTTCCTGGTATTGAAAGTATTATATAAAGCCAGATTTAATCGTGAGTTAGAGCGGATGTCGCTTTGAACGAAGGTTAATGCTGTTTCTTTAAATTCCTTATCAACACCGGTTAGTTCAACCTTATTCACGAGGGCCTGATCTTCTGAAAGATATCGTGTTGCATTACATCCGCCTAAGATTAATATAATCAAAAGCAGTATACTTGTAAGTAAGGAACTATGGTGGATAAAGTATGATCTCAAAGTCTCAAATAAGTTTTATAAAATCTTTACATCAAAAAAAAAACCGAAAAGAACAGGGCCTGTTCATTGTTGAAGGCCTGAAATCCATTCAGGAATTTATTAATTCTGATTACGTTATTGATTCTGTTTATTACACAGAAAATTTGATGCCAAAGTTGGGTAATTTATCACGAAATATAAAGTCGCATGAAATTAGTGATGCAGAATTATCCCGAATCAGTGCTTTAAACACTCCGCAGGCTATACTTGCCGTAGTCCGCATATCTGAACCAGTTGATTTAAGTCTCAACATTACTGGAGGAACATTCTTTATTGCCCTGGATGGTATACAAGACCCGGGTAATCTGGGTACAATTATTCGCTCGGCAGATTGGTTTGGTATAAATACTATCTTATGCTCTTTGGATACTGCTGAAGCCTATAATCCCAAAGTTGTACAAGCCAGTATGGGTTCCCTCTCAAGGGTCAATGTTATTTATACAGATCTTGGAGATTTTCTGGGTAAGACTCATCTTCCCATTTACGGTGCGTTACTTGATGGAAAGTCAATTTACGAGACCGATTTCGGGCAGGAAGGAATATTACTATTGGGGAATGAAGGGAATGGAATCAGGGAAGAACTCCAGGGAAGAATCGAGTACCCAGTTACTATTCCGCGGTACGGAAAAGCTGAATCTCTGAATGTTGCCATTTCTGCAGCTATATTTTGCTCAGAAATAAGAAGAAAATCATAAAATTTGTTGGGTAGCAATAATTAATTGCTACTTTTGCATTCCTTAAATACATAAGGTCGGGTGGCCGAGTGGCTAGGCAGAGGTCTGCAAAACCTTTTACAGCGGTTCG
>CAZGWG010000267.1:0-5982 GCA_964529165.1 uncultured Sphingobacterium sp.
ATATCCTGATCAAACTGCTCGCAAAACAAAGTGATGCGGCTGAACTGAAAAAGATCGTAGATGCTGCCACCGCCAATTACGATGCACTGGAAGACATCCTCCCGAAGATGGCTAATGATGTCCTGATCAAACTGCTCGCAAAACAAAGTGATGCGGCTGAACTGAAAAAGATTGTAGCTGCTGCCACCACCAATTTCGATGCATTGGAAGACATCATCCCGAAGATGGCTAATGATGTGCTTATCAAACTACTCGCAAAACAAAGTGATGCCGCTGAACTCAAGAAAATTGTAGCTGCTGCCACGGCCAATTATGATGCATTGGAAGACATCATTCCGAAAATGGGTAATGATGTCCTGATCAAACTGCTCGCAAAACAAAGCAATGCTGCCGAACTGAAAAAGATCGTAGCTGCTGCCACTGCCAATTATGATGCACTGGAAGACATCATCCCGAAGATGGCTAATGATGTCCTGATCAAACTGCTCGCAAAACAAAAGGACGCGGCTGAACTTAAGAAAATTGTAGCTGCTGCCACGGCCAATTACGATGCATTGGAAGACATCATCCCGAAGATGGGCAATGACATCCTGATCAAGCTCCTCGCAAAACAAAGTGATGCTGCTGAACTGAAAAAGATCGTAGACGCTGCCACTGCCAATTACGATGCGCTGGAAGACATCATCCCGAAAATGGCTAATGATGTCCTGATCAAACTGCTCGCAAAACAAAAGGACGCGGCTGAACTCAAGAAAATTGTTGCTGCTACCACCGCCAATTACGATGCATTGGAAGACATGATCCCGAAGATGGGTAATGATATCCTGATCAAACTGCTTACACAACAAAGTGATGCCGCTGAACTCAAGAAAGTGGTCGATAAAACTGCATCTAACTACGATGCATTGGAATTATTGATTGAGAAAATAAAGACCATTGCAGCACTGGTTAATTTACTGACTAAGGAATCGGATGCCAAAAAAGTCAAAGATAAATTAGAAGAAATTAAAGCGCCTTTAGAAGAAGACGGTTTAGATGCCGGCAAGGCCTGGAAAATGTTTGCCACCCTGGCTGAAAAAGATACATTGGGAGCCAGTGAAATAGAGACACTGATGAGCAGTATGCGGGGCCACTTAAAAAAAGCAGGAGTCTCAAGTCCGGAAGAAGCAGCATATATTACCGATTATAAAGCAGCAGGCACCAATGTTGGGAAGAAATTATTAACAGGTAAAGAAATAGAGAGTCATGTACGACATACTGTAGACAATGGAACAAGGGCTGGCAAGGATATTGATAAATTATTCCCTACAGGTCAGAATTTTAAAGTTATGGGCAAGGATGAGTTATGGGCATATTGTGCATTAGATCATACTACAATCACCCCTGGTTTTAACCCTGGTGGAGCAGCCACTGCAAAATTAAAAGATCTGAAAACCGGGGTAGATGAAACAGCAGAGCAGGCAGGAATCAGACAGAAACTGGCTCTTAACGAGTTAAAATCCAAATACCCGCAACCTGAAGCTGTGCAGCGAATGTTCTTTGAAAACGAAGGACAAAGACCCAGAACCGCAGACCAGCCTAATACAGAAGACGCACGTGCCAGTTCCACAGGCGCTCATATCGAAGACAGACATGTCATCAATGCTGTGGGAAATATCCAGAACGATTACGATCTGGCGTACCGCGTAACGCGACATAAGCCGGCAGCCTGTCCGGGTAAAGCAGGGGCATTTAGCAGTTTGGGAAATGGGCAAACAGAACTTCAGGCAGCATTGGATTATTTATATAACAATAACTTATGGCCTACATGGCGGGAAGATATATTAACTTCAGGTTCCAAACAAGGTACTATTGCCTGTGGTACAGCCTCTACACATATTTTTACCGGGGCTCAGGTAGGAGTAGCAATGCTTCCAAGGTATGTGCATAAAGATGGCAGGGGAAATCAACCGATGCTGCCGGCAGATAACTGGACCACGAATATGACTAACTTAGCTAATGCCGGTACAATGATCGTCCCTAATGCGCAAGCGGGAGTAGCTACCCCCCCTGTAGGAGGAAGTGTTACCATTACCGGGGGTGGTACCACATTTACCATCAGCGGTGCTGCCGTTGGCCCTGCCGGCGGTGCCTTGACCGCAGCAGTAGCAGGTACGGGTGTTGAAGTAAGAATCATGGCAATAAGTGGTGCCAAAGGAGGTTTTGGCTTTAACAGCGCCTGGCCATATTAAACCAATAAAACATAAAGAACATAAAATGGAATTTCATCAAACCTTTATAGATTTTCTAAAAGCGGTCTGGAAAGATAATACACCGGAGGAAGCCTTTCATCTCTGGAAATGGCATATTTCCAACTATCCGGAAACAGCCAAAAAATTTCTGGATTCTATAGCGCTTACCTTACAATCCCCCCCTGATGATTTCATCGAGACCGTTCAGGAAAACGGCTGGATATTCCTGGAACATGAAGATCAAGAAGGCAACACTACTCCTTACACATTCAGGGAATATGTTGAATGGTTTCAGGAAATGTATGACAGGTTTAAAAAAACACTTGAAGAATTACCGGATGCTTAAATGCATACGGAATTGGTTGGGAAGATGAGTGTTAAATATTAATATTCCCACCTGTGTTAGAGTTTTCCAGCGATTAGGAAAATTGATTTTTAGTGCAACAGTGATCGGATGACTTGGAGTCAGTAGTGTCCGAGAAAAACGGATAACTCATCAGATGACTCTAGTCATCCGATGAGTATAACAACAAGGCTACAGTTTAACGTCCCGCCTGTGCTATTGTCTGAACCATGATTCAGATGATTTATTTGATTATTATGAATCACTTCAATCATCCTAATCAAAAAATCACAGTTCAGACAAAATGCAGCGAGCTATCCAAAGAGTTTCCATCGATCACCAAAACTGATTTTTAAGATCATATTAATTATTGAGCTTATCAGAAAAATCCTAATCAGTAGTGTCCAGAAAAACCGGATAACTCATCAGATGACTCTAGTCATCCGATGAGTTTAATAACCAGGCTACACGCCTGTGCTATTGTCTGAACCATGATTCAGATGATTTATTTGATTATTATGAATCATTTCATTCAAGCTAATCAAAAAAATCACAGTTCAGACAAAATGCTACACTCAGTCCGTAGAATTTCCAACGTTTACGAAAATTGATTTTTAAGAACAAAATTAATTAAACTCACCGACTTGGGGTCACCAGTGTCCGTTAAATTATTTATGTTTCGACCCCGAGCTAGTCGTTTGTTTATAGAAATAAACAAAAGGCCAGTCCGACCCGGAATGCATCGCATGTGAGCATTTCCGATACATACGACCCATTCCGGCAATGTCATTATATAGGCGATTAAATAACTCATTGTTCCCGGAAAGTGATCGCTCAAGTCCTGACGAAAGTCAGGACCTCCTTATTATTTGCCCGTTGATAATGTATAAAACATCATTTGGTCGCTAAATAATGTGGATCCGAGGCCGCTCTCAACCAGGTAATCCTTAACTAAATGACATTGCCATTCCGGATCGGGATTTCCGTAACAAAGTAATTCTAGAAACATTCGCCCCATTCCGGGTCATTAGAAAAAATCCCGGCATAATTGCAATCAACCGGTTTGAATTAAACTTAATTTTTACCGGACATTACTGACTCCGAGTCGATGAGTTAAATAGCTCTTATACAGTTTTCATTGATTAGAAAAACCCTCCGTCACCAGATTAATATACCATTGTACATCAAATTAATCTGATCCATCCTTCTTCTTTTCCGAGGTCTTTAACCTCCCTGCCTTTTTTAAGCCCTCGTTTAATATCCATTCAATTTGCCCGTTTGTACTCCTAAACTCATCCGCTGCCCATTTCTCAATGGCTTTCATGATTTCTGAATTTATACGTAATGCAAATGGCTTTTTTTCACTCATTATTATTGATGCAATGTTCCTGTATTAACAACAGGTTGTGTGTCTTTATCACCGCAAAGCACTACCAGTAAATTACTTACCATTGCGGCCTTCTTTTCTTCATCCAAGGTGATGATATCTTTTTCTGATAACAAAGCTAAGGCACTTTCAACCATTCCCACAGCCCCTTCAACAATTTTATGTCTGGCAGCTACAATTGCTGCCGCTTGCTGCCGTCTGAGCATTGAATGTGCTATCTCCGGAGCATAAGCCAGATAGGCGATCCGCGATTCAATCACATCAATACCGGCAATTTGCATACGTTCCACAATTTCTTCTTCCAGGGCTTTATTCACATCATCAAAATTGGTACTCAGAGCCACAACATCACTTTCATCACCGAAATGATCATAAGGATAGCTCCCTGCAAGCTTCCTAACTGCCGAATCTGTTTGTACTTTAACGAAATGCTCGTAATTATCTACTTCAAAGGACGATTTAAATGTATCTTTTACCTTCCATACTAAAATTACACTGATCAGAATAGGGTTACCTGATTTATCATTTACCTTTATTTTCTCGCTCTCGAAATTTCTGGCTCTGAGTGAAATATGCTTCGTCTTAAAAAACGGATTCACCCAGAATAGTCCGCTTTCCTTAAGCGTACCCTTATACTCGCCAAAAAGCAGTAGAACTTTGGCATTGTTTGGACTGACAACGGTAAATCCTTTTGCAAGGAAAACAATGATAACAAAACATGCAATACCTACGAGCCGGTCGTTGCTCAAAAAAACAGCCCCCGCTATCCCCAGTATAATAATTATTGAAAGGATGATGTATCCACTCATCGGCTTAGTAATGTTTTCTGTTTTCATACTGATTTATTTTGATATTAAAATGATATCAAATATAGAATAAATATCCTCAATCCAAAAACTGAATTTATCAATAAACATTAGGAGGGGCTCTGTCTTTAGAATTTCTATTGATTCCCAAAATTGATTTCCCGGCGCAACAGTAATTAGCAGTTGTACAGTTTATCAATTAGTACCCAATTTAACTTCCGGGCTTGAAGCTCCTAATCCCTCAACTATGCTTGTCAGGCGAAAACCTTCTCAAGTTAAAAACTCTTGTTACTCTGCAAAAACAGAAGCTTAAATCATAACATTGCCCCTGAGGCTTGAAGAACAAAAACTTTACCTGCAGCAGTAGTCTCCGAATTTGATTTTCATAAAGTTCTGATCATATTTAATTGCATCTATTTTGCGATTCTTTTGTTCGGTATAAGAAAACTATGCCTTGCCCTGGTCATTGCTATTTGTACGATTAATATACTTCAGCACAAACAAGCAGCTCAAAATCTGATGTGATATTGCTATTAAAAGGAGAAGAACTGATACGTGTTAAATTCAACGAGCCTGATTCCAGCTTTTTCGGAAACAGGATTTCTCAACAGGCTCCGGATTTGAGCAGGGTATGAAAATCTGCCTTAAGTGTACTATCAATTGGAGTGGTCTGATTCGGATATCCGGAAAGGCCACAGATAACTTCTTAATGATTTATTAAAAGGCAGCATATTTCTTCTCACTTTTTTATAGCTTTAATCATCAGTCGGTTAGAAAGATTATTTGAAAGCATTTAACATCGGGCAGCAACTATGCATAACTCAAGAAGAAAATTCATTCAAAACACCATGCTCCTTGGAGCGGGGATTAGTATGCCGCAAATTCTGAGTGCTTCTGATTTTGGAATTTTCAGAAGAACAATTAAAGCATCTGACCAGATCAATTTTGGTCTTATTGGCTGTAAAGGCATGGGCTGGTCGAATATGAATGCACACCTGAAGCTGCCGCAGGTGAATTGCGTTGCGCTGGCAGATGTTGATCAAAGCGTGCTTGACCAACGCACAGAAGATGTATTTAAGTTGCGCGGCAAGCGGCCTAAACAATACAGGGATTATCGTAAATTACTGGAGGATCCCTCAATAGATGTTGTAATTATCGGAACTCCCGACCACTGGCATTGCCTGAATATGGTGAATGCTGTCTCTGCCGGCAAGC
>CAZGWG010000268.1:0-5973 GCA_964529165.1 uncultured Sphingobacterium sp.
CTTTGCCCCTAGCCCATAGCAAGAAATAATGATCAATTAAGCTTAACAAACAAGAGCTGATATTACCAAGATCACCTGCTTCGGAGCAGGTCTTATGTTTCTATCTCAATCTTATCTTTATAAGCCCAAAGAGGACGGGTACGACACTACTACCTTGGCTTAACTTCACCCTTTATGTAAAGTATTGTGGGGGCTGCAGAAGCATTCGTGGTGACTGCCACGTTCTTTGTAAATATGCCTGGACTCGCCGCGTTGAAAGTGACCTTAATAGACGCTGATGCACCTGGTTTGATTGGCTCTTTAGGCCATTCCACTGTTGTACATCCACATGATGGTAATACGCTAACTAAAATAAAAGGCGACTTACCTGTGTTTTTAAACGTAAAAGAATGGATAACAGGTGTGTTCTGAGGAATAATTCCAAAGTCATGCGTGTTCTCCTTTTCAGTAAATGTAATCATAGCAGCACTAACTGGTCTTGGAACCTGTGCTTTAACGAATGTGAAACTAACCAGAAGTGTCAGAGTAACAATTAAATATTTCATTGTGATCGTTTTAGGCGAAGTGAAGATACAAAGAGTTGGACAATTGTCAAGAATGCTATGAGACTGCCCTTTGTTTACTTATTAAAAACCCAATAAGATGAAGCAGCTATTTATTCAGGTTTGATGATAAACGCGATAGTAAATCGCCTTTATAACTCTGACTAACCGGGATAGCATAACTGCTCACTTTCAACGAATTTCCCTCAATAAGTTCAATATGCTGCATTGAAACTATATAAGAGCGATGAACCCGGCAGAATATTGTTTTAGGTAATACATGAATTATGTCCTTAAGGTTCATGTATGTTATGATGCGCTTTTCGGGGGTATGCACACAGATATAGTTGTTCAGCCCTTGTATAAATATGATTTCGCTGAACTGAAGCTTATGATATTTGTTTTTAGCATCACCTTTTAAAATAATATAATCTTTAAATACCGGCAAAGCTGGTTCAGAACGGGCACGCTCCAGTAGCAGAAATTTATTTACAGCTTTCTCAAAACGGGCGAAGGAAAACGGCTTTAAAAGATAGTCGACTACGTCCAGATCAAAACCCTGCAGCGCATATTCCGGGTAAGCAGTGGATAGTATAATTTTACACTTATGTCCGCATAATTTCATGAATTGAATACCGTCAAACTCAGGCATTTGAACATCCAGAAACACCAGGTCAACCAGTCCTTCATCAACCAGTTTAATCACGTCAAAAACATCGGTGGTGGCTTTAACCAATATCAGATCAGGCATCTTCTGAATGTATGAAGCAACAATTCCAGCCGCATATAACTGATCATCTAAAGCAACGCAGCGGTATATTTTACGTTCAGCCATAATTATAAATTAACAGTTAATGTGATGCGATATATCTCTTCGCTGGCATCAATCTGCAAGGTATGTCTTGCCGGATATAAGATGTTTAGTCGCCGCTGAACATTAGCTAATCCTATTCCATTTGTATTGTCCTTTAGTCGTTGCTGTATATAATTACTAACTTCAAAAGTGAGCTTCTTGTCCCGAACGCTGAGGAGAATCCGGATTGGTTTGGAATCGGTATCTACCACACCATGCTTAATAGCATTTTCTACAAAAGGAATAAGGATCAGTGGCGGAAATAAGGTGTCGTCAATTGCACCTTCTCTTATGAAAAAATAATAAAGCGGATTGTTGTGCTGAAGCCCCTGCAATTGAATATAATCTTCAATAAATAAAACCTCATCAATAAGAGGCGTGAACGTTTTTTCATTTTGAGCAAGGGTGTACCGCATGGTGTCTGATAGTTTCAAAATAGCGTTGGAGAGCTTATCTGAAAGCGGAAGAGCTGTTGCATACATATAATTTAATGTATTATACAAGAAATGCGGATTAAGCTGAGACTTTAAAAAATTGAGTTCAGCCTGACGCATGGCGACCTTCAGCTCTTTATGCTTTTGTTCAACTTCAAAAGACCGAACAACAAGGAAAGCAACCAATGCAGCGAAAATACCTGGTAATGAATAGTAGAGATCATCGTACACAAAAAAATACAAATCAAGCCCTGGAGTCGGATCGAACTTTAAAAAGCGGACATAAATTATTTCCTCTAATACATACCTGATACTAACCGTGAGGAGTGACAGAGCCAGGATACTAATGAGCAAGTGAGGCACCTTATCTCCTCTCCAATATCTTGGAAAAATGTAAAACAAACAGATCAGTATCTTGACTAACAAAAGTATCTGAGTAGAAGTTATGAGCACGATCCCAGCAAAGGACGAATGTGCAAAAGCCAATGCACCCACCAGTAAGTAAAGTGTAGATGCCAGCCAGAAAAATAAAGCGATACGCAATAACTTGCAATCCATCATCTCCAAAATTAAAGATTAATTAATTTCCTGATAAATATTTACGTGAACCCTTTCAGATATTATGTCAGTGCCCAAATCCCTTAATTGAGATAGTATTTGAGGGTGTTAGTGTAATAAAATTTAGTAACTGATTAGATCCACAGACTTTTGGCAGACAAATAAATTACCAAAATGAATTACAGGATATTAATCACTACTCTTCTGTTATGTCTTTTTAACACATATTTTTCTCTATATGCACAAGACAAACTACCATCAATTAAGACAACATCTGTTATTACCGGTATTTTGAGAGATTCAATTGATCTTTTCGAAATAGAATATGCTACTGTTTCACTTTTATCTGAGAAAGATTCCTCAATTCTTCATTCAGTAATTACAACTACTGATGGAAGCTTTTATATCCCGGATCTTAGGGCAGGCCGGTATCAGGTCAAATTCAGCATGGCAGGTTATAAAACTAGAATAGTATCAAATGTGCAGGTTACGGCCCTTAGTCGTGACCTAAATCTGGGAACGATCTTCTTGACCAGAGTCACCCGCCATCTGGAAGAAGTTTACGTATCTGCCCGGATTCCGCTCGTGAAAAATAAGATAGATGGTCTGGTCTACGATGCAGAAAACGACTTAACACTAACGGGAGGCGATGCTGCAGATGTATTGCGAAAAGTACCCATGCTTGCAGTCGGAATAGATGGTAAAGTTTCGTTTAGGGGAAACCAAAATGTCCGGATCCTGATAAATGGCAGGCCATCTGCTGCAATGGACAATAACCCGGCTGATGCTTTACGCTTACTTTCTGCTGATCAGATAAAATCTGTAGAGCTGATCACAAGCCCCTCCTCAAAATTCGATGGCGAAGGAAGTGCCGGTTTGGTTAATATAGTTACGAAAAAAAATCGTCTGGCTGGAATTAATGGTTCCATTGCGGGAGGTTTAGGTTCAAGACAAAATAATTATAGTGGCAGTTTGAGTGCCCGAACCAACAAGTTAGGCTTCACAGCCAATGCCGGCCCTTCCTGGAGCTGGCCGGTAATGACGCTGATCACTTTCGATCAACAGTCTGGCACCGGGGAAAGAAGCTTATCACAACAAAATGCGAGTAAAAATAAGCGCAACGGACTACAGTCAGCCATGGCCATAGATCTTGAAATCGATTCGAATAACATCTTTATTTCGAACTTTAACTTCAATAAGTTATCGGTTAGTACCTGGAATGATCTCCTGCATGAATATAGTGGTATCGGTATGCAGCGAAGTACAAACAAGAATAAATTACAATTCGGAGGTTTTGACCTGACCTCTGATTATACAAGAAAGTTTGCCCGTAAAGGCCAGGAACTAACAGTTTCTGGTCAATTACTGAAAGGCAATACTACTACAAATTACACCTCGTTTTATTATGACCGGGGGTTTCTCCCCGGTGAAGCGGGATATAATAAAGGAAGCAATAAGGAAATAACGATTCAGGCTGACTTTACTTTACCTCTGGGAAGCCATCTGCTGGAACTGGGAGCCAAAACTATTCAAAGGAATATTGTATCTGGTGTGTATGTTGATACACTGGGCTTAGACCATTTATATAGGACAGATAATACCCGAAATTATATTTTCGAGTACGAGCAGGATGTTTCTGCAGTGTATACGACACTTTCAGTTCCTCTTGGAAATAGGTTTGAGCTTAAAGGTGGGATCAGGTATGAACAAACGATGCTTGAAGGTAAGCCAATTGCTGATATCACCGGATTTAAAAACAACTATTATAATTTCTTTCCCAATATAGTCGCAGGTTACAAATCTTCTGGTGGTACCCATTTAAAAGTCAGTTATAACAAACGGATACAGCGGCCCAGCTTATATTATCTGAATCCTTTCAGGAATACCGCCGATCCTATTAATCAACTTGTGGGCAATCCCCAATTAGAACCCGAGCTAAGCCACAATATCTCATTAGGCACCGACCTGACATTGCACAATAGTCTATTGAATCTTTCAATGTACTATCGTAAGACCACGAATGTCATCGAATCAATTTATAAGAATATTACTGAAGGTGAAAAGCCCATCGTTTTACAGAGTTTCGGCAATGTCGGAGCTTCTCATTCATTTGGAGCCAGCGTTTTTACATCGGTTAGCCTGTTCAACATTATTTCGTTACGCGGAAGTTTTGATCTCTATTCATTTAGTATCAATCCTAATGAATTCTACAATTTACAGACCAATCGTGCAAATAAGGTTTTCATGAATTACAAGACTTTTTTAGGCGCAACAGCGAATTTAAAAAAGGGTTTTGTGGCTGAGTCTTATGTATTTTTTGATTCTCCGCAACAGACTTTCCAAGGATACTATTCTGCATTCAACCTCTGGAATATTACTATCAAAAAGAAAATCCTTAAAGAGGAAGCTACAGTCGGTTTAATCGCTATTGATCCCTTTACAAGGGTTAAAAACCTCAAATCATATACTTCAGCAGGGGGACTTGAACAGCATCAAAACCTGGCGCTTCCATTTAGATCTCTTGGCATTACATTCTCCTGGCACTTTGGCAAGAACAATTCAGCTAATGGAAACCGGAATCGACGAATCAACAACGATGACCAAAAAGCCGGTGGGCAATTGTGAATGATCAGGATAATGGTTTTCAGTCTAATTAAACAGCAAAGCAGACTAAACTGCCTTAGAAGTCCGGCAGCAAAAATACATCTACCCCGATTGAGGTTGGACAGAATCATGCTACTTCAATTTTGCCTGCTTTATCCTGTAATCCACCACAGTTATCCTGGCTATACCTAAGCTATATCTTAGTTATATCTTAGCTATATAAGGATATTGCCTTGAACTTGACGTAAACGGACTAAAAAACAACTCTTAGTAAGCTTCCCTAAAAGCATAAGATTTCAGATTGTTTTGATTTTGTATTTTTGATTTAAGCTTTGGAAATCGAAAAATTTATACAAATTTGTTAAAATGATAAAGACAGGCAAAGTAAATCCAATAATTCCGGCATTGCGCTTATTTGCATTGTTTTTAATTATTGCATTCACCTGTATCAATATTAATCAGGCTTTTCATCAGCACACCGATAATATTAGCAAGAATTCTAGTGCAAAGAGTTCTGTCTATTTAAAATGTTCTTCCTGCGAATACCTTGCAAATACTCAGCAAAAGTTCTTATTTGCCGGAGATTCATTCAATATTATTGTCTACTCCCAGCCTGAAACCAAACTGTTTTGTGATTTTAATTGTAAGGTTTTTCCCGCTGCCATTCAATCCTATACCAATAAAAGTCCTCCTACCCAGAGAATATAAGACATCATTAGACTTCAGTTGTTTAATGATTGGTTAAGAACACAGTTATTTCTCCCCAGATAATTAATTAGTTATTCATTTAATTTTTTATTCTGGGCAATCCATTACTCTGGAAGCTACAACTCATGTTAGAGGCAATTGATCTAAGTAAAAAGTATAACAAACACCCGGTTATCAATAAACTGAACCTAAAAGTAAATCCAGGAGAACTATTTTGTCTTCTTGGAAGCAGGGGCTCAGGAAAGACCACATTGATAAATTTATTCCTGGGATT
>CAZGWG010000269.1:0-5963 GCA_964529165.1 uncultured Sphingobacterium sp.
TTAATATTAAGCTCCGGATCATTCCATGCAATTCCAAATTCTGATTCTTTATTATAGAGACTGGTTACTTTATAAGTGAAGATTGTGTCATCCTCAAGAGTTACAAAGCCGTGCAAAAACCCTGGTGGTACCCATAACATTCGATGATTATCCTCGTTTAATTCAACGGCAACGTGTTGTCCGTAAGTTTCAGATGCTTTACGGATATCTACAGCAACATCAATAACCCTCCCTTTAATCACTCTTACCAGTTTGCCTTGTGCATAAGGATCAGCTTGGGCATGAAGTCCTCTTAAAGTTCCTTTTTGTGAAAGCGATTGGTTATCCTGAACAAAGCTGACATCAATACCTGCTGTATCGAAATTTCGTTTACTGTAGCTTTCATAAAAATATCCTCTGTCATCTTTCCAGATCTTCGGTTCGATGATCAGTAAATCCTTAATTTTTGTTTTTATAAAGTTCATTCAGCTTCAATAAATTCCATTAATGTACTAAATACTACAAATTTGTTCAGGAACTGAACCGGAACATTGTTCTGCAACTGACTGGCATATAGTTGTATGTATTCATTATATTTTTCTATAGTTTCTGAAATATATTGTATACAATACGTGATTCCTTCATTGGGCGAATCCAGAACTTTGAGAATCCTGTAAGAAATGAAGAGTCGGGTATTCATCATCTCTTTAAGGTGTTCATGCTTTAGCCATGTTAACCAGGCATCATGAATTTCCTCATCCAGAATAATCGTGACATTATATAAAACCATGCTGCGAAGATAGGAATTGAGTTTATAATAATTCAGATCGAAATATTAACCCAGCTTATCTCCTCTGAGATGGCGGAAGCGCTTTCTGGCCTCAATAATGTACAAACTTCCAGAATAATCGTTGATTATTCTTTGATAGAGTTCGATCGCTTTTTCAGGTTGATTTAGTTTGGTTTCATAAATCCCGGCCAGCATGAAAATAGCATCATCCCCCCATAGTTCTGAACTGTAATTATCGATTATTGCCTGTAGCTGAATAACGGCTTGTTCGATTTCATTGGAGTTTATAAATAGTTTTGCTTTAGCTATTAAAATATCATCAGCGAGCGAGTTTTCGGGGAACAGTATATTAACACTATCTAAAATTTTCAGGGCTTGTTCGGGCTGATTTTTGAATATACTGAGCTCGGCTTCAGAATACTTTTTCAACGCGGCAGTGTCCTTCTCGTTTTGCAGGTTGTCTGAGATGAGCAGACTCATATTAAGAGCATCGTTCGCAATTAATTGCGAGGTAGAACTTTTCAGAATATCAAGCTGTGCTTTAGCCCAGACAAAGTATCCCTGATAATAGGCTAAGCGTGCATTTTTATACCGGGCTTCCTGACCGTATATTTCATTTGGGAATGATTTCTCTACCTGACCAAAAATCAGGGCGGCTTCCCAAAGCTCCCCGGATATTATATAAATATCGCCGAGTTCCAATTTTGTTTGAGCAATTATTATTGGTGCTAGTCCAGATATCTCCAGCAATTTCTGAAGTTGTGCAGAAGCTTCTGCGGGTTTGTTAAGGTAAAATGCCTGCAGATTTGCCAATTGCCGGATTGCAAATGCAGTGCCGGAACTTCGTCCGAATTCATTCAATAATGACTGGTAATCGTTCTCTAAAGCAAGAAGATTAGTTCTATTTAATTTACCAGTGTTTAATTGCTTGGATTTTACACTTAGAAGATCGATTTTAGCCGGTATATAGTACCTGCTCTTTTCTCCTTTTGCGACCAGATAATTCAGTGCTTCAATCCCCTGCTCAAAGGCCTGGTTTGATATCAGTAATCTGGAAAGTTCAAATACCCTTCCTCCATCCTCTTTAAGTCTGCGATCAAGTGCCAGGGTTTGCCGTAAAGCCATATCAAAATCTTTTTGCTGAACATATTGCCAGGCAAGAAATTCGGTTAAGGCAATATTTTGCGGGTCTTTCTGTAAGCGGCGCAAGATGGCAGTTTTAAGCATATCAAAATCTTCTTTGCCTTCGAGAATATTAACCAATACATTTTGCGCCTGTTGTAATGCTTCCGGACTTATGCTCAAAAGCTGCAGGTATTCATGGATAAGCATAGGCTTATCTTTGCGGTAACGGTATAAGCTTAAAAGATCATACGTGAATAGTTTTTCATCGTTTAGGATCTTTCGGCCATTTAAGAAGGTCTTAATCGAAAAATCATAAGCTTCTGCTCTGTAAAAAGTTATGGCAAGATCTTTTATAGCAAACTCATTGGCAGGTAAATTTCTAATCAGGTTATTATACAGGGTATTTGATTTCTCCTGCTCACCTCGTTCCTGAAAAACCCTGCCAAGGTCAACTGGGTAATTTAAATTTTCGGGATTGTTTTTTTGGAGATTACGGGCAAGCTTTTCAGCTTCATCAAACTTTTTTAACCTGAGAAGGCAACTGAAATACGGATCATAATAGCTTGCATTTTTTGTTCTATTGAATAACTTTTCATAGAGTAAAACTGCTTTTTCATAGTCTCCTGATTGAAAATACTGTGCAGCCAAAGCTTCATCAGAATTTAGCTGCGCACTTACAGTTGATGTGACTGATATGATCAATAGCGAAAGCAGAATTTTTCTCATCTAAGCCGGTCTGTTTGTATAATTAGTACAGTCTCAATATAAGCATTTGGAGGAATATCGCCTTTTGAGAATTCACTTAAAGTTCGTTTTATTCAGATTTAATGTTAGTGAAAAAATTGCTTGTAGTTTAAATGTTACGATTCCATTTAAATACTTAAAAATGTATTTGTTAACTTGACTGTTTAGTTAAATAAGGGGTCTGTTTAATTAAGAATGGCCCTAAATGACTTCATTTTGTGTGTTTTTTTGTTTCTTTTTACATTGTGAGTCATTATTTGAATATAATTTTATAATAGAATGCCGGGATCAAAATTTATTTTCTTCTATTTTCTTTTAGCCACTTTGGTGTCTTGTTCAATGGAAAAAGCAACGAAGCGGATACCGATAGAAAATTTTTTCAATGTTCCCATTAACACATCCTACCTGGTTTCACCTGATGGGAAGTATATATCCTACCTTAAGCCAGACAATAATAGGATTCATATTTATGTTGAAACGCTTGATGGCAAAACTACTACTCAGTTAACCTGTGATTCCAACCGGAGTATTTCTAATTATTTCTGGGCCAGCAATGACGAGATTTTATATCTGAAAGGTGGGTATGAAGATAAAGAACCGGGTCTTTTTGCAGTTAAAATTGATGGGAATAATAAAAGAGAACTGCTTTCATTCCCAAATACAAAAATCAGATTAATTAGTGCGGGCCCTGTTCGTGATGGACAGGTTTTGGTTTCACTCAATAAACGTGATTCAACTGTTTTTGATGCTTATCGCCTGAATATTAAAACCGGAAAATTGTCCATGTTGTTGCAAAATCCCGGAAACATTACAAAATGGTATTCTGACCCTGCGGGAAAATTAAGAATGGCTATTGCAAGTGACGGAGTGAATGAAACCTTGTTATATCGCGATAAAGAGAGCCAGAATTTTCGTGGTGTTTTAACTAATAATTTTAAGACAAGTATTTTTCCAGTTGGTTTCAGTGCTGATAACAGTTGTATTTATGCGCTGTCAAATAAGAATCGTGATAAGATGGCTCTGGTTGAACTGGATTGTGTAAGCGGGAAAGAGCATCGGGTTATTTATAGTAATTCACAGGTCGATGTTTCAGAAGCTGTTTATTCTGTTAACAAGAAAAAACTCATCTATGCGGGTTTTGAAACCTGGAAGAAGGAGCGTTATTATCTGGATGATTCATTTAAGGCAATTTTCAAAAAACTTGAGAAATTACTACCTAATACTGAGATTGTACTTGCCAGTTCTGACTCCTCTGAAAAGAAATTTATTATAAGGACCTATACTGATCGTAATCCCGGATCATTCTATCTGTATTCTTTAGATGATGAAAAGCTGGTTAAATTAAGTGACGTTAATTCGTCGCTGAAGGTTGAGAATATGGCAGAGATGAAACCCATCAGTTATAAAACAAGGGATGGGCTGACGGTTAATGGTTATTTAACTCTTCCCAGAGGAATGCCATCAAAGAATTTACCTGTTGTAGTTATGCCGCATGGCGGACCTGATTCAAGGAATAGCTGGGGTTATAACTCTGAGGTTCAATTTCTTGCGAGCCGGGGATATGCCGTGTTTCAAGTTAATTTCAGAGGGTCAAAAGGCTATGGAAAAGACTTCTGGATAGCAGGCTTTAAGGAATGGGGCGGTAAGATGCAGGATGATATCACAGATGGTGTCAAGTGGTTGATTTCTGAAAAGATTGCCGACCCTTCGAGGATTGCAATTTATGGATTCAGTTTCGGGGGGTTTTCAGCACTTCACGGACTGATGTCGAAGCCTGAACTTTATAAATGCGGAGCTTCTTATTCTGGTTTCACAAATTTATTCACTTATTTCAAGGATATACCTCCGTATTTCAGACCGTATTTACAGATGTATTACGAAACAGTAGGTAACCCGGAAACAGATGCTGATTATTTCAGAGCAGCTTCCCCTGTTTTCCATACCGATAAAATCAAAGTGCCGGTTTTAATAGCACAAGGCGCAAGAGATCCACGGGTTAATATGAATGAAACCAACCAGTTTGTAAAGGAATTAAAAAAGAAGAAAGTGCCTGTAACGTATATCTTTAAAGAAGAAGAAGGACATGTTTTTAAAAACAGTGGAAACCGACTTGAATTTTACAAGAAACTTGAAATTTTTCTTGACCAGAATCTAAGCAGGGAATAACCGGATGCAGGAATATCATTATATATACCGCAAAAACTTTACACTTGCTCTAATTTTTCTTATCCTTATTACATCTGCTATGGGAGGGGCTTTTTTTCTTGCCTATAACCTGACTTCCAAGTATGTAGCGAATGAATTTGCATCTCAGAAGATTGATGTGCTTGAGGAAACTGTGAAACCGTACAATGATTTCTTCCAAAACAAAATACCGGAAATTTCTTTTTATCAGGGTTATTTGGATTCAGCACAAGCGTCTAAATACATTGATACTATTTTCAGAAAATTTCGCTTTGTTGAACGGGTAGTTTTTTATGATGCCGAAATAAATAATCATAAAATGCCTGATGGAATAAGGGTGAACAATTTCTCAATGGCTCCAAAATCAGTTTATCAGTTTGGGAGAAATATCCATAAAGATTCAATTGTACTGTATAAAAAGACCAAACCGGATTCTTTATTTATTTTAAAGACAGGAGATGAGTTCAACAAAATGGCGATTAAGTTCAGCGGTTTTATTGAGTTGGCAGATACTACTCAGGCCTTGAATGATGACGATCGCTTTAATGTTTTTTATAGCATCAGATCAAACAGGATCAATTTTATGAATATTCCAAGACGGGAGGAAATAAAGATTTATAAAGATCTGATGTATAAGAGGAATGCAGCATCACCTGTTTATGAAATGGATATGCTTACTTTTTACTTAAATCCGCTGGATCTGACGATTGTTAATGCACATCCTGAATTATATCAGAACATCAGTATTAAGCCGCTTGTTTATGAGTCACTTGAGAATGATTCAGGGGTTATGGAAAATGACCTGCCTTTGTCAGGACCTTTTTCAGACTATAAATTATACTTCAGCTCAGGTAAAGACTTTTTAAGAAAGGAAGTTAATTCCCGCTTTATGCCGATTGCAGGGGGCTTGTTTATTATTTATTTTGTGTTGGTGCTTATAGCTTATCTCATATTCAGAAACCTGAATATAAACAGTAAGTTATTCAAACTCCAATACGATTTTATCAATAATCTAACTCATGAATTTAAAACTCCTGTCAGCGTTATAAAAATTGCCGGCAACAATATCCGAAGCGCTTCCAATCTGTCAGATCGCGAACGTTTGCATTATGGTTAAATTCTGGATGAAGAGGCTGATAAG
>CAZGWG010000270.1:0-1574 GCA_964529165.1 uncultured Sphingobacterium sp.
CTAACATCGCTGCTGAGTCTCAGATCAACGCCAAGTTCGATGGGGTTATTGAGTTTGAGAATGTGAGAACTGTAAGCCATGATGCCCCAGAAGGAACTCTGGAAGTAGTATTAGGCCGTTCAGGTGAATTCCGTATCGTTGAGCCGGGAACCAGGAAGATGATTATGTCAAACAACATCCCTTACGGTGCATTTTTGTACGTTAAGGATGGTGCCAAAATCTCTAAAGGGGATAAGATCTGTAGCTGGGACCCATATAATGCGGTTATTATCTCCGAATTTGAAGGTAAAGCTGAATTTGAGTCGATCATTGAAGGTGTTACCTTCCGTGAAGAATCTGATGAGCAAACCGGTCACAGAGAAAAAGTTATTATTGATACCCGTGATAAGACCAAGAACCCGGTTATCCGTGTTGCGGACAAAAAAGGTAATGGTTTAAAAGGATATAATATTCCGGTAGGTGCGCACATTGCAGTTGAAGAGAACGAGAAAGTGAAAATCGGACAGATTATTGCAAAAATTCCTCGCTCTACAGGTAAAACAAGGGATATTACAGGTGGTTTGCCAAGGGTAACTGAGTTATTCGAGGCTCGTAATCCATCAAATCCTGCAGTTGTTACTGAAATTGATGGTGTTGTAACCTTAGGAGGTGTAAAACGTGGTAATCGTGAGATGTCTATCGAATCAAAAGACGGACAGATTAAAAAATATCTGGTTCCATTGTCAAAACACATCCTTGTACAGGATAATGACTTTGTGAAAGCTGGTATGCCGTTATCGGATGGTTCAATTTCACCTGCTGATATTCTTGCAATTAAAGGCCCTGCTGCAGTTCAGGAGTACCTGGTAAATGGTATTCAGGAAGTATACCGTTTGCAGGGTGTGAAGATCAACGATAAGCACTTCGAAACTATTGTACATCAAATGATGCAGAAAGTTATGATCGAGGATGCTGGTGATACTCGTTTCCTTGAAAAGGAACTTGTTGATCGTTGGGATTTCCAATTGGAGAATGACGAGATCTATGATAAGAAAGTAGTTACTGATCCCGGAGATTCTACAAACCTGAAGGCAGGACAAATCATTTCTGTACGTAAACTAAGAGACGAGAATTCGGTTCTTAAGCGTAAAGATTTGAAACTTGTTGAAACCCGCGATGCAATCGCTGCAACATCAAGTCAAATGCTACAGGGTATTACCCGTGCATCATTGGGTACCAAGTCATTCATCTCTGCAGCTTCCTTCCAGGAAACTACTAAGGTGTTGAACGAGGCTGCCATCAGTGGTAAACGTGATAACCTCTTGGGGCTGAAAGAAAACGTAATTGTAGGTCACCTGATCCCTTCTGGAACTGGATTAAGACAATACGAACGTATCATTGTTGGTTCTCAGGAAGAATACGACAAGCTGATGGCTTCAAAATTAGAAGAAGCAGAAGCTTAATTGCTGAAAGCATCAAGCTAAAAGTAGAAAGCCTTAAGGCCTATACTAAAAAAGTCCTCTCTTACGGGAGGACTTTTTTATTGGATAAAATTTGATTGTAGAATTTATAACTTTAGGCTATGGAAGAGCAAA
>CAZGWG010000270.1:1584-5962 GCA_964529165.1 uncultured Sphingobacterium sp.
CATAGAAAATCAGTTAAATATTGAACTTTCTGAAGAAGTTGCAGAAGGTATTTACTCTAATCTCGCTGTAATAACGCATTCAAATTCAGAATTTGTTCTGGATTTTATCAGGGTAATGCCTGGGGTGCCAAAAGCAAGGGTCAAATCCAGAATTGTATTAACTCCCGAACATGCTAAACGCTTTATGATCGCGCTTGAAGAGAATATTGAAAAATTTGAAGCCCAGAACGGCAGAATTAAGATCAATGCAGAGCAATCTGGCTTCCCCTTGAACTTTGGTGGTCCAACAGCACAAGCCTAAGTGAGAAAGCGCTTAAATAAACTTGTTTTTGGTAGCCAGAAGCCTGGCGAATCAGATTTACTTAAGCATACTCATCACTTTACGAAGATTAAAAATGTCTGGGAAAATACACATTATCCTGATTTTGGTATTGAACGTTTACTCAGATTGTTCCTTGTAGGGTCAAAAATATTTTTTCCTGGTATCTACATTGAATATCTGACTAAGAACTCTTCCCTTTACAAGAGAAAGCTCTTTGGTGAGTGTTATGTAATCTTTAAAACCCTGGTTCCTTTCATCATGCTTTATTTTGGCTTATGGAATCATTACTTACTATATCTGTTCAATATTTACCTGCTTATTGAGACCTTTCTGCATATTTTTCACAAAATATTCCTGCCTGAGCATGACCATGGTAAAATGGCTAACCGTTCAATCATTTTACTTTTCTTTAATTTTATTGAAGTGATTGCTTCATTTGGGGTTATTTATGCAGCAGGTAATTATTTGAATCAGCCGATTCAAAGCTGGGTAGACGCTCTTTACTTTAGCTTTATAACCGGAGTAACAATAGGTTATGGTGATTTTTATCCGGTAAATGAACAGGGCAAGATTTTGGTGATGATCCAGATTCTGAGCACTATGGCCTTTCTGTTCCTGTTCTTTAATTTCTTTGGTCCTCGATCTGAAGAGAGGATATCGCCATATCAAGATAATTCAAAATAGATTCAAGTTCGCTTGGATCAAACCACTTTATATCTTCTGATTTTTTGAACCAGGTAAGCTGTCTTTTTGCGAACCTTCGGGTATTTTGTTTGATCTTATCAATGGCTTCCTGTTTGGAACATTTCCCGTCCAGATAATCGAAAATTTCAGAATAACCAACTGTATTCAGAGCGTTCAGTTGCCGATAACCACTTAAAGCCTGCACTTCCTCAAATAGCCCATTCTCAACCATCTGGTCGACTCTAAGGTTAATCTGATCATATAATTTTATACGTTCAGGACTAATTGCAAGCTTTATAATATTGAAATTTCTCTTTTTAGGGACTTTAGTGCGGTAAGAGGAAAATGGATTTCCGGTACTTTCAAATACTTCCAATGCTCGTATTAAGCGCTGCGGATTATTTATGTCTACTTCAGCATAGTAAACAGGGTCTACTTTTTTTAATTTCTGCTGAAGATGTTCGATACCCTTCTCTGAAAGAAGTTGATTCAGTCTGGTTCTGGTTTCTTCTTTTGCTACCGGCAATTCATCAAAACCATTACAGATTGCATTGATGAACAGGCCAGAACCCCCAACCAGAATTACCTGGTCCTGTTTTTTGAATAATAATTCAAGAAGATTGATTACCTCTTTTTCGAAATCACCAACACTATAAGTGTCTTTTATCGAATGGCTGTCAATTAAATAATGCCTGACGGCTTCCAACTCCTCTTTCGACGGTTTGGCTGTGCCGATATTCATTTCTCTGTAGAATTGTCTTGAGTCGGCTGATATGATCTCAGTATGAAAATGTCGCGCTATCTGAATAGCGAGAGCAGTTTTTCCCGCTGCCGTCGGACCTGCAATAATGATCAGTGTTTTGCCCATAAAGCAGTCCGGTTATCAGGCAATCAATTAATATTCATCCTTCTGAAGATCATCAGGATCATAACCTTCATTGTCAGAGAATTCATCCATAAACTCATCTTTTTCTTCTTCCTCTTCTTCGGCTTCTTCTGCAGTATTGATTCCAAGGTCATTCATTTGCTCAAGATCATCAGTGTCTTCAGGCTGGAAGTCAAGTTCATTCAGGAAATCAAACTCTTCAGAAACCGGAGTTGCTTCGGTTGTAGGAATAATTGCTCCTCCAGTAATTTTGGGTGCCTCACCCAAACTGCGGGTCACGCATGGATAAGTTTTTCCAGGCTCATCATTCAGGAGTATTTTCACCAGCTCAACATGAAAGTCGAAAGGCCTGTCAAAATTATAGGTATAATAGAACTTTTGATGCGGATCATCAATAAAACTACTCAGCTTTGAGTTACTCATTAGGGCAACTCCATTATTGACCTTTCGCGGGTTAGGCAAAAAGGCAATTTCTTCATTCTTTATCCACTGATCGTTGCTTACATAAAAGGAGGAAGAGGCCTCAACCTGATATCCTGTCGACTGATGGATAGCGCGGTGCAGATCTTCAAATGTTTGATTTGATTTAATGTCAATATCCCGCTCGATATCATCATAATCCTCAAAAGAAACCCTGAATCTATATATTGCCATGTTCTTGTTTTATTATTTACAAAAATACTATTTGATTGTTTGCATAAAGATTTTTATTCAGCTAAATAAAAATCTTTATGGTTGTAACTTAACAGGAACAAGTCCCATAGCTTTGCCTTTCTCAAGCATGTAAGCATAGGCTTCTTCCTTTGAATTTTTTATTTCTCCTTCCAGAATAGCTTCCCGGATTTGGGTTTTTATAACCCCTACATCTCTGCCGGCTGCAATATTGAAAGCCTGCATGATATCTTCGCCGCTTACCGGTGGTTGCCAGTTTCTTAGCTGATCGCTTTTCTCAACATCTTTCAGCTTTTGCTTTACCAGATCAAAATTACTCCGGTATTTTTTTAGTTTATATTCATTTTTAGTTGTTACATCAGCATTACATAGTAGCATGAGTGAGTCAATTTCTTCTCCTGCTTCAAATAACAGCCTTCTTACCGCTGAGTCAGTAACCACATCCTGTGCCAGAACAATTGGCCGCAGGTGTAATTGAACCAATTTCTGAACCAGTTTCATCTTTTCATTCAGTGGTAACTTAAGCTGGGCGAAAATTTTAGGAACCATTCTCGCACCTCGGTCCTCATGCCCATGAAAAGTCCAGCCATGTCCGGGCTCAAAACGTTTGGTTGCCGGCTTGGCAATATCGTGTAAAATTGCTGCCCATCTCAGCCAGAGATCCTCGGTGTTTTCAGCGAGGTTATCCAATACCTGCAAGGTATGATAGAAATTATCTTTATGACCCTTTCCTGCAATGATTTCTACACCATGAAGCTCGACCATTTGAGGGAAAAAATACTTCAACAGGCCTGTATTGAATAAATAGATGAAGCCTATAGACGGTTTCTTCGCCAGAATGATCTTGTTTAGTTCATCCGTGATCCGTTCGGCAGAGACTATTTTAATCCGTTCAGCATTTCGTTTGATCGCATCAATGGCTTCCTCACTGATCGTAAAATCAAGCTGAGTGGCGAAGCGTATTGCCCTCATCATTCTCAAAGGATCATCCGAAAAGGTTTCAGTGGGATCCAGAGGTGTACGGATGAGTTTATTTTCCAGATCTTTTACACCATCAAATGGATCTAATAAAGTGCCGAAGTTCGCCGTATTTAAGCCCAATGCCATTGCATTAATACTGAAATCGCGCCTCTTCTGGTCATCCTCCAGTGTGCCGTTTTCAACGATTGGCTTTCGGGATTCTAAGCGATACGATTCTTTTCTCGCACCAACAAACTCAATTTCGAGATCTCCATACCTTAACATTGCAGTTCCAAAATTCTTAAATACAGAAACTTTGGTATCCAATAGTTTCCCTGCAGCTTCTGCGAATTTGATGCCATTGCCAATAACCACAATATCAATGTCTTTTGATGGACGCTTCAGGAAAATATCTCTGACATAGCCCCCAATTACATAGATTTCTGTGCCTGTAGCATCTGCCAGTTCACTTAGCTTCTTAAATACCGGATGTTGGAGGTGTTTTTTCATATTGATTCAGACCGGAGCATACAAATTGATTACGAAAACGATCTGAGCAGGCAATAATCTATCACAAAGGACAGCATATTATTGCAATTTTCAAAAAATGAAGGAGATTCAGCTTTCAATTCTGGTATTCTGATGGAATTATTTACGGATGAATGTAAAGAGACCACCTGGTTCAAGCTTCATGATAGTTGATGGTTTTTTTACCTCCCTGACATCCTGCTCCCAGTTAACCACATAATCCACACCGTTTAGCACATCCTGGTCAATATCATCGAAAGTTGCTGGCGAAGGATTCCCGCTCAGGTTTGCCGAAGTAGAAATCAGGGGCTTTCTGAAACGCTGTA
>CAZGWG010000271.1:0-5947 GCA_964529165.1 uncultured Sphingobacterium sp.
TGCATATTTTAAATTCTCTGAAATTTAATCCTACCTTATCCCGAGCTCACGTTAAGTAATATTTTGGATGAGTCTGTCTTTAAGTATTTCCAGGCTTATAAAAAATTATATCTTTAAATATGCTTGAACCACGCCGAAACAAAATTATATTCCAATTCTTTTCCTGGTATATCAATAGAATTATTAAATCAGATTTTGAGGAATTGAAATTTAATAAGACGGAGTTTTATAAAGATCGGTCAATTTTATTGTTGGCAAATCATTGTTCTTGGTGGGATGGTTTTTTAATGTTTCAGATCAACCGTCTTTATTTTAGGAAAAAGTTTCATGTAATGATTACAGAAGAAAACTATCGAAAAGTGTGGTTTCTAAAATACTTAGGAAGTTTTTCAGTAAAAAGGAATTCCCGAAGTGCAATCGAAACGCTGGAATATGCCGGGAATCTGTTGAATGATCCTGGAAATCTGGTGCTTGTCTTTCCTCAGGGCAAACTATACTCAGGACATGTTGATGAGATTCAGTTTCAAAAGGGTTTAATCAATCTGATCAACAATTCAACCCGAAAGTTCCAATACATTTTCGCTGCGAGTTTCGCCGATTATTTCGAGCATCGTAAGCCGGTTCTGACCTGCTATCTTCAGGATTGGGAGGGTGCGGAATTTACCAGCCTTCAGCTTATTAAAAGTGCATATAATAAACATTATGAAAATTCGCGTCAAAAACAGGCTGCGATTCAAGTATAAGTATGATCCTGATTTACCTGATCTATTTTTTTCTGATTCTGAGGTTTACCGTAACCCTTTTTAATTTCATTTCTAATCCGAAACTGACAAGGTCAGGTAAGCAATACAATGACTTTATTTCAATTCTCATCCCAGCGAGGGATGAAGAGCGTAATATCTTAGGTTTGCTTCAGTCTATCCGCGATCAGGATTATCAAAATTATGAGGTAATTATACTTGATGATCATTCTTCAGACCAGACCTATAAACTTTGTTCTGATTTCTGTGATGAGGACGAACGGTTTATGGTAGTCAAGGGGGAAGAACTGCCTAAGAACTGGTTTGGTAAGAATTATGCGTGTTATCAGCTTGCCAGGAATGCAAAAGGAGCATATCTGATTTTCCTTGATGCGGATGAAACTATCAGCAATGGACTGATTAATAACTCCATTCACAGGATGAAACTGAATAAACTTGGCTTGCTTAGTATATTTACAGATCAGATCACACTTACATTGGGTGAGCGACTTGTGGTTCCGCTTATGCATTTTCTATTACTGAACTTGTTACCGCTTCGCCTGGTTAGGTTGTCGTGGAATCCATCTTTTTCGGCTGCAAGTGGTCAGTTCATGATGTTCGATGCAGCTAATTACAAAACTAATCAATGGCATGAACAGGTTAAGACAAAAGTTGTAGAGGATATTGAGATTATGAGACTGGTCAAAGTTAACAGATACAAAGCGGAGGCACTTCTTGCAAACGGATATATTCATTGCCGGATGTATCGGTCGTTTTCTGAAGCTGTTGAAGGTTTTAGTAAAAACTTTTTTGCAGGCTTTAATTATAATGTTTTAGGCCTTTTCTTTTACCTAATGCTTGTAGTACTGGGGCCTATGGCCATTGCATACTTTCTAGGCCTTGAATTAGTAATGTTCGCCTTGTCTCTAATAGTTTTAAGCAGGATAATGATTTCATTACTCTCAGGCCAAAGTGTTTGGCGAAATCTTTTATTACATCCTTTTCAATTGCTATGTATGGTATTTATTTCAGTACAATCAGTAAAAAAGCATTTTACTAAAACTATACTCTGGAAGGGAAGAACTATCAGAAGCAGATTATGAACAGGACATTATTATGCAGTATTGTAATCATATTATTTCATCTCGTTGGATTATATGGTTTCCTGAGCCCGGCTTTTGAAAATTTGTTCATAAAGCTGGTTCCATTCCACTTATTACTAATGCTGGCAATGCTGGTTTTTACAGTCAATGACAAATCTGTTGACATTGTGAAATTTATGATAGTGGTCTATCTTGCGGGCTTTTTTATTGAAGTAATCGGTGTAAATACGGGTCTGGTTTTTGGAGTTTATACCTATGGAAGGGCTTTGGGGATAAAATTATGGGCAACTCCCTTGCTCATAGGAGTGAATTGGTTAATTCTGGTTTATTGTGCAGGTGTATTTCTTCAAAAGTTTAATCTTAAAAGCAGTTGGTTATTTTCTGCCTTGGGTGCAGGGATCTTACTTGGAATAGATTTTCTGATTGAACCCGTTGCAATAAGGTATGATTACTGGTCCTGGTCTGAGGGCTTTATTCCATTGCAAAATTACATTGGATGGTACTTTTTTTCCTTTATTCTCTTTTTCTTTTTTTCGGCTTTGAATTTCAGAAAAGAGAATAGTGCAGCAATCGTGTTGCTTTTTGCACAGGTCTGGTTTTTCCTTGTACTCAATTTATGGGCTTTCTGACAAACATTTTAGTATTTTTGTATCAAATACACTGAATTTCAGTAATTGAGTTTAAGCAATGGAATATAATCTGAAGGTAACGATTGATCAGGATTCAGGATTCTGTTTTGGGGTAGTCTATGCTATTGATATGGCTGAGGATATTCTGGCCGAAGACGGTTACCTGTATTGCCTGGGAGATATTGTACATAACGATGAAGAGGTAAATCGTTTAAAAGCGATGGGACTTAAGATTATTTCTCATGAGGATCTGGTGAATATTAAAAATGAAAAAGTGTTGATCCGGGCACATGGAGAAGCGCCTGAGACATACCGGCTGGCTCTTGAGAATAATATTACCCTGATTGATGCTTCATGCCCCGTTGTATTAAAGTTGCAGAATCGGGTTAAGAATTCTTATGACAACAATGAGAAGGTGCTCTTGTTTGGTAAGCATGGACATGCTGAAGTAATTGGATTGCAAGGTCAAACAAATAATGATGCATTAGTATTTCAGGATATTTCGGAACTTAATGATATAGATCTTCCTCAAAAATTTACACTCTACAGCCAGACAACTAAAAGCACAGCAAAGTTTTATGAGATTAAAGATGAACTGATCAGAAGGGGATTTGATGTTAAAGCAAACGATACAATCTGCAGACAGGTTTCAAGTAGGGATGAAGACCTCAGGAAATTTGTTGTAAACTTTGACCATATCGTTTTCGTATCGGGAAAGAAATCTTCAAATGGGAAGGTTTTATTTGACGTTTGTAAGAGTATTAACCCTAACACTCATTTTATCTCAAGTGAGGAGGAATTGTCCAGAGAAATGTTCAAACCTGGCGATAGAATTGGAATCTGCGGTGCAACTTCTACCCCCCTTTGGTTGATGCAAAGGGTTAAAGCGATTCTTGGAGAATATTGATAAATAAAAGATGATGTCCATGTATCAGTCATATAAAGGTTTGCTTATTGCGCTGATTATGGTAGTATTGTGGATTCTATCTATCGTAAGTCTAATGCAGTGGCAGGTCAACTTGCAAAACCCAGTTCTTTATTTATTGATCCTGCTTATGATGCATTTATATACAGGGCTGTTTATAACGGCGCATGATGCCATGCACGGTACAGTATCTTCGAACACTCGTCTTAATAATTTTATTGGCCAGCTTTGTACTGCATTGTATGCTGGTTTTCCATTCAGCAAACTTTATGATAAACATCATAAGCATCATAAATATGTACATACTGAACTTGACCCTGATTATCATAAGGGGAACTTTTTAAGGTGGTATATTAGCTTTATCAGGGAATATTTATCTTGGTGGCAGATTGTGCTGATGGCGGTTATTTATAATGTCCTCAAAATATGGATAGCTGAGATTAATCTTATCTTATTTTGGGTATTACCTTCTTTACTGAGTACCCTTCAGCTATTTTATTTTGGCACATGGCTACCTCACCATGGTGAACATTCAAACAGACATCATTCTGGTACTCAAAAGAAAAATCATTTCCTGGCATTCTTTAGCTGTTATTTTTTTGGTTATCATTACGAGCATCATGATTCACCCGGAACACCCTGGTGGGAGCTATGGAAACTGAAGAGTTGAGTGAAAAATGTTTTTCTAAAGTCAAATAGAGAGAAGCACTTTTTATAAATGATTCCTAAGACTATCTTTGACGCTCTTTAAAAGCAATATGAATAAGCAAGGTATTTTATTAGTTAATTTGGGAACACCAGACAGTCCCTCGAATGCAAATGTTCGTAAATACCTCGATGAATTCCTAATGGATGAGCGGGTAATTGATATTAATCCAATTTCCAGAGCATTGCTTGTTAAAGGTATTATTGTTCCTTTTCGAGGCCCTAAATCTGCGAAATTATACAGGGAAATATGGTCTGACACTACCGGATCTCCTTTAATGCATTACAGCCTGCTTCAAAGAGATCTTCTACAACAACGTTTAGGTGATGGTTATCAGGTTGAGCTTGCTATGCGCTATCAAAGTCCATCTATTGAGAGTGCCTTAAATAAATTACAAGATGCTCAGGTCAGAAGTATTAAGGTAATTCCTATGTTTCCTCATTATGCTTCCGCCAGTACCGGCTCAGTTTTGGAAAAAGTAATGGAACTCATAAGGAAATGGCAAACAATTCCCAATATTTCGTTCATTAATTCCTTTCACGATAATGAACTTATGATACAGGCATTTGCCGAGAATGGGAAAAAGCATAATCCTGAAACATACGATCATGTTTTGTTCAGTTTCCATGGCTTACCTCAAAGGCAGCTTATTAAATCAGATTATTCCCGAAAACATTGCCTTAAAGTTGATAATTGCTGTTCTTCCTTGACCGAGAACAACAAATTTTGCTATTCAGCACAATGTCATGACACGGCCCGATTGATAGCAAAGAAACTTAGTCTTACTGAAGATAGATATTCTGTTTGTTTTCAGTCGCGTTTGGGCAAAGACCCTTGGGTTCAGCCTTATACAAGTGTTGTTATTGAGCAATTGGCAAAAAAGGGAATAAAAAGGTTGTTAGTATTTTGCCCGGCATTTGTCGCAGATTGTCTTGAAACGGTTTACGAAGTGACAGTTGAATATGGAGATGAATTTAGAAAGCTGGGCGGAGAAGATGTTCAATTGGTAGAAAGTCTGAACGATCATCCTTTATGGATTGATGCACTTGTGGAGCTTTCAACAGAGCAGAAAAGTTAATTTTTTCTTAAATAATCCAGAATAGCCTCTGTTGCTCCGGTATGTTTATTTACATATTCAAGAGCCGATATTCCACATGCTTTTCTTTGGTTATCTGCTTTTAGCATTTCCATGCACTTCTCTAATTCTTCATAATTTTTGATAGAAAAAGCAGCTCCGGTAGAAATTAAATCAACAGCCTCAGCAAACTTTTGATAGTTCGGCCCAAAAATTACGGCTAAACCAAAAGCTGCGGCCTCGAGCGTGTTGTGTATCCCTACTCCAAATCCTCCACCAATATAGGCAAGGTCTCCATATTGATACGATGATGAAAGTAATCCGATATTATCTAGTATCAATACCTGAAATTTTGAATCCATTATCTGATTTTCATAATGTTCCGTTTTGCTTTCGTTGATATATGAATATCTGATTGAATTTGGAAATAGTTCAGTTATTTGATTGATACGCTCAGTTTTTACTTCGTGTGGGGCAATAATGAATTTCCAGTCGGGGTATAATGAGGCCAATTTTGAAATCAATTTCTCATCATCCGGCCAGCTACTACCAACAATAAATACTTTGTTTCCTTTCGTAAAGTCCCCGACAATTTTGATCTCTTTACAATGCGAGGCATTGTAGGCTACTCTGTCGAAACGGGTATCCCCATTTACTGTGACATTTTTAAACCCTATACCACTTAAAAGATCGCTGCTTATTTGATTTTGTACAAAAAAATGTGAGACTTTATTCAATATTTTCCTGTGCAGACCGCCATACCATTTAA
>CAZGWG010000272.1:0-5810 GCA_964529165.1 uncultured Sphingobacterium sp.
TATCTGACGTTGCCTGTTACCGCTTTTATTGCGATGAACAACAGTACATACCTGCGTATTACCAGTCTCATTGGCGTCAGACAGGTACTCCATAATCAGCTGGGTAAAGGTCGCTTCACGAAATCCCCCTTCCCCTGTCTGTTTTATTGCATCAAGTACTTCCTGTGTAAGAAAAGCTGAAAAATTATCCAGTTCAGTATTGGTTTGTGACATAAGCTTAGTTCTCATTTTCGTTTTCAGGATCCTCTTCAGCATCTTCCGGGTAATTGAATAATCCTTTGAGATATACATTATTTACCATATAAGGCAATTTGTCGTCATGTTCAATTTCTGGCAGGCTTATAGCATAGCCAACGGCAGGCAAATCGCTATCTCCTCCAAATCCCGCAGGATCTAATAAATAAACAAGCAAAAGTGCGTTATCAGCGCCACGGTGCTTCCTGATATATTTCCCTACCGGATTTTTAGGTGCTAAACCTGACTTACTTTTTTGAATTGTCTCATCCTTTGCTTTTACGTACCGCTCATCCGTTTCTTCCATATCCAGATATTCATGTGGCGGGCTGATGATGTGCGATTTCCGGATGATATAATTTTCCGGATCTGTGTGAAATATTCCGTTTTTCTCTTTTCCGACCTCTTTACGTTCTGTTTTTCCTATTAGAACAGGTTGGTTTGCTGTTTGAAGCGTATAGGGGAATTTATCGGTAGAGTTATTAATCACTACGACTGTCCATCTTGTTAGATATTGGTGCCTGAGTTGTCTGGATATGTAAGCACGCACAAAGTCCGGACGTATATTCTGTTGTTTAGTTATATACTTTTCCAGAAAACCGTCAATCACAGAATAGGGAACCTGCTCCCAGATATAAGACTGACCTTGCCTAGTTTTTCCGGAAAGAGGCCCGAGCGCATGTATGAAGCCTGTCAGCGTATTTATATTTTGCTTCAAAACATCACTTGATTTGCTAAGTACATAAGTTTCAAGTAGCTCCCCGGAGTAGCTGAGGCTAAGATCAGAGGCTCCTTTTATTTTAGCAGCAGCAGAGATCATAAGCATCCCCGGGGCTGACCGTACTTTCAATCCGAAATTAGTGGGGTTACGCTCAGCAAGCTTCATAATGTCGAACTGCTCTTTTAACTCCTCCGTAGCATTACCTATGTATTGATACCAAGTAACAAGTTCCTGTGTAGTAAATACCCTGCAAACATCAGCATAACCGGGCCGGTAACCAAACCAACGTCCCATCTGCAGCAGCGTATCATAGAATTTTGTTGCTCTCAGAAAATAACTGATAGATAGCCCTTCCAGAGTGAGACCCCGTGAAAGTTTATTGCCACCAACAGCAATTACTGACAGCCCTTCAGGATAGTCATTATAATTTAAGGGCTGTACATTTTCATATGGCATTCCTTTTTTGGGCCCGTGTACTGCCCGTACTTCAATTTTCTCTGCGGCCTCATTAAGAAAGGGAGCTATTTCTTCCCAGTTATGTTCCATCAGCCGGGGATCTTCATAGCCCAGTTTATTGATAATTTTTTCAGTACGTCCTCTGAACTCCTGTTCCCATATTTGTTGTAATGTTTCGGTAAAAGATCCATTAGTATTATATCGAAGTTGATTCTTTAAAGATTGCAGGTATTCATTAACTAGGTTTGCTGTATGATTGATCCAGTCTATATACCAGGAAACGTGGATGAGCATAGAATTATGTTCTTTTTCCTGTCCTCTGGCCCGTCGGATAGCACATACTATGATAAAGCAGTGAATTGCGTATTTCAAAGAAGGAGGAAGAGCTTCCGGTAATGGATCATTTTTGAGATGTTTCTGAGGTATATAAGGTTCAAAATCATCAATAATATTCATCATCGGCAGCATATCCTCATCCTGATCATTATCAGGAGCAGTATTGAAGACTTTGGAATAACCGATGTAATTAGATGGCGGAGGTATATTGATGATAAAATCTTTCGGGAAAAGATCCTTCCCGAGCCGGAAACGTTTATCTTCAATAAAAATATCTTTATCCTCGGTCTGATTATGATCTGAAATGAAAATATTAGCAAATGGAGTGGCTGTATAGCCGACAAAGGCACTCTGTTCAAATAAACCTAATACAGAGCGGATATAACCATTGATTTTAGAGACAAACTCCTTAGCAACATTTATAGAAGCATAATCTGCCTCATCATCAATAATGAGCAAAGGTATATTTTTGATGATTTTGTAGTCACCATCATCCGTTCCTCTTGCATACAACCAGGTAAGCAGACTCTTTAAAATATTCGGATTTTTCTTAATGACTATTGCATAATAGTCATTGGTATTTAGTGGCAGGTTGCGTAGTGTTGCAGTTTTGAGGTCCCCTCCGTCTCCCACATGCGTAATCGGATGAACCGGAATACTATTTCTATGGTTACCCACCCCCATAACGTTACTGCTCCCCGGTATAGAAGAGAAGCCCGAAAATCCTTCATCTACACGATACTGTGTCTGTTGGCGGAGGTTTTCATACAAGCCTGTCAGGATAATAATAATGCGAAACCCTGCATCAGCAGCTTTATTAATCAGCCCAATGTAATTACTGGTTTTTCCTGACTGCACATCTCCTACAACCATACCTCTCTTATCCCAGATACCCGGTGTGGCCGGATTGCCAATCCGGTTAAGTATATCATTCGTAAGCAGATCAAGCTTTGTTATTGTTGTAGCTGCTATTCCCTTGTGATCAAGGTATTTCTTATATGCTTTCCAGAAGTTCCAGGTGATTTGCTCTTTCCTTTCATTAATCCAGGCACGGTCAGGCTGCTGTTGTTCGAAAATCTGATAATCCGGATTGGATATCATATTTTTACTTTCCAGCACAGCTTGTAAGGCAAGCCTGTTGAGTAAGACAGTCAGTGTTTCTTTACCAAAAAAAGTCTCCGCGCTGGAAATAGCAGCATTAAGGGCTTTTGTAACCTTGTCAGATTGTATTTCTTCCTCATCTTCCAGATATCCCTGTGCAACTGCTGATACTCTTTTTCTGATTCTTTCTCTATCCTTTAACCGAGCCTGTTCTTTTTCAAGATCAGCCCGCACTTCCGCAACAAGGTTTCCCTGGAAAGCCTCCATAAGCAATTTCTGCGCCTCACTGAAATCATCAAGGTTCAAAGCAAAATGAACGGCTCCCTGATATAGAACAGAGCGGGATAGCACTACGTCAGAATCTTTTAGTAATCGAGCTGCCGCCTTTTCGTAATTCAAAGCGCGTTGTATAAACTTCCAGTAATTATACTGCTCATTACGCCTGGCAGCAAAAAAAGCCATTTCTGCAAAATCCATTGCCTCTTCATGCCAGACATTTGTTTTACGAATATTATCGTTCATATTGATCCGGTTAAGGTTTTGGGATTACTGAATTCTACAATTACAGCACAGGCTGGTAAACCCAGACTTGCCGATCTCGTAGTTTGTTGTAATTTTTCTTCGAGTCTCTTTTTTATTTGTGCATCAGTACCTTTCAGAATTCCACTTACTTCTACTTTGAGTTTATTTTCAAACAGATAATCATCTTTTTTTTCTCCGGCCCAAAAATCAAATCCGGTTCCTTTCCAAGAGCGGATTACAGTATACCCCATCTGATCATGAATGAGTGTTACAGCAACTCCCATAGCGCCATATTCAAGCGCTTCCTGTAAGTCAGCGAAGCTGTTTTTACTCAGTTGGTCAACTTTCAGGCGGGATAATAAAAAGGATTTAGTGATCATTCCCTCTACAGGCAAACTGACTTGTTGCGGATGTGCATGATGTTCCAGGCATATAGACGCACCTTCTGCAAGAAAACCGCCGCAGCGTACTGATAATCCAGTACTATATCCGTCTTCAAGTATCTTAAGGTCCAATTGTTTCATATATGACATTATTCGTTCAGCATTTCCAGCAGATGAGGGTAATTGCTGAAGGGGTCTATAAAATAAAGTTCTTCTTTTGCTTTTTCGGGTGTATATCCTTCTTCTGTAAGGCTTTTATAAGCAGATTTCATCAAACCTGTAATTTCTTCCTCACCTACCGGAAGGCCGGAGCTATCATGATTGTCCGCATTCAGACTTTCATTCAATACAATTGATGGTATAGGTAAAGTTATTTCCAACAACCGAAGCACTTTTTCCAGATCCTTTTTCCGGGATTTCAGTTGCTCCGCCAGCGACCGGATAAGCGGATGTTTTCTGTTAATCTGAAAATAAGCTCTTCCATTTTCTTCAATAGTTGTCCAGGCAAACTCAAAATGAGATCGTCCTGATTGCCTTTGTTTCTGCTTTCCCCTATGTTTAAATACGTCAATTGCAATTTTTCTTACTTCCGCAGCATAACGTTTCAGTTCATCCCGAAACATCCGGGGAGGAATTGCACGTGATTTTCTGATATCCAGCTGCCACGCAAAATCAAGGTTTGCATCGATATCAATCATTATTCTGGCCAGCCTGGTGTGTTCTTCTTTTTTAAAAAGCTGTAGCCAGTCTCCTGAAACAAGCATACGATCTTTTCTATAGATATAAAAGCCCTGTTGCGCATTCCAGCCATCTATCCCTGCCGCATTTTTCCAGGTTTCAACGCTGATCTTTTCCTGATGTGGCAAAACGTATCCTGTAATTCTTACCTGGCTATCAGAAAAAGATTCTGTAGGAAAGGACTGTGTAGCCTTTTCGTCCCGGAGAAAGGGATCCCAGGGCTGTATCTGCTGGCCATTGATTCTGATATTAAGCTTTTTTCCTTCAATAAACCGGTGAAAAACCATAGCAAGGTGTCGCTCTGCCTCTCGTACAGTTTCGTAAAATTTAACTTCTGATATAAGCTGTTTTTCCTGATCATAAATTACCCTATCCAGATTTTCCCAGACTATGGTAGTACCTGCGAGCTGCATTTCTAAACGTCGCTGTAACGTAGGATCAGATAGATATTCCAGTATTTCCCATTCCTTAAAATGCTCTACATAATCAAGTATCCATGACCTGAAATGAATTGTCTTCTGCTTTTTATCTTTTGAAATAACAGAAAGATTTCTGCATTGCGAAAATGAGGCTGTTTTTAATCCCAGACCAAAGCGTCCCAGATCCTCCGGTTTTCGGTCGCCAAGTGGATTATGTGTACCTGGTCTCAACGCTTCAATCAATGTTTCCAGCGTCATTCCTCTACCATCGTCATGAATGGTAATAAAAGAATGCTCTTTATTCCATTTAAAATCCAGCCATACATTTTTAGCTCTCGCCGCAATGCTGTTGTCTACAATATCAGCAAGTGCAGTGGGCAGATTATATCCTATCGCTCTGAATGTCTCAATAAGCGAAGCCGGATACGGCGGTACTTTTTCTGCTTTGTGTTCCCTCAGACTGTCAAGTTCGCGTTTTGATAACATTGGATACCGTTTTCAATAGTTAACTTAATTGTTTCCGCAAGCTTAGCTGCCATAAGTGGAGGAACTGCATTGCCGATTTGTCTGAATGCTGCATTCATTGCGCCGGTAAATTCAAAACCATCGGGAAAGGACTGTAATCTTGCGGCCTCTCTAACGGATATCGTCCGGGCTTGATTACTGTCATAGTGTATATGTGAGTAGCTGTCCTTACCTAAATGTGCCATTAGTGTCCGTGCCGGTTGATCCGATTCCATCTTACGCCATTTGTTGGGGAACTTATTAACATCATAAGGAGGAACAGTTTCTTTAAGCAGCTGTTTGTATCGCCTTGTTCTTGTAGATAATTGTTTTCCTGTTTTTTTTTCTTCTTTTTTTATTTTTTCAGTCAGTATTTTATGGGCAACTTCAATTGCC
>CAZGWG010000273.1:0-1869 GCA_964529165.1 uncultured Sphingobacterium sp.
AGCCATCCGTGGACCTCAAAGTGCCGGTATATTAATGGGCAGAAAAGAGATCATAGCAGCTGCCAGACTGAGTGCGCCTCCCGGAGGAGCCAATATCGGAAGAGGTATGAAAGTAAATAAGGAAGAGATATTCGGAATGTATGCCGCGCTTGATCGCTTTGTTAATCTGGATCATGCAAAGGAATGGCAAATGTGGGAAGACCGAGCAAACGTAATATTGAATGCGGTAAGTAAAGTGAATGGGGTTAAAGCCGAGATTTTTGTACCGCCAATAGCAAACGTAACTCCAACCCTCAGGATTTCCTGGGATCAGTCATTGATTCGTCTGACTTCAAAGGAGATGACTTTGAATTTACGTAATGGTGAACCATCAATTGAAGCCCCGAAGAGTATCAATGATGCGATGATCCTTTCAGTATGGATGATGCAGCCTGGAGATGAGAAAATTGTAGCAAAACGTTTCACAGAAGAACTGATCAAAGCCAGAGTTTAAACAGAAGATCAAATTTTAAATTATAATTTCATTTATATGGGAATGTTACGCAAGCTATCACTGCTTTTTTGGTCAATTTTCTTCTTCTCTGTTACTGTTCAGGCCCAGAGGCCCTACAGAATACTTATTAAGGGAGGTCATGTTATTGATGCAAAGAATAATATTAATGAAAAAATGGATGTGGCTATTCAGGATGGGAAAATAGTGAGGGTAGCAAAGAATATTGACACCGCTCTTGCCGTTCAGCTTGTTGATGCTGCAGGAATGTATGTTACTCCTGGGCTGATCGATCTGCATGCCCATGTCTTTTATGGTTTTGATCCGGATAGCTATCTGAGTGGAGGTACAGTTGCCGTACTGCCCGATCAGTCTACTTTCAGAGCAGGAGTTACAACCGTTGTTGATGCAGGGGGGGCAGGTTGGAGATCCTTCCCGACATTCAAAAAGAATATTATAGACGTTTCAAAAACCCGGGTTCTCTCTTTACTGAATATTGTAGGTGAGGGGATGAAAGGCATTGAAAAGTATGAGCAGAATGTCAGCGATATGGATGCAAAAAAAACTGCTGAAGTTGCACTGGCCAATAAGAACGATGTTGTGGGTTTTAAAGTTGCACATTTCACAGGGTCAGAGTGGACACCAATAAGCCGTGGTGTTGAAGCCGGTAAACTGGCCAATATGCCGGTTATGATCGATCTGAATACACTTTTTATATCCATTGAAGAATTGTTTACCAAGTATCTCCGTCCCGGAGATATCTATACACATACCTTTATACAATCATCAAGAGGGGTGGTGGAGCCAATTGTTGATCTTAAAACAAAGAAGTTTAAGCCATTTGTTCTGGAAGCTCAAAGAAAAGGAATCATATTTGATGTTGGTTTTGGAGGAGGCAGTTTCAATTTTAATCAGGCTTTACCAGCTTTGAAAGCAGGATTTTATCCAAATACAATGGGTACCGACATTCATCAGGGGAGCGTGAACGGTGCAATGAAAGATCAGTTAAATGTATTATCCATATTTATGGCTATGGGAATGAAATTTCCTGACCTGATTAAAGCCAGCACCTGGACTCCTGCACAGGTTATCAAACGTGAAGAACTGGGAAACCTTTCTGAAGGTGCAATGGCGGATGTAGCGGTATTAAGTATTCGTGAGGGTAAATTTGGATTTCGAGATGTCGCCGGAAACAGATTTGACGGCAAACAAAAGATTGATTGTGAACTGACAATCCGGGATGGAAAGATTGTTTATGATCTGAATGCAATCGCTGGACTGATCAATCCGTCTAAATAAGACACTGTTTTTTACTTACATTCATAATTGTGAGTTAAATCCGGGAATGTGTAAAAAAAAGTATATATTTTTTTGGATTT
>CAZGWG010000273.1:1879-5802 GCA_964529165.1 uncultured Sphingobacterium sp.
CGTAACTTACATTTAAATTATAAATCTCTATAGGAGATAGTTTTATAAATAAAGGATATGTATTTTGATCCATTTCTCAATATCTGATTGGAAAATGGCTTTATACTTAATTAATTAACCTTGATTTTTGAAATTTTATCAGACCAGGGGATTAGATTGATTTTTTGATCGCTTATTGTTGAATTTAAACAGCTTGTTTACAGTTTACACGTAAATTTCAATTTTAACAAAAGCCAATATGCATCTCAGGATAACTATATCTGTATAGTTTAGATTATTGTATCGTTTCGAAAAATATAAATGGAAGATATTAACCCGGAAGTTCAGGATGACAAAATACTTTTAATGCAGTTGCAGGAAGGTAAAAGGACTGCCTTTAATATTTTGTATAATAAATACTGGGAACAAACGTATTCCAATGCATACAAACGTTTACGTGATGAGGATCTGGCTAAGGATATTGTACAGGAAATTTTCGTGAGCATCTGGGTAAACAGACATAGTCCAATAAGTAATCTTCCTGCATATCTAAGTATATCCGTCCGTAACCAGGTATTCAAAATCGCAGCAAAGAGCAAAAATTTAACCCCCTATCTCGAAGTATTTGATAATATCCCAGCCCAGAATGAAAAAGCTGACGGTAATCTTTTATGGCAAGAGTTTTATCATTCTTATGAAAAATTGCTCTCAACACTTCCGCCTAAAAGACAGCAAATATTCAGACTTCGTTTTCATGATGATATACCTACAAAGACCATTGCCAGTCAGATGCGTATCTCAAGAAAAACTGTTCAGAACCAATTAGGAAAAGCAATAGAGCAATTGCGGGTTTTCTTTTACTAAGTTATTCTCCCGACTTACGAAATCACCTAGGCGTTTAGAAAGTAGATTTCGTCACCCGATAGCTATCGGGTCGCAGACTAGTGTGATGTTAACAATGAAATGACGTTGATGGCTTTGAGCAATCAGCGATGGGCAATCAGTTCTGCACATCACTACTATTCACTATTACTCAAATTTGATAGCTCAAAGCCCATAGCCCATAGCAAAAACCAATGACCAATTACACTTAAATAACACTAGAAAAGAGACTGGAGAATTTAACCGGTATGACGCCTAAGTAAATATGTAAGTCAACGAACTACTCCTCTAACTTAAGAAATTACATAGGTGTTCCCTTTGGTCGGTGTTATCACCTTACCATACCATCGATTCAGAAAATATTCCCTCTAGTCGGCATTTCCCTCTTCACATAATATGGTCGGTGAGAACACTGACCAGAAGGAACGGAAACGAATTGAAAAATATTTTAATTCTGAATAGGACATTATGATGCTCGCTGGTCTATGATTTAGGGTAAGTATGATTTTGCTAGATGGACAAGAAATATTTTTCTGAATTACTGAATAAATACTTGAAGCATGAGGCCTCGGAAGAAGAGTGCGAACTGCTGATCAAGCATTATAATCTGTTTGAATCAGAGCCTGATATTTTTGATTCTATGCCTAAGAATCAGAAAACAGATCTCAGGAATGAAATAGAAAATAAGATTTGGGATGAAATCTTTAATGAAGAAGCTAATCTTAAAGAAGATGACTCTTCCTCCAATAATCGATTCAGGATCAATTATATATCTTTTGCAGCGATACTCCTCATCATATTAAGTGCCGGAATTTATTTTTTCAGAAGTGAACCAGTTAAAGAGAGAAATGTCATTTCCCGACAACCCAAAATAAAAGAAAACAGATTGATACAGTTACCAGATGGAAGTACAGTTATCTTAAGGCCGGGTGCTAAATTAAATTATCCCTCTTCTTTTGATGGTCTTGCATCAAGAGAGGTTTATCTTGACGGACAAGCCTATTTTGATATCAAGCACAATGCATCCAAGCAGTTTATTATCCACACAGGTAATCTGAAGACTATCGTTCTGGGTACTGCCTTTGAGGTTAAGGCATGGTCTGATAACCCCAGTATCCGGGTCACAGTCAGCAGGGGCAAGGTTAGGGTTGAAGATCAAGATCGCAAGACACTTGGAATTATTACCCCCAATCAGCAAATCACTTATGATACAAGCAATAAAAGTGTCGTACAAAAGGTAGTTAATGCACCTGAATATCTGGAATGGAAAGAACAGGACCTTTTACTGAGTGATGTAACTGTTGCTGAGGCAGCCAAACTATTGGAAGCAAGATACAAGGTTGAGATTGTTATTTCTGATGATAGTATCAGATCCAAACGATTTACAACCATTGTCAGAAAAGGCGAAACACTCGATCAGATTTTAAAAAGTATGTCTGAGTTTAATGAAGCTGTTTATAAATATGATGTCGCTAAAGCATTAATTACACTGGAATCAAAATAGAGAATGTATTTAACATCATTAATGACTATTTAAAAAACAAAGCCAATGAACTTCGACTTAGCCCCATAAAAAACCCTCTGAAATCCTGTTTGAACAGTGTCTTCAGAGGGATAATTGTTGTCCGACTGCCATCGTACATCAATTTATGTTTTAAATTCTGTCTTCTAATAATAGAAGCCATTTCGATAAATTTAAACCGATGTAAAATTATGAATATTTTTACACTTCATGCTGAAAATCAGCAAAAACCACTTTTTACCTATCATTTAAGGCTACTTTTTGATAAATTACTATTAATAATTATGCAACTCAGATTAGCATTTTTTATTGTTTTAACGACCTCAATTCAGTTGTTCTCGGCCCCTCCCGTGAAGAGCCAGGCAATTGATCAGGTTGAAATAAAACTTGAGCTTAAAAACGAGTCTTTAGTGAAGGCTTTTCAAAAAATTGAGAAACAAAGTCAGTTTCAATTTATGTATCGCTATGCTGATGTAAAGGATATTAATAAGCTGGATTTGTCTGCAGAAAAGATGTCTGTTTCTGATATTCTGAAAGAATTGTTATCCAACACTTCTCTCAATTTTAAGCAGGTTGATAACAGAATTATGATTGTCAACAATCTAAGGACAGGAAATGATGCAAATGCCGGTAAATTAAAGGCAAATGCGGCTTCCAGTACACTTGATATTGTTGTCAGGGGTCAGGTAAAGGATGCCAAAGGTGAGACTCTTCCGGGTGTAAGTATCAAGGTGAAAGGTACCGATATTGGTGCATCAACTGATATGGACGGAAGATATTCATTAAATGTTCCTGATAATGCAACGCTGGTATTTACCTATATTGGTTATATCACCAAAGAACTTGCAGTAAACGGACAGGAAGTAATCAATGTTAGTTTAGATGAGTCATCAACTTCTTTAAGTGAAGTGGTTGTTACTGCCCTTGGTATCAAGCGTGAGTCAAAATCTCTGACTTATGCTACTCAGGGTGTAAATGCAAAAGAACTGACAGAAACCCGTACACTGAACGTTGTGAATGCCTTGCAGGGTAAAGTAGCCGGTATGAGTATTGAAACCGCAGGTACCGGTTTGGGTGGTCAGGCCAGGGTTGTTCTTAGAGGAAATCGTTCAATTTCTGGTAACAGTGGTCCGCTTTATGTTGTTGATGGTGTTCCTATGAGCACGGCAATCGCAAACTTTAGCCCTGATAATATTGAATCTATCAACGTATTGAAAGGTCCCAATGCTGCAGCTTTATATGGAAGTGCTGCTCAGAACGGAGTAATTATTATTGAAACCAAGAAAGGAACAGAAGGCCAGGTTCAAATCAGTGTAAATGAAACATTCCAGACAGGAAGACCATTGCATTATTTCGAGCCTCAGAATGAATATGGACAGGGAGTAACAGGAGTTTACAATGCTACAGCGGAAGAATCATGGGGCCCTAAAATGACCGGCCAAATGGTTAATCACTGGTCTGCTGCTCCCGGAAAGGCAGGAACACAATATGCATTTTCACCTCAGCCGAATAATTATAAAGATGTATTCCAGAACTCGAC
>CAZGWG010000274.1:0-5759 GCA_964529165.1 uncultured Sphingobacterium sp.
AGTTGACAGTTGACAGTTGACAGTTGACAGTTGACAGTTGACAGTTGACAGTTGAAAAATGGAGATACAAATTAATATAATTTATTCGAATAGTTCTGTACTAAATACTATGTACCCAATACTAAATACTCAATAATGCAGAACTTTGCCCCCATAGCTTTATTCGTTTATAACCGTCCTGAGCATACCAGAAGGACAATAAAGTTTTTGCAGCAAAATTTGCTGGCGGATGAATCAAGGCTTTTTATTTTTTCTGATGCTGCCAAAGATTCGTCTCAACAAGTTTTTGTTGATGAAGTGAGGGATATTATTAAGCGGGTTGATGGCTTTAAGTCTGTTGAGCTGATTGAAAGAAAAGTCAATTTAGGTCTTGCTGAGTCTATTATAGATGGGGTGAGCATGCTGGTTTCTGAATATGGTAAAGCGATTGTGTTTGAGGATGATCTGATCAGCTCTGTATATACCCTGCAATATTTTAATGATGCCCTTGTTCGGTACCAGAACGAGGAAAAGGTGATGCATATCGGTGCTTACATGTATCCTCTGAAAGCTGAAAATTTGCCTGAGACCTTTCTCTATCGGGCCGCAACAAGCTGGGGATGGGCAACATGGCAAAGAGCCTGGAAAGATTTTGAACCCGATATTGATAAGATAGTAGCACGGTTTGATCGCAAAAAGAGACATGAATTCTCCATTGAGGGTACCATGAACTTCTGGAAACAGATTATGGAATTTAAGCGGGGAAGGAATAATTCATGGGCTATACGCTGGTATGCTTCTATATTTCTCAAAGGTGGTCTGACATTAAATCCTTCAAAATCCCTTATTAATAATATCGGGCATGATGGTTCGGGAATTCATTCAGGTTTAAATGATATTTATAATGTCATCATTAATCCACTTCCAGTAACATCATTTCCTGAAAGAATTGAAGAGAATAGGGAGACTTACCTCGCAATTAAGAATTTTCTGAAAACGCGCAAGGGAAGTCTATGGCAGAGAATACTTCGGTATACTAAACAGAAAATTAAGGGGATCTGATCTTTTTATGAAACAATCCACTATCCAGAAACAAAGAAATATTAATGTAACGTGAGTTCGGGATAAAACTATCTAAAGATTAGTATTTAACCAGATGGATTGAATTTATTATGCTTTAAAGGAAACATAGATTGTAAATCACATCGATTGAAGCGAGGCTTCAAGGCTATCTGTATCTAAAATGCAGGTTAGAAGCTGTAAAATGCTATGCTTCCATTGGTGTTTTTAAATATTATGTCGAGTTCACGTTAATGTAATTTAGTCCGCTTTTAGCCGCGGAGGCAAGGTACTTTTTTCGGTGTCTATTTTTGTTTTCAAAGGACCTCAAGCTGCTTCGCGGTTTGCTTGATCAAAAAGTAACCAATGCCGAACCGCTATTTTGCGGTGAGACCACGATGGCCGATAAAAAACAATAAAAAATACTGAGTAAAATCAATAAAAAACGAAGCTTCCCCCCACAGGTAAAACGCCCGGCCCGCCGTTTTTTCAGTCCACCGCACAAAATCACGTTTCATTTGAAATTTTATGGTTAAATAGAAATCTCCCTGGTGTTTTCTAAAAATATTCATTATCAAAACAACTTCAGTGGGTATTGGATTGGAGTTTGGCCTGAGTACTATCTCTCCGTTAACCTTTTTTTCCGCCTTGGCTGTGGTGTGGTAGAGCCAAGTCTCAATTCTGATCCCGAACCTTCGGGACTGCAGCGGGGTTTATTCGCTGTTTGTATATTGTTTTTTAAGGCACTCATGGTCTCGTGGTTCCTCCTCGGTTTGGTTCTTTTTTCCTGGAGAAGAAGGACTAGGCTCCCGCGGCCATGAGCGGAATGAATTAAGCTTTTTCAAATAAAACTCTTATTTCCTAGCTTCCAGAACGATGTAAGGAGATAATAATTTTGATTCAAAGGGTATCAGGGTTGTAACTACCTTTCCAATGAACCAGATACTTTTAATAAATGCTTTGGTCATTCCTGATTTTTCATCTTTATTTTCAAGCCAAACACTGTATTTTCCAAAGTAGGATACTTTTATGGATTTCAAGCCAAGTTCTTCCAGTATCGTTGCAAGATATTCGGTATCCATGCATTCGATATAGTGTTTATCGTAATTATCCCTGTCAAAGGTCTTTTGCACCCAGCCATTTACACCTCTGAAATTTGGGAGGGTAATAAATAAAGTTCCCCCTGGTTTTAAAAATTCAAGGTGCCGTTCAATGATATCGCGGGTGTCCTTAAAATGCTCAATTAAACCGCAGGAAAGTACCAGATCATATTTCTGTTCCGGTTGATAATTAAAGACATCATTCTCAATTACCGGGATCTCACTTTCATCCAGACCGTTTTGGTTCAGAACCTTTTTTAGAATATCGGGATGAACAAAATAATCGAAGAGCGTGGTTCTGACTCCCAGGTATTTGTGCAGGAAAATGGAATAATATCCCGGAAATCCACCCAGTTCAACCGCAGTCTGAACATTATTTGTTTTAACTATTTTTTCCAATTGTTGATGGAAAAGGTAATTCTTATCGACCGGTATAGCCAGATCGGGTTTAGATTCCCAATAGTTAGTCCAGAATTGCCTGTCGGTTAATAGATTTCCCATGCATCAGCAAAGAAAACAAAATTTTAGATATGCTGGTGAAAATACCAGGGAAAGCAATTTGTTTTTCTGAAAATCTCTCCATTAGTAATATGAATTGTATTTTTGGGATAGTGAGAATTATCCATTTGAATTCATATTCCGGTAACGGCGGAGCCGGACGTGCATGTTCACGCCTGAATAAAGCCTTGAAAGCTGAAGGAATTGATTCTGTGTTAGCAGTTAATTTTTTGTTTAGTGATAATCCGGGATTTGTCAATTTATCCAAAGGCTTTTTCAATAAATGGTTTACAGCCTTTGGAATATTATTCGAGCGGTATTATTCTAAATTCTTTACCAAGCCGCTGCCAATACCTTTTTCAATTCCGGTCTGGGGTAGGGATATTTCAAAACTTGACTTGCTTCAATCTGCTGATATTATCCATTTGCATTGGATCAATCATGCCTTCTTACGCCCTGCAGGTATTGCAAAATTGTCGGCTTTGAATAAACCAATCGTATGGACTTTCCATGATAGTAATGCTTTTACAGGAGGATGCCATGTGCGTTATGAATGTGATCATTTTTTAAAGGAGTGCGGTAATTGTCCGGTACTGAAAAATTCTGCTCCTGAGGATAGGTCTTATAAGATCTGGCATCAAAAGAAAAATGCATATTCTCATCTGAATTTTACTGTGATTGCACCCGGAAGATGGATGGCAGATTCAGTTCGTATGAGTAGTTTGCTTAGGGCCACCAAAGTGGTCAATATTCCCAATACCATTGATACAGAGGTTTTTAAGCCATCCAGTAAAGCTTTAGCCAGAGAATCACTTGGCTTAGCACCTGAAAAGTTCATTCTGATGAGCGGTTTTATGCCATCCCGTATGGATATGCATAAAGGGACCGTTTACCTGCTTGATGCAATAGAGTTGTTTGCTGCAAATTATGATATTGATCCTGATAAGGTAGAACTGATTATTTTTGGTAACAGGAATGAGGAGAATGTTCCTGATTTTCCAATTAAGGCAACTTTTTTAGGGACTATTTCTGATGATGAAAAGCTGGCTTTGTGTTATAGTGCTGCAGATGTTTTTCTGGCACCTTCGCTTGAAGATAATCTCCCGAACACAGTCATGGAGAGCCTGGCATGCGGTACTCCGGTAGCCGCGTTCAGAACCGGTGGTATCCCGGATATGGTTCAGCATCAGCAAAATGGCTATCTGGCCGAATATCGTTCTTCTGCAGATCTTGCTCGCGGAATTGCCTGGGTTTATTCAGCTAATCGTCAAGTATTAAGCGCGAATGCGCGGAGAACTATTTTAGATCAATTTTCGGAGCATATCATTGCACGCCGGCATATCGAATTATACGAATCTTTGTTAAAAGACCATGTTTCAGCCTAAACTATCTGTCATTACCATTGTTTATAATAATGTCCGGGATATAGAACGTACACTTCTGTCTGTATTAAATCAAACCTATCCCAACATTGAATATGTGGTAATTGATGGTGCCTCGACTGACGGAACTCTGGAGATTCTGAAAAAATATGAAAACAGACTGACCAGGCTGATTTCCGAAAAGGATAAAGGGATTTATGATGCGATGAACAAGGGACTTGCGCAGGCTTCAGGAGATTATGTTTTGTTCATGAACTCCGGTGATGAAATATATGCCCCTGATACTGTTGAGAAAGTATTCTCTTCTGCCCCCGATGCGGATATTTATTATGGCGAGACTGAAATGTATGATGAAGACTGGAATAGTATGGGACAAAGGAGACATAAAGCACCTGAAACTTTTTCCTGGAAAGATTTTAAATATGGGATGAACATCAGTCATCAGGCTATTTATATCCGCAAATCACTGACTGACTCTTACGATCCCCTTTATAAATTGAGTGCAGACATCGACTGGATCATTCGGGCAGCTAAAAAGGCCGGGAAGATTGTTAATACCAGGATGTATGTTGCAAAATATCTGGTTGGCGGAATGTCAAAGAAGAAACACCGTCAGAGTCTGATTGAGCGTTTTCATATTTTTTCGAAACATTACGGACTTATTCCCAATGTATTTAATCATGCTGTTATTGCTTTCAGATTAGCCTTTTACTACCTGAAGCATAGAAGGACAAATGATTAGCTGAGTTTCAGCCTCCGTCATTTCGAACACATCAGCAGTATTTTCTTCTTCAGTCTGTAAATTGCGTTGTGGAGAAATCTTTTGATGGTGGACAGTGCTTTAGCCTCCGTCATTTCGAACACATCAGTAGTATTTTCTTCTTAAGCCTGTAATTTGCGTTGTGGAGAAAAATTGTTGTAATTAGGATTGTTTTTGACCATGAGATTTCTCTTCGCGTTAACAACAATCCTAATTACAACAATTTTTCGCTCATCGAAAATGACGGATTTACACCTTTGCAGGTTCCGGTTTTTTATTTCTCGTTTCTGTATAGATCGCATAAGCCAGACCCAGAACAAGCAGTATGGAAGCAATAAGCGAAATAGTTTCTCCTGTATAATAAGAGGCCGGTTCAAATTTGAATTCAAGTTTATGATTACCTCCGGGTAATTGGGCAGCTCTTAAAATATAATCCGCTCTGAAATAAGGGATTTTCTCACCATCAACATACGCATTCCAGCCTTTGTCATACCATATTTCTGAAAATACAGCAAGAGCGTCACGGCCAGAAGAGTACTCATAGGTCAGGTGATCAGGATGATAATTTGTGAGTCTGATAAAACCTTTTCCGTCATAACCCACCTTTTTTGTATCAATTAAAGGTTTAAACTCTTCGCTAACAACCATTACCTTCTTCGGATCAAAGCTGCTGATTGCGAGCATTTCTTCATCAGCATTTTTGACGTATTCTACATTCGTAACAAACCATGCATTACCGGCTGCGGTAGAGCGGTTTTTTACGGTTTCTTTCTGGCCGTTTTGATCAGAAGTGATCAGATATTTGGTATTCAGCATATCCAAAATATCTTCATTAATCGCTCCATTGAATTGTTTATCCAAAACTTCCTGATATCTTTTCAATTTTGCCGCATGATATCCGCCGATACTTTTATGGAAGTAAGATGGGATTGAATTTGAAAATGGATTTCCGCTTGAAAGATCAAGTACGCGATAATAAGA
>CAZGWG010000275.1:0-5720 GCA_964529165.1 uncultured Sphingobacterium sp.
CGGTCTTGAAAAGGTGGAGGTAAATGGCAGATCGCAAGAAATGATTCGTTTAGTCTATGCGGATAATGACCTCCTCTATGTCAATATCAATTCCCTGAACCGCATATCCAAATACTCAGGTAAAGAAGGTACAATACCGAAAATGAATAAACTCGGTACAGATACCTGGGAGAAACTAAAAAAAACAACTAAAAAAAAAGTTAAAGATATTGCCCGTGACCTGATTAAACTCTATGCAATCAGAAAGGCGCAAACAGGAACAGCATTTTCACCCGACACCTATTTACAAACTGAACTGGAGGCTTCTTTCATTTATGAAGACACACCTGATCAGGTAAAAGCCACCGCAGATGTTAAAAAAGACATGGAATCGGCCCACCCTATGGACCGTCTGGTTTGCGGTGATGTTGGTTTTGGTAAAACAGAGATAGCAATACGCGCAGCATTTAAAGCGGTAACAGACAGTAAACAAGTGGCCATTCTGGTGCCAACTACCATTCTGGCTTTACAACATTTTAAAACATTCCAATCCCGCCTGGCTGATTTTCCATGCACAATCGATTATATAAACCGCTTTAAATCGGCAAAGCAGATTAAAGAATCTCTTCAAAAACTGGCAGAAGGGAAGATTGATATTATCATTGGTACCCACCGCATCGTAAGTAAAGATGTAAAATTCAAAGACCTTGGCTTGCTGATTATTGATGAAGAACAAAAATTTGGTGTGGGTGTAAAAGAGAAATTAAAACAGTTCAGAGCAAATGTAGATACGTTGACTCTGACTGCTACCCCGATTCCAAGAACCCTCCATTTTTCATTAATGGGAGCACGGGACCTGAGTATCATCAGCACCCCACCCCCAAACCGCCAGCCAGTATTAACAGAATTGCATGTATTCAATGAAAAATTGATCAAAGAGGCAGTAGAATATGAAATAGACCGTGGTGGACAGGTTTTCTTTATTCATAACCGCGTGCAGGATCTGATGCAACTCGGTGGATTAATCAACACTTTGGTTCCAAAGGCCAGAATCGGTATAGCTCATGGGCAGTTGGAGGGAGATGCACTTGAAGATGTGATGCTCAAATTCGTTGGTGGCGATTATGATGTACTTGTTGCTACTACAATTATAGAGGCCGGGCTTGATATTGCGAACGCCAATACCATTCTTATTAATCATGCTCATATGTTTGGCTTAAGTGATCTGCATCAGATGCGCGGACGCGTTGGGCGCTCCAATAAAAAAGCTTTCTGCTATTTATTAAGTCCGCCATTATCCACTCTGACCAATGAAGCCCGAAAACGCCTGAGCGCAATTGAAGAGTTCTCGGATTTGGGCAGTGGCTTTAATGTTGCAATGCGTGATCTGGATATTCGCGGAAGCGGAAATCTTCTTGGTGCTGAACAAAGTGGATTCATTGCAGAGATTGGATTTGAAATGTACCATAAAATTCTGGATGAAGCTATTCAGGAACTGAAGGATGACGAGTTCAAAAATCTATTCAGTGAAGAAAAGCCAAGGCCATTCATTTCATTCACCCATGTAGATACTGATTTGGAGGTGATGATTCCTGATGAATATGTGACCAATATAGCCGAACGATATAATTTATATACTGAACTTTCAAACATTGAGAACGAGCTGGCTCTTGATGATTTCAGGCAAAAACTTGTGGATCGGTTTGGACCTGTTCCTATTCAGGTTACCGAACTGATTAATACCTGGCGTCTGCAGTATCTGGGAAAAATGATCGGATTTGAAAAAATTACCTTCAAAAAAGGAGTACTCAGAGGCTATTTTATAACTAATAAACAATCACCTTATTTTGAAACGGCACAATTCGGACGAGTTCTAGATTTTTTACAGGCCCACCCTCGGATAAGTAACCTTAAAGAAGTTAAAAATACTCTTCGATTAGCTATTGAACATGTAGCTACTTTGGATATGGCCATTGAATTGCTTCAGGAACTAGCGGGTGAGACTGTTTCTAATTCCCAAGCATAAAAGTTATAGGCAGAACATAAGAAGTCCTAACGGCTTTACCATTAGCCATACCCGGTCTCCAGGCCGGTGAAGACTTAAGCACACGGATTGCTTCTTCATCGCATCCACCACCAATGCCCCTAACCACCTTAAAGTCAGTTAAATTACCACTCTTTTCAACGATAAATCCAATATAAACTTTACCCTGAATTTTATTTTGACGGGCTCCGGCAGGATAACGCAATCTGGATCCGAGATACTTACCCAAAGCTGCTTGTCCGCCATGAAATTCAGGAGCAAGTTCAACACTTCCAAGATCATATAATTTCCCTTCATAACGCGCTTCAATATTGGAACTTTCTATTGGATCTGGTAAGGGCTCGGCAACTTTCTCTGGAGTAGCCGAAACCTGATTATAGTCAGATTCATTGCTGATTATACTATCATGAGCAGAACTAAGGGCTGATACTACAAGATTCTTAATCTCTGCTTCCCTGAGTGAAACAATCTTTCCCTCCTCATTAATTGTCAGCTCAAACTTAATATCACCAGACACTTCTGCATTGCGGGAGGGTTGTATATAACTCACTTTTGCCCAATAACTTGCAAGAAGTTCGTTATTATTCCGATCGTAATCCAAGCTGGAAACAATCCAGTTAAGGTTATAGTTCTGCAAATCAGCGACTCGCTTTGCATGAACCTCCTTCAAACGCTTATAGGTTAGATTATGATAGTTATAATAGGTTTTGGTTATAGGCGAAAAGTAGCTTGGGGGATCAAAATATCCCTTCCTCTGATCATTATAAAAAGCTTCAATAAACTTAATCAATGAACTTCGTACTTGCTCATCACTCATACTTGAGTTCTCCACCAAAACATCCGAATTATTGTCTTCTATTACCGTCACCACCTCTTCCTTTTTATCTGAAAAAAAGGAACTGGCATCATCAACATAAAGCGTAAGATAACCCATGACAAGGATTATTACACCCAGGCCAATGGCCATGTATCTCAAGGAAGGATCTTTTATGACTTCGTTTTCAGACATGGCTGCATGCTGTTTTTTTATTCTCTCTTTCCAATAATTACTATTTATACTTTATATTATAAAAATCGTTCCAATATTTTACCATCGCTCATAATTAAGCGCATGGATTTTTTAGCTAGATCAGAAAATCTTTATGAAAGACAAATATACAAAGACGAGAGGAGCGGCAAGTAATAATCCATCAAAGCGGTCGAGCAGGCCACCGTGTCCAGGTAAAAAGGAACCGGAATCTTTTGTTGAAAGGCTTCTTTTAAGCATCGACTCAGCAAGATCGCCCAACGTGCCTGAACTGACAATGATAACAGAAACTATAATCCAATTTAATACCGATAGCTCGCTGAAGTAAATACTTAAAATAAAACCTGAAAGCATGCTACATAGTAAACCTCCTGCAAAACCTTCCCAGCTCTTTTTGGGAGAATGTCTTTCAAACAATCTGTTCTTGCCCAGGCTGATTCCAAACACATAAGCTCCTGTATCACTCGACCAGAGCATAATCAGAAAGCCAAGAGGTAAATGCCAGGAATATTCACCATCCATAAATCCCAGCGCATAGAAAAAGCAAAAAGGAAGTGCAGCAAATATCACAGCGAGCAGGGTATAAGCGATATTATGAAAGGGGTTCTTCAAATCCCGATAGAGTTCAGCAATTATTACCAGAATAAAGAATGGAACACAAATCAGTAATACCGATAAGGGGGCGTTATTTAAAAAGTACAAACTGAGAGGAACATAAATACTGATCACCAGAATCCAACCTAACAATCTATTCGGTTTCACGCCATCAACATGCACGAGTCTATAGAATTCTTCAGTGCTGAATAAACTAAGCAACAGAAAAAATACAGTGAATGCATACGCTCCTAATAAAAGCGAAGCAAGCATCACCGCAACAAAGAAAAAAGCTGTTATTGCCCTTGTTTTCATTTACAAATCATTTTTTACGATGATTTCAAGTGCTTTTTGAAAATCAACCTCGTGAATATAAACCTCAACTTCTCCAATACGGTAAGGAAAGCCTTGCTTGTTTATTATTATTACTTCTATCTCATGATCTATCAGGACTTGCTTTACAAGTTCTGATTTAAAAAAATCAGGAGATGTATATATCTTAACCCATCCCGCTTCCATCCAGACCCTCTCTTTTAAACTGGTTTAATTTTAATGTATACTTATAAAAGTACCGTATTGTAATCACAAACAAAATAAAACTGATGATAATCAGAGCAGGACTTGAAGGTTCGGCTTCAAACATTTTATCAATTGAAATGCCCTGGGATTGATACCAGTAGGCAGTAATAACAGCAAGTGCATTATTTAGAAAATGCCCCAGAATAGGAAGCCAGAGGCTCCCACTCCAAACCAGCAGGTAACCAAACAACGCTCCTAAAAACATTCGCGGAAAAAATCCATAGAACTGAAAATGTATTGAACTAAATACTATGGCAGTCAGCCATATAGCAACATGATAATTTCCAAACCATCTGGTGAAAATCTGTTGAAACCCACCTCTAAAGATCAGCTCTTCCCCAAAAGCAGGGATGATTGCAAGCATGATTAAATTTACCAGAAATCCAGGAACTGAGTTCATAATAATGAGCTGCTTTGTCATCAATTCCATCTTTAATTCCTGCTCTTGCATCCATGCTTCAAGCTCTTTGAGAAAAGAAGGTAGCTTCATTCCTTTATTTAGCTCCATGGAATATTCAAGTGCCGGACTAGCACAAAACATAATCACGATGGTAAGTAATGCCAAATAGAACGGAACAGGGATAATTCTAAGGTAATCTAACCAATCTCTATCCTGTAATTTTGCGTAAATAATGGCTGGTATAACAAACATACCAATGGATGAAATAATCTGAACAAGTTTGATAAGATCAAGATTAGACTGATTGCCTGATGCCAACATAAGCATAGGCTCCATGCCATAAATAGAGGAACCTATCGCGAAGGCAATACCGGTAAAAACCACTGCCCCTGCAAAAATAAGCAAGAGCAAAAGGATCAGGGAACTGAACGGATTACGTTCTACAATAGCGGATTTGAACATGCTTATTTATTATTCGTAATTTTGCATTTTAGTATCCAAAAATACAAGGTTGAAAGATAGCTAATGTCTGTTAAGATTGGAAATATAGATTTAGGGGAATTCCCACTTTTACTGGCTCCGATGGAAGATGTCAGTGATCCTCCATTCCGTTTCGTGTGTAAGCAAAACGGTGTGGATATGATGTATACTGAGTTTATTTCATCTGAGGGATTAATACGAGATGCTGCAAAAAGCAGGGCTAAGCTAGACATATTTGAATACGAACGTCCTATTGGGATACAAATTTTTGGTAGTGAGATAGATAGTATGGGTGAGGCCACCCGGATTGCGACATTGGCAAAACCCGATCTCATCGATATAAATTATGGCTGCCCGGTAAAAAATGTAGCGTGCCGTGGTGCTGGAGCAAGCTTATTACAGGATATAGACAGGATGGTGAAAATGACAAAAGCTGTGGTCAATGCAACTCATCTTCCGGTCACTGTTAAAACACGGCTGGGATGGGATGATAACACCAAAAATGTTTATGAAGTTGCTGAACGCCTGCAGGATATAGGCATCCAGGCATTAACCATTCATGGGCGTACCCGAGCGCAGATGTATAAGGGAGAGGCAGACTGGACCCTTATTCGGGA
>CAZGWG010000276.1:0-5707 GCA_964529165.1 uncultured Sphingobacterium sp.
TGGTCCCATAATGGCTACGAATTCACCTTGTTTAACTTCGAAAGAGAGGTTGTTCAGGGCGATGGTTTCTACTTCTTCTGTGCGGTAGAATTTTTGGAGGTCGGATATTTTGATCATATATTTTGATTTAGGCTACGAGAAGCGAGTAACGAGATTCGAGAAGCAAGATCGTTCAGGGAGCATATTTTGTGTTAATTCTTTGTGTTAACGGTTATATTTTAATTCTTACTCAAAATCAGTGTAATTTCACTCTAAACTTAATTTTATGAGAGATTTTAAAGATTTAAAATTCTGGCAACGAAGCCACTTTCTTACTTTAAAGATCTACTCAATTACCAAAGCATCTTTTCCAAAAGAAGAGGCATATGGATTAATTTCACAAATGCGGAGATCAAGTTCTTCCATACCAACTAACATTTCTGAAGGTTGCGGGCGAAATTCTAAGGCAGAATTTAAACGATTTCTAGTAATTGCAACAGGTTCAAGCAATGAGCTTGAATACCAATTACTACTCGCTAAGGATCTCGGATACTTAGATGACTTAATTTTTAAGGATTTAAATGATGAAGTAGTCGCCATACGAAAAATGATATATTCTTATATTAAAACCTTGTAAGTACCGTATATCGAAAATTAGATGTCATTTATCTCGTAACCCGCTTCTCGTAACTCACTTCCCATAATCTCTTATTCCTACTTCTCCTTCAACACCAACTCCTGTATCGCTCCATAGTTATCATAACCGGATGTGATTACTTTATCCCCTGCCTGCAAGCCGCCCAGCACTTCATAATAATCAGGGTTTTGTCCGCCGAGTTGGATGTCTGTTTTATAAGCTATACTGCCGTCTTTGTTTAATTTAAATATCCAGTTCCCACCCGTTTGCTGGAAGAAACCTCCTCTTGGCAACAGTAAGGATTGTTTTGCATCGCTGAGCGTAACTCTGATCTGAAGACTTTGTCCGCGACGGATATCTTTTGGAACCTCGCCAACATATTCCATATCAACCTGAAAACGTCCATTAGTTACCTGTGTATATACCTTCTTAATTTTAAGGGTATAGGTTTTGTTATTCATTGGATAATCGGCAATAAGACCAGTAAATATCCTGGAGATATAATGTTCATCAATTTCTGCACGAATCTTAAATCCGCTCAATACATCGATCTGGCCTAAACGCTCACCTTTATTTTTATTCTGGCCTATCTCGGCATCAAGAGATGTCAATTGCCCATCCACAGGTGCACGAACGATCAGGTCACCCACCTTTTTCCTCATTACAGCAAGGGCATTACGCGTACGCTCATAAGATTGAGCAGTCTGATCAAGTTCCTGCTTAGTAGAAACTTCATCCTCTTTAAGAATCTGTTCAGTAAGGTTTTTTCTTTTAACCTGGTAATCGTATGCAATCTTAGACTGCTGAAATTCCTGCGATCCAATTACCTTTTGGTCGTATAATTTTTTGTTAAGAGTATATAATCTTTCGGCTTCTTTAAAAGCATTATCCGCATCAGCCATCTGGTTCAATTTACTTATCGTATTCTGACGGGCAGCATTACGGGAAATCTGCATTTGTGTAAGCAGATTAAATACTGAAGTCTCCTGATTAACGAGATTTAATTCCAGATCTGTATTTGACAAACGAAGAATCGGCTCACCTTTTTTCATAATAGCGCCGTCTTCAACATATTTCTCCTCAACCCTTCCGCCCTCAGCGGCATCAAGGTATATAGTACTAACAGGCATAACGATACCGTTCACCGGAATGGATTCCTGAAATGTACCCATTTTGATCTCACTTATAGTGATCCGCTCTGTCTCTACATTTAACCGGCTGTTTCCGGAAGTAAAATAATAACTTGCAGCAATCAGCGCAACGATACCGGTAACACCAGCTATCATTAAGATTCTTTTGCTTGTCCACTTCTTCTTTGGTATAACTCTATCCACGTTTATATAATTCTATTCTGTTTGTTCTCTATAATACAATCTTGTGCCAAACATACAAAATACTGATAAACAGACTACTACAACGATTTTAATACATAGTATCCGTTCGCTACCGTGCATCTGGTGTTCGTTTATGATACAATTGATATAGATATTGCATTAAGGAGTTCTTGATTAACAAGGCATTAGTAGATATGGTATAATTTTGGAGGCGGGAAACGGGAAACGAGAAACGAGAAACGGGGAACGGGAAACGGGAAACGAGATCTTAATCATAAATCAACTGTAAAGATTTTGACAGATTGGGAAAAGCACTATCTTGTTATATTTAAAGAATGTACTGATATAATTTCACATCTCGCTTCTCGAAGCTCATAGCTAATAACATTATGCAATTAAAAGAAGCCTCCATACTTATTACAGATGATGATCCGGATGTACTTACGGCAGTTAGATTACTTTTAAAACCATTAGTAAAAGAAGTAACAGTTGAAAAGAATCCTGAGAATTTACCCGCTCTCCTATCGCGTCAGCAATTTGACCTTGTATTACTGGATATGAACTTCAAAAGTGCAATCAATACAGGAAATGAAGGTTTCTTCTGGCTCAATAAGATTAAAACTCTAAAGCCTGATTTATCGGTAATCATGATTACGGCTTATGGCGATATTGATCTGGCGGTTAGATCGCTTAAACAAGGTGCTTCAGATTTTGTAATCAAGCCATGGCATAATGAAATGCTTATTGAAACGATATCAGAGGCCATTCAGGCAAAAGGCAAAACATCAAACTCTAAATCATCTGTAAAAGATTCAGGGCCGCAAATGATTGGGGAATCCGATATTATTCGTGATATATTATATAAACTAAATAAGATCGCACCAACAGATGCCAACATACTGATCCTTGGAGAGAATGGAACTGGAAAAGATCTTATCGCGAAAGCAATTCATAACCGTTCACTTCGTTCGGATAAGCCATTCATTAAAGTTGATGTGGGAGCTTTAACTGACAGCCTGTTTGAAAGTGAATTGTTCGGGCATAAAAAGGGGGCATTCACAGATGCACGGGAAGATAGGGCAGGCCGTTTTGAAGCCGCACAAGGAGGAACGCTTTTCCTTGATGAAATTGGGAATATTTCCTTACAGCAGCAGGCTAAACTATTGAGTGTTTTGCAAAACCGGCAGGTAATCAAACTTGGAAGTAATGAACCCATTCCTGTGGATATCCGTCTGATCTGTGCAACAAATCTTCCATTGAGCGAACTTGCTAATGAAGCCCGTTTCAGGAAGGACCTTATCTACAGAATCAATACGATGGAATTAATGGTGCCTCCTCTCAGATACCGGGGAAACGATATTTTACTTCTGGCAAAACATTTCATTAAGGTTTATGCCGATAAATACATGAAGCCTGCCCCTGAACTCGATAAAAAAGCTCAGGAAAAACTAATGAGCTATTCCTTTCCGGGAAATGTAAGAGAGCTTCAATATACTATTGAACGTGCTGTAATTATGGCTGAAGATACCATCCTCCAGGCCGGGGACCTGATATTCTCTCCATTGGAAACACAGGTAGCAACATCAGTCCAGACCGACTTTAATTTAAATAATCTCGAAAAAAATGCCATACTTCTTGTTATTGAGAAACATGGCGGCAATATTACAAAAGCTGCAAAAGAACTCGGATTAACGCGAACCGCCCTCTACCGCAGGCTAAGCAAGTATGACTTATAATGGATCGCGTCAAATTAAAAATACTGCTCAGAACTATAGGTTTATTAGCCTCCTTATGTTTTGCTGCATACTTAATAATAAATAATCACTTTAATTATTTATTACTGCTAATACCGGTAATCCTATATCAACTATTCCGGATCTATCGAAGCCAGCTTTTGCTTTATAAAGAACTTGATCAATTTTCGCAGGCATTACATTACCGGGATTTCTCCAGGAATTTTAACATGGATACTAATGGAGAACTAAGTCCTCTGTATCAGAATTTTAACAAAATCAGTCGTTTATTTCAACAGGTATCAAGGGATAAGGAAACTCAATATCAATATCTTCAAAAAATTCTTGAGTTAATAAATACAGGAATTCTATCCTATGAAAGTGATAGCAGAGAGGTAATCTGGATGAATGAATCTTTAAAAAACATGCTTGAAATGCCTTACCTAAAGAATTTGGATTCTTTTGCCAAGCGTGATGAAAATCTCTACCACGCCATTAATTCTCTACGGCCGGGAGACTCAAAAATCACAACCATTCTAAGTAAAAAATTGTCTGTAAAAATCTTGCTTTCAGCTACTGCCTTTCAAACTAATGGGATAAGGTATCAATTAATAGCTTTCCAAAATATTAATGAAGCCCTTGATGAGACCGAGTCTAAAGCCTGGCAAAAGCTTTTAAGTGTTCTGACTCATGAGATCATGAATTCAATCGCCCCAATTTCCTCACTTGCGGATACGATAAAGAATCGTTTGAGCAGTCTGGATAAACGCCTGGATTCAGATAATGGTCTGGCTGATTTAGAGCTGGGAATCAGTACGATTAAACGTCGAAGTGAAGGCCTGTTAAAATTTGCAGAGACTTATCGCAATCTGAATAAAATTACCAAACCAAATCTACAACCAGTCTACGTGAGAGATCTGTTTGAAAATCTCCATTCACTAATGCAGCCCACCCTGCTCCAAAAGAATATTGAACTGGACATCATATTAAAAGATCCCAACCTGATCTTTAAAGCTGACACAACATTGATAGAGCAGGTATTGATTAATCTGCTGGTAAATGCAATTGATGCTGTAAAGAATACCTCCAATCCAGTAATTACACTAAATGCTGAATTCATCAATGATAAAACCATTATCAGAATCAATGACAATGGTATAGGAATTGATGAGGATGTGCTCGATAAGATTTTTATTCCTTTTTTCAGTACCCGAAAAAACGGAAGTGGTATAGGACTTACTCTTTGTAAGCAAATTATGATGCTACATGGAGGAAATATTCAGGTACTTTCTAAATCCGGAGAAGGCACCAGCTTTATTCTGCAGTTCTGAACTAAAAATTCAACCTTATTCCAAGAACTTAATTATCCTACTAATATCCCGAATTATTAATAAGGGGGTAAGGCCTTAGGTAAATTCTGCTGCAAAATCTTAAACAAAGCACACCATAACTTGTTCTAAATCCCCGCCAATACGGGTATTGTCAAAATCTTTTTGGACTTATTTTCACAATTATCAAAATATTCCATCATCTACATCATATTGTAGAAAAGCCATTTTTAGCGCAATAAAACTAGATTATCTCCTCCATTTCTTCAAAATAATTCTCTTGAAATAAATATTTTAATCTATTATTACATAAAGTCTATGGATTTACTAGATTTTTATTATAATTGCACCGTGAAATCACAATTACCCATGCTAACGTCAAGGTAATATCACCATTAAAAGCAAATAAGAATCAGATGAAAAAAACGGTACATCTAAAAAAAATCTATCATTCAATATTTCCCGACCTAACTAATTTATGGATGCTACGATGTTGCTGTTACTGATCCATTTACTGCCTTTTCTATTTAATTAATTTCTAATTCTAACAATCATTATAAAATGAACTATATATCATACTACGTAAAATTTTTACTCATCGCAATACTAGTATTGCAATACAGCGCTTCATCTGCCCAGCAGATAATTATAGGTTCGGTTAAAGACACTAATGGCCAGCCTCTTGCCGGAGCAACC
>CAZGWG010000277.1:0-5688 GCA_964529165.1 uncultured Sphingobacterium sp.
ACCCCCATTTTAAACCCAAGCTTACTAAAATACTCAAGCAATTGGCAGTCCTTATAAGAACCTAAGAGGTAGAATGTCATTGGGTCTTGTCTTGAACTAATGAAAAATGTGGTGTTTAATTGATGCGGAATGAATGTGCGGCCTTTCACCTTAAATTTTAATGCCAGTTCAACATAATCACCCTGATCACGGCACTCGATAATCAGCTCAGGCACCGCTATGGAAAAACGACATGGTCTTAGCCACCTCTTCCTGGGCTTGCCTTTTACGTTTTTCATTCCGAAGGTAAAATAGTAATAGGTATGTTCCTGTACGGCGAGGGTACCAATTTGCTGCTGCCATAAATTGAATAATTCTTCAGCTTGCCTACTGCCCGCTGAATTCTGTTCTCCTTCCAGCGGCGCCAGTTCCCTCATCCGGTAACAAGCTTCGTTTAGCATTAGCTGCGATTCATTAAAGAGGAGAAAGGGTAATTGTTGACCTTCGGTAATAAAGGCCGTAAAGGATTTTATTTTAGCCAGATCCTGAGTGCATGAACCATAAAAGGGAATTAGAAAGGGATAATGCGGCGAATGCAGAGAGCGCATATTCGTATCGGCAAGAATATATCCCAGGGTATGAGTAGGGTCAGTAATAAGAGTCTTTACTCTTTTTATAAGCTTGCGGGCACCGGGTGTATCACTACCCGTTCTAACAGGAGGTAGCGGATATCCGGGTTTATAAAATGCCGGGTATTTCGGTTTCAGGTAAACATCGAGTCCCTTGCGGTCATTAATAATCTGGAGGTATTTACTTTTGCCGGTCTCCGGATCAAAAAAACCGGGCCAATAATACTTGTCAAAATCATACGATTTACGCAGACAAAGCAATTCATGCAAGGCAAACCAGGCATAACGGCTCAGGTAATGTTCATCGGTGTCTACGGTGCAATTAATCCAAAGCTCTGTTTCGCGAACCCTGATCAGTACCCGCTCCTCGCATTCATCGGCAAGGCAGACACCGATGGTTAAAACCTCCCGGCGGAAAGACATCATCCGGATAGTAACCGGCAGATAAGGCTTGTGCGGACGGCGGAAAGCAGAATGCGCATCCAGAGTGCTCAGTCTGAGGATTCGCGTACCTTTTTCAAGAGGCAGTCTGAAAAAGGAATATGCCTGCCTTGAATTATTTTCCTTAGACATCAGCCGCCTCACTTTCCCCCTTTTGATACACTTCAATGCAGTGCTGAAGCTCATCAATTTTCTTACTGCATAATACTTTTACCAGTTCCAGAAAAGAAGTGACCCTGGTAAACAAGAGTTTGGCATCTTCCTGATCGACCAAAAAACTGCCCGAATAACGCGCATCTGAATAGCTTTTCACCAGGAGATCAAATAGCTTCGCATCCGATTCAGTCCCCGTTATAAACAGTTTAAAAGGCTCTTCAGAAAAGCACCTGCACAAAAATAACAGCCGTTGAATGTTATGAAAATCTGCCCGGTAACCCATTACTATCCGCACCAAAAGGCTGCAGCATTGCTCCACCGATTGGTGCATCATAAACACGCTTAAATTATACTGCCCTTTATCCAGGTAAATGCCGGCTCCCTCAAGGAACCCTTCAGCCAGCGGCATCCGGTGTTTCCAGTGTTTCCAGGCTTTAATTACACTTTGCCCGGGATTAAATTCCGGGAGATCCTGATCAGACAGCAATCCGTCTGCAGCATAGATTAGTTCCCCGTTTTGAAGTACCTGAATAAAAAACCTGCTGTTTGCATCTATCGCCTCATTTACGGCTTCTTTACTATGGCATAATATGCTTATGCGGCCATAATTAAAATGACTGTTACAATAATCCTGGATCTCGTAATCCATACGGCATTTAGACCTGGTAATGATAAGCAGGCAATACTGTACAAGCTTATCCGTTGCTGTGCCAAAGCAGCCCTTAAGCTCATAAGAAAGGCTCTGGCTACTAAAGCAGATGATCCTGAGGGGTTCAAACTTAGCAATAAGTGTCACCAGGAAATTTCGAAATTGCGCTCCCGCCGATTTTTCAGGAGGTTTTATTAGTTCTTGCATATTCCTTCAATTTTTGTTAAGTTCAATAATTGAAGCGCGGTACCGAACCATAGGGACTGGTATTTTACTTCAAAAGGCTTGTTTTTTACTGCGCAGATAATTTGATTTATTATAATATAGGCTTGCTGTTCATGCAGGTTTTGCGCTATAGTTTTGAATTGACAATATTTGCATAGTTAATTAAATGGCTATGGCAACAATAGATTCAACTTTACAGGAGATTATGCAACTGGATTATAATTCCAGGGAAATGTTGTTGGAAATATTACAAAAGCGACAAATAGAGGCGCGGCGGAATAATATGGCCAGGGCTGCTAAACAATCTTTAAAAGATTATCACGCCAACAAAACAGTACCACTTACTGCCGATGAAGCGATTAGGAGATTAAACTCACTTTAGCATTCCTGATGCCTTTAGAAAGAAAGCTGGTCTTATCAAAACCATTTGAGAAATCTTATCAAAAGTTTACCAGTAAAAGCCCGGCTTTAAAAGCTGCGATAACCAAAACACTGTATAAGTTAACGAATGATGCTTTCGATCCGTCGTTAAGAACGCATAAATTAAGCGGCAAATTGGCTCTCTATCTTGCCTGTTCATGTGGATACGATTGCAGAATCATTTTCACTATTTAAAAAGATCCCACTGATCCAAAAAATGAAAATATCCTGTTGCTGGATATAGGCACACATGATGACGTATTTTAGTGATCATCAGATATAGAAAATGAAAGTGCTTATGATGGACTTACGCCTGATTGTAAAGGCCATGATTACCTGAAAGAGTCTTACTTCAATTATTTGTCGGGATAAGCAAATAACCTGCTCACTTACACCCCACCGGCTAGGGTAGACCCTGGACTTGACAGAGGAATTTTTGAGAAGCTTTTTAAGAAGTTTGTCTATTAATTTCGATTAGAACAAGGGTATTAAGACTATAGGAACTTACTTACAATGAGACTTGAGCAGCAGTTTTTTTTGAATATTCAACCAAATCATCCTGTTCTATTAAACTAACCCTTTCCGGCTTATCCAATAAACGTATGGCATTATCGTATGCTTTAAATAGCGGGCGAATTTTAGGCTTTGCCAGAATAACATCAAACTGAAAATTATTTTTTACAGCGAAAGCATCAAGATCAAGAAACTGGCCAAAGTATTGATACGCTTTTCTCATAATTGTTTCCGACCGCAGCAGATCAAAACTTACAGGTTTGACCAGGTGCAAGTCTTTTTCGTCCTTCCAGGCCACGTCGAACTTTATTTTTGACGCTTCGTTCGGCTCTATTGAATAATCAAAGTACAAGCGGGTGTTTTCGTTTTCCACAAGTGAGTGTTTTGAGTAGTCTTTAAGAAGCCTTTTGTATTTATTTAGCAGAACAATTTCATCCACTCGTTTAGCGGCATTCTCCTGGGTCTGGAAAACCGAGAAATAAAGATTATATAACTGGTTTTTTATGTGTTCCAGATTTGAGGTGTACAGTACAGATGTCCTAAAATTACCGAATTGAAGTGCAGAAGAATCAGAAGGCATAAATTCCTTCTCTAAAAAGGTCTGCAGCGATTTACTTAAATCATAATCGCTGAATAACTCGGGATTTAAATTTAACTCTGATACCCTTTTTTGAAAATATTTGAAATAAGATTTGATGGTTTTCTCGGGGGCATTTGGATAGGCAAAACGAAGTCTTATTAATTTTTCAGGGTATATAAATTCTAATTGTTTCGTTACCGGAAAATAAACAAACAGCCCAATATTCAACACTTCCCCTAACAACTGAGAGTGGTGATACTGTAAAAGGCAATATGTATAGTTTCCGTTATTCATGAAATCAGCCCTAGCAAGATGGTACGAAATTTAGAAGAATTTTGTTTCAGGGTACGAAGATAATCAATTAATAAATCACTTTGCCCTAAACTGATTCCACGGTCTTCCAGGTCAGTGATGCAATGCTGGATCTTTTTTAAATCAAGAGTTCTGAGAGATTCTTCAAAAGTATCAAATAACGCTTTCTTTGAACCTTTATATGATTTCAATTTGTTATAGAATATGTGTTTTTCATAAAACTCAGGCCAACGGTTATCAGCTAGTTGCGAAATTAACCTGTCATACGCATCTTGATCATCACTATCTATAAAGTTAAAAGTAAGTTCATGATCAATCAAAATTAAACCATCGTCGTTCATGAGTAAATTTGGTTTATTACGGAATCCACCTCTGTCTGTGTTTAATATCAAACAGTCAAAAGCAAATAAAGTTGCACAATCGTGAATCGTAAAGGGCGATTCTCTTAACTGCTCATTAACCAAGGATCCTTCGGCTAGTCTGCTTGCAAAGGTACCTCCATTATACCGCATAGAAAGTGTTTCCAGCTCTTCAGATTTTAAAGTAGATCGAAAATTCGGATCGCTTAGGGTGATAAAGGCAGCTTCCGGTACATCCAGATCAAATTGGATTGCTAACTCATTGCAAAAGAATTCTTTACCGATATTATTACCCTGAATAATATTACTCTCAGAAAATAGCTTTACAACATAGGTGATTTCTTCCGGATCATCTATACCTTCCTAAACTGCAGTAACAAGCCAAGGTTTGGTAGACCCTCCCGACTCAACTACCCGTTCAAACCTAATAGGGACTATTTTCTTCAAGTTTTTTATTTAAAGTTGTCATCTCTTAGTCTCCAAGCAATGCCTCATTAGCTACATGACAAGAATAGTATTTTGAGACAACAATCATAAATATACTTCCAACATGACTAATTACCTAAATTTTGATACAAAATACATTAAACTACGTGCTATACACTAGAGACAAAATGCCCCGCTCAATATCTTCATCTGTGAAAATGCGGGTTTTGCTTGCACTTACCCTGAGGCTGTTGATGTCTTTCAATTGCTTTCGCAACACATCTTCCAGCAGCACATTTGTAGTTTTGCCACCCTTTCCTTTCGGCTTCTGCAGTACTTAAATACCTATAACCCAATTTTACCAACATTTGTAATGCAGGAATCTGACTGATATGGTCTTCTTTAAAACTTGGTGTGTTCATTAATTCTGATTTTATAGAGAATCGGATGCCCAATACAGAGAATTGAAGTTGGCGGATACCGGAGCCAATACAAAGAATCCGGAGCCCGACACAGGGAATTAAAATCAGTCAGGTATAACCGCTAGAGGCTGTATTTCAATGGTTTAGATAAGACTCTTGCGAACATCTCTATATCTAATAGCTTTATTACAAAGAATACCATTATCTCTTTCAGTATCTTAATTAGCATTATTATCTCTAGCATACAGAGAATCATTAACCTCATATAGCTAATTAGCTGCTTTATCATCTCTTCTAATAGCTCTTCTAATTAGTCTTGGTTAATTAGAGCCCACTTTGGCATTTTGAATGTCCCCTTGTTTTCTATCTTATTCTTCATTCTTAGACTGTACAACAGCCATTGAACTCATCGGATGACTCCAAGTCGCTGTTGTCCGGTAAAAGTTCTTGTGCTTCGACCCCGGTAGGTGGTCGTATGTTTATAGAAATACACAAAAGGCCAGTCCCGACCCTGAAGGGCGAGTCATTATTTAGGCGATTAAATAACTCATTGTTCCCGGAAAGTGATCGTTCAGGT
>CAZGWG010000278.1:0-5675 GCA_964529165.1 uncultured Sphingobacterium sp.
GTAGTAGTCAAGTTTAATTTGTTTGGCTCCTGATTTTTTGCTGGTGCTTGCGTCCAGATCGTTCACCTTATTAAAATACTCAGCCCGCTTCTTTTCAATCAATGTTTTTTCCTTGTTTTCAATACATATCAGGAAAAGTGTATCTCTTGCTATTTTGCGTTTTAAATATTTATAAATGGTTCCCTTTAAATTTACCTCACCCTCCATTGATTCAAAATCTTTGGAATCAGAAAGGTAGGGAACGTTGAAGGGGAACTTAACCAGGATCAGATCTTTCTCTAAATCATTACCGTCTTTAATTTTTTCTGCCAGTCGCTCATCAGCTGATTGGGTTAGAAAAAAGAAAAAACCTTTGTAACCCGCTATATTAAACAGGAACAATAAAAGGAAAAATATGGCCGTTAACTTTCTCAAATTCAATACAATGTAATAACAATAAAACTACATTTCAAAATTTTAATTAAAAATGAACCGCTGATATGCTTCACTTATAGCTGATTGCTGTTTTTTTTTGTCTGTATTGGATTTAATATCATGAGGATTCTACTGATATTTCAACTCAGCACCTCCTCCAGAACCTCATGTGATCTCACCCGCCCGAAACCTTCAATGTGCAAATGATAATATTCAAGAATTTTTTCCAGCAACTGTTTTCTCTGTACCGAAGAAATATTCAGTTCATCCAGATTATCAAATTTAGCATTCAGTATTGTGGTCCATAGGGCTGTTAACGGTTGCTCAAGAATCAGGGCATGCGGAGGCTGCATTTTAGAATAACAACCATTCTTAAGATCAAAAAAGCCTGCCTGCGCTGCCAAGGTAGTATCAGGGTAAAATCCAAGAAAGCGGGTTAAACGGAGCAGAAAGTAAAGATGAAAATTTGATACCCCCTTACTAATACCGTCAAGAATCTCAATGGCATGAAATAAGAATTCAAAGAGTACTTCATCCGATTCATTTTGCCTGAGTGATTTGTAAAGCACCTCATTTAAAAACATGGTGATCGAGCTTTTTACAATATCATAGGGAATGCTGAGAAAAACAGGCAGGTGCCTCAACTCCGAAACACGCTGAATATTTCCTGAACTTTTATGATAAACCACCATATCCAAAAGATGTAATGGTTGCAGACTGTTTAGCTTGATCTTCGACTTAGGTCGTTTTATTCCGTTGATCAGGTAGGATTGCAGACCGAATTTTTCAGTAAAAACCTGTACTATCACACTGCTTTCAGCATAATTTGTAGTTCTAAAAACAATTCCCCGGGTTTTATGAAGCATGAATAATCTTTGGAAGAAGTATCAGAATTCCGACTATTAAGGCCATTAAAGCTGAGATTAGTACCAAGGCCGCAGCAATATCTTTAACAATACCTGCCCTGACATTATATTCCGGGGAGATCAGATCAACAATTGTCTCAATTGCTGTATTTGCAAGCTCAGCCATTAATACGATGGCAATTGCTGTAATAATCCAAAGCCATTCATTTGTATTCAATTGAAGGTAATAACATAAGCCTGAAATAATAAGTGCTGTAAAGCAGTGTACCCTGAAATTTAATTGGGTTTTGAATGTGTATTTAATCCCATTGAAGGCAAAACCCAATGCGGCGAAAAACTTCTTCATGCTTTTATTTAATATACCAGAGATCGGGTTAATTACGTTTAATTTGCTCGTATATACTGAATTATCATATTAATCAGAACCCAAATTAAGAATTTTTGTAGTTTTACTGACTGATTTCGCCATTATCCTAAACCCCGCAGCATGTGGAATAACTTTTCCAAATTTATACTTTCAAACCGGATTTCAATTCTTGTAGTATTTTTCATTTTAACCTTGTTCATGGCATGGAAGGCCAGCTTTGTTAAACTTTCCTATACCGGAAGTAAAATTCTACCCCAAACTGACTCTGCTTTTATCAGTTATAACAACTTCAAAAGCAAGTTCGGAGAAGATGGAAATATGATGGTCCTGGGGATAAAAACTCCGGAATTCATGAATAAGGACCTGTTTAATGACTGGACCAAACTGGCCTCAGAGCTGCAAAAACTTGAGGGAATCAAGCAGGTACTTTCTATTGGGAACCTGTATGATCTTCAAAAAGACACCTTAAATCAGAAGTTTGTATTAAAGCAGATTAGCGGTGGAGAAGTCCTGAGTGATTCTGAAATGGATAGTCTTAAAAATCAGATTTATGAGCTTCCTTTTTATGAAGGATTGATTTACAATAAAGAAAGTCATGCCACTTTAATGGCAATCAATTTCGATCATAAAGTACTGAATACACCCAAGCGTGGGCCAATTATCAAAACCATATTGGAAAAAGCTGATGCACTAGGTAAAAAACACAATATAGAAGTACATTATTCAGGCCTTCCTTTCATCCGTACAGCCGTCAGTCAGCTTGTATCCAGGGAGTTTGTACTTTTTCTGGGTCTTTCTATTCTTGTCTCTGCAGTAATTTTGTTTATTTTCTTCAGAAAATTATATCCGGTTTTGTTCCCGATCATACTGGTAATTGTCGGAGTAATCTGGAGTTTGGCAACTCTGGTGATGTTTGGCTATGAAATTACAATGCTTACCGGCTTGATACCTCCGCTCATTGTAATCATTGGAATCCCGAATAGTATACTGCTGCTGAATAAATACCATAATGAGCTGAGAAAGCATGGCGATAAAGACAAGGCTTTACATGTTACTATACTCCGGATTTCTGAGACTACGCTGATAGCCAACGTCACAGCAGCCATAGGATTTGGTGTTTTATTTTTCACCGGCAGTGCCCTGCTGGTTGAATTTGGTGTTGTTGCAGCATTGAATGTGATGGCAACCTGGTTTATCTGCCTGTGTCTTATACCAATTATTTTCAGTTATCTCCCCGTTCCTACACTCAAAGCACAGGAAGATCATGATAATGGTTTCCTGCATAAGCTCCTTGTCAAAACTGATTTTCTAGTGCATGAACGCAGTCACCTGATCTATGTTTTTACAATTATAATCTCTCTGGTCTCATTAATTGGAGTGATGCAAATTAATGTAAATGGATACGTTGTTGATGATCTCCCTCAAAACTCTCCGATTAACCGTGACCTGAAGTTCTTTGAAAAGAATTTTGAGGGGATTCTGCCGCTGGAAGTCAGCATCGATACCCGAAAAAAGAATGGGGTTCTGAACCTATCAACCATAAAAAGGGTAGATAAAATGGAGGAAATGATTTCGGCCTACCCGGAATTCTCAGGTTCAGTTTCTTTAAATAAAGCATTAAAATATGCTTCCCAGGCATTTTATAATGGGGACCCGCGCTTTTTCCGTATCCCAAATGATATGGAGAAGAATTTTGTCCTGTCTTATCTCGCAAATTCAGGTGGGAACAGCGATATGCTGAAAGGATTTATTGATAGTAATAAACAGGTTGCAAGGGTGAGCTTCCAGATGGCTGATGTTGGTTCCAAACGTATGAATGTTTTATTGGACGAATTAAAGCCTAGAATAGATTCAATACTGAATCCGGAACGCTTTGATGTTATACTAACGGGTTCAAGCATCATTTTCTCGAAAGGAACAGACTATATGCTGAGACATCTGATGGAAAGTATCCTCCTTGCTATTTTTCTGATCTCAATGCTACGTTTGTTCCAGTTCAGAGACCTCCGGATTATGTTTATATCGCTGCTTCCAAATATTATCCCTTTAATCATTACGGCAGGTCTGATGGGATTTTTCAATATCCCCCTAAAGCCCTCAACCATTCTGATATTTACAATAGCCTTTGGTCTTGCGTCTGATCAGACAATCTATTTCCTGACCAGGTATCAACAGGAATTACAGTCGACTAATTTCACACCTGCGAAAGTGATTTCAGATACTATCCGTGAAACAGGGGTGAGTATGACCTATATTGCATTGGTTCTGTTCTTCGGATTCGGGATTTTTACTGCTTCTACCTTTGGGGGCACAATGATTCTGGGATTGCTACTGTCGATTACTCTGATTATCGCACTGATATCCAACCTGACGCTATTGCCTGCCTTACTGGTACAGATTGATAAACGTAAAAGAAAGAAGATCGCAAAAGCTAAAGGAGAAACCTGGGATATATAATAGTTGGTGGATAATCAATGCTTGTTCCTGCGTGTCGTGAGTTCCAGGACAAAATTTAGCATGCGCTGCAAGCCTGCGCTAGCGGCAGCTTTCAGGAAAACTATTCTTCTGTTTCAGAAGAACGTTCTTTCAGTATAGCCTTACGATCCAGTTTACGCATTAAACTATAAATTACCAGCAAAAAACCCAGGCCAAATGCGACAGTCCCGATAATCATTGCCCAACCATACTTAAAGGCCTCCGCTTCCATCAGGTAATATCCAAGTAAATTAAATGCAATTCCAATCAGGATTAACCAAAGGCCACGACGCATATATTTATTTCCCATAGAACTTAATTGGTTTAAGACAAAGGTACGCAAAATACTTATTTTGCATTCTATCCGTCCCGATGCTGATTAATGATTTCAAAAATCTGCATTTTAAGCCTTAAATTTCTTAACTTTGCATCCTTAAATTTTGGGAGTTAAAGCACTGATGTACAAAGAATATAAGCAACTTGATTTATCAAAAACCGGCAAGGAGATATTAGATTACTGGAAAGAAAACCAGGTATTCGACAAAAGTATTTCTAACCGACCTGCTACTAAACCTTATATCTTTTATGAAGGCCCTCCATCTGCGAATGGGATGCCGGGAATACATCATGTGATGGCCCGCTCTATTAAAGATATTTTCTGTCGCTATAAAACGCTGAAGGGTTATCGTGTAGAGCGAAAAGGAGGATGGGACACTCATGGTTTACCTATTGAACTGGCTGTTGAGAAAAAGCTTGGAATCACAAAAGATGATATAGGAAAAACGATAACTGTAGACGATTACAATGCAGCCTGCCGGACTGAAGTGATGAAATACACTGATGTTTGGAACGACCTGACCGAAAAAATGGGTTATTGGGTTGATCTTGAAAATCCCTACATCACCTATGAAAATGAATACATCGAAACACTCTGGTGGATACTGAAACAGTTTCATGAAAAAGATCTTTTGTACAAAGGTTATACGGTTCAGCCATATTCTCCTGCTGCAGGAACCGGCTTAAGTTCTCATGAGCTGAATCAGCCCGGAACCTACAAGATGCTGAAAGACACTTCCATTGTTGCTCAATTCCACATAAAAAGGGATCAGGTTCATCCTTTAATGAATAAACTGTTTGAGCATACAGAAGATGAGACGGTAATACTGGCATGGACAACTACCCCTTGGACTTTGCCATCGAATTGTGCCCTTGCGATAGGAGCCTCAATCAGCTACGTAAAAATCCGGACATTTAATCCATATACTTACAAACCTGTGAGTGTTATTCTGGCCAAAGATCTTGTTTCAAAATACTTCAAGGAGGAAAGCAAAGATTCATCTTTTGACGATTATAAAGCCGGCGACAAATTAATCCCATGGAATCAAGTCGCTGATTTTAAGGGGGCTGAACTTGTCGGATTACACTACCATCAATTGATGCCTTATGTAAGTAATGCTGAACTTGAGAAAAATGCTTTCCGTGTTATTCCTGCCGACTTTGTAACTACTGAAGATGGTACCGGTATCGTGCATATAGCTTCTGTCTTTGGTGCT
>CAZGWG010000279.1:0-5619 GCA_964529165.1 uncultured Sphingobacterium sp.
GTGTTTCTTGCCAGGCCATCGGACCATGGAAACACTTCCGCATTTTCCCTACTTCCCAAAGCTTCTTCAGAAGGCGCCGAAATTCCCCAGCAAACATTATCAAGCCATCCATGGTAATGTCCTTCAAAACGCAGAAATTTTTTCTTGCCGGTTTTGGCTCTTGCAAGTCTGAATGCAGTGTGAATAGCCTCTGAACCATCCAGGCAAAAACGCATCAGCTCAGCTGTAGGGATAAGTTGATTAATCTTTTCAGCAAGTTCTATTTCGCGAATATGCTGTCCCGCAAACAACTGCCCCCCTGCAGAATATTCGTTTATTGATTTTAATACATACGGATGCGAATGACCCAGAATTAATGGCCCCTGACTCAGCGTAAAATCCAGATATTCGTTGCCATCTGCATCATAAATTCTACTGCCCTTACCGCAAGTATAAAACAATGCATGCGGATGGTTATATTTTCTAAATTCCGATGAAACACCTCCAGCCAAAACTCTTTTTGCTCGTTCAAGGAGCTTTGCTGACTTATTATAACTTCTGATTTCCATTAATTCTTGCAGATTATATTTTAGAGATTAGGCCGGTTCTCCTTATCCAAAACAGGAGAAGGATGAAGTGCTGCCAGGCTGAAGATATCTTCATTGAAAGCAGCAAAAGCCTTTTCCCATTCTTTGGCCTCTTCTGGACTATAGTTATACAATCCGTTAAAATTTTGAATGCCACGGCAATTGTCTGCAACTATCTTTTGCATTATATCCGGAACATTATCGGCATTTGATAATTGCGGAAATAAGTTTTTTAATATTTCTGCATGATCTGCAAGTCCTATATAGTCTATCCTCCTGAACAATCCCATCAGTGTAATCCAGGAACCAACATCATACCTGAATGCTTTATCTGCATCAACCATCGTAGTTTTCCCATTTTCGATCAGGTGAAAAATCTCTCTGTAAACAGCATACATCAAACGATTTGCAATAAAGCCCCTGATATCTTTCCTTAATAAGGTAGGTTCCTTCGCCCATTTATGTGCAAGCTTAAACACCCAGCTAGCGTATTTAGGATCAGTAACATCGCCACAGGTTATTTCCATAAAACGGGTAGCATAAGCTGGCTCGGCCCAATGAATTCCTATAAATCTTTCGGGATTTGAAACTAATTTCTGCAAAAGCGTTATCGCAATAGCTGAAGTATTACTGGCAATAACTGTACTTGCTGAAACAACATCTGTTATTTTCCCGTACACTTTCGATTTAATATCAACATCTTCGATAACACATTCCAATACCAGGCTACAATCTGATAAATAGCCATAATCCATACTTATAAACAGGCGATCAAGACATGCAGAAACACCATCCCTAAGCAACTTTGCCCGGGAACAGATTTTCAGATGATCTGCAATTCTTTCTGCAGCACCATCAAAGTCAGATTGTATTGGTGCTATAGCTTTAACCTGATGACCAGAAGCGAGCAACGATACTATGATACTACTCCCCATCAGCCCGATACCCACAACCCCCACCTCAATATTTGCCGGATTTGTTTTTAAATTATTCATCAGTACTCAAGCAGAAACTTTGAAATCAACATTGGACAGTAAATCATATAATTGAAAGCATCTAACCAGTGTTCCGTCGTGATATGCCCCATGTATCAAATCTGAAACAGCATTTGAACCGTACATTTTTTGTTTAGACATAACCCTTTTTTTTAATTAAATTCATATTCTTAAAGCAGAAGGTACTGTTAAGTAATAAGTCAAAAGTACTAGCAGGCTACTTAGTATGCTATTACTTTCCTACCTATTTATGACATTATTTTTCGCAATGAATTTCAACTAATAGGAGTATCAGAATTAATAAATTAATATTGTCTTAATAAGTCTAACTAATTAATGAAAGCAGTAGAATTTCGGCTTCCACAGGATTTTGATAAATCATTTGTTTTGTTCAGGGAAACGGGGCAATATTTCCCATGCCCATGGCACTTTCATCCTGAATATGAAATTGTTCTGGTTTTACGATCCACTGGCCGGAGGATGGTAGGTGACCATATTGGCTACTTTGATGAGGGAGATCTGGTCGTTATGGGCTCAGGTATCCCTCATGTCTGGATTAACGATGAACAATTTATTAATGGTGAAGCAGCGTATGATGCTGATGCTCTAGTTATACACTTCAGTGATTGTTTTCTGGGCGATAAGTTTTTAAATATCCCGGAAATGGAGAATTTCAAAAATGTCCTTAGTCTATCTTACAGAGGCATAAGCTATCATGGTGAGACTAGAGAAAAGATCAATTTGATTATGAAGGAAATGTTAAATATGAGCGGTCTAAAACGTTTATCAGCATTATTCGATATTTTCGACTTACTTGCCAACTCTACGGAGTATGAGATACTGGCAAGTCCCGGATACACACAAAAAGCTGAATTGAAAACTTCAGGCCGCTTTGGTAAGGTGACTGAATATATTATTCAGAATTTTGATAAGGAAATCTCGCTACCGGAAGTTGCTTCCATAGCCAATATGTCAGTCACTACATTCTGCAATTTCTTTAAAGTCCATTTCAGAGTAACTTTTGTTGAGTATCTGAATACTGTCAGAATAGGATACGCCTGTAAAATGCTGGCAGACGAAGAACATAATATTGTTGAGATAGCTTTCAGAAGCGGATTCAAAAACCTTGGTAATTTCAATAAGCAGTTTAAGCGTTTTAAGAATATGACACCAAGCGAGTACCGGAAAACTATCGATTCTTAAATAAATATTAATGCATCAAGCTAATTCAGGTGATGTTATCAGATGACACACCTAAGTAAAGGCTATTAGTTCCAATTCATTTTCCACAATGAAAATGCCTTTATGAAGGTCACGCATTCAGGCCTCCATCTATCAATATATTTTCACCGTTAATATATTCACCAGCTCTTGATGCCAGAAGGACCACAAGCCCCTTGATATCGTCTTGGTTCGCCATCCTTCTTAGGGGTACTTTTTCAGTATAATTTTTCAGGAAACGCGCGGGTTGATTATTATGCAAACCTCCCGGACTTATGCAATTTACCCGGATATTCATCCCTGAATAATGCTTGGCCAGATAACGGGTAAGATTGATCAGGCCTGCATTATGAAAGAAATAATCCGGAGGAAGATTCGAGGCCATATTGGTGCCCTTGTAATTAGAATAATCTGGACCATACATACCCATCATGGAACTAATATTAATAATACTCCCGCCTTGCTTATTTTTGGCTATTAGCTCCCCCATTTCACGAACAATATCCATCATTCCGGTTGCATTAACTTCCATGGATGAAGCAAACTGCTCAATCGGGGAATAATAACCCTTCATAGGCCTTGATACTGCATTATTCACAAAGCTGTTCAACTTTCCGAACTGATCGATAATCATCTTACTCAAATTTATTACCGACTTATGATCGCTTTGGTCAACCTGCATGGCATGTACATCCAGGCCTTCTTTACGAAATTTTTTAGCTACCACTTCTACATTTTCTTTATTACGTGAAGCAATAATAACCTTTGCATCGGCTTCTGCCAGACCTTCTGTTATGCATTGACCATAAACACCTGCACCTCCCGTTACCAGAATTACATTCCCTTTTAGCTCAAACAATTCCTTAACATTCATAAATATTTTCTAAGATCCCCCCGTTTTTCATTTTGAATCAAATTTTAGTATTACATCAACCAATCCCCTTAAAGGCAAAGAAATATCTGAAATACCAGTCCAATGCTTCAAAAAATCTGGTTTGCTTATATCTATTTATTCTTTTCAAGTTCATCAAATATTTCCGCAGAATAAAATTTTGAAGCCTCAATCGCCTGGTTAACATGGTCGGTCGAACGGCCCCCAATTAATACTGAGTCTACGTCTTTTTGATGGATGGCCCAGGCTAAAGCCAAATGCTCAGGCGAATAACCGGTATCTGCAGCTACTTCCATAAGTCTCTTAAGTCTCCTTTGAGAGCCTGCATTAAAATAAATGTTCTGATGAGCTGGTATTACCTCAAAGCGTGAATCCTTTTGTACTCCATTCAGGTGTTTACCTGTCAGAAAGCCTGCTCCCAAAGGGCTATAGGTTATTATTCTAAAATTATTCTCTCTACACATCCTAATGATATCATCATTCAAATCGCTAACGGCAAGATTATGGTTGTTTTGAATGTAAGTTAAGCCAACTCCATCTAGCTTGTGAATGGTATCAATCGCACTTCCCAACTGCAAAGCATTAAAATTACTTACACCCAGTTCTTTTATTTTGCCCTCGCAAATTAAATCTGACAACTCCAACCAGGTCTGTTCATCTGTAACCTTTTCATCCCAACGATGTAAGTAAAGTATATCAATCGATTCTGTCCCCAAACGTCTCAGACATTGTTCAACTGTTATGCGTATATGTAATGGCTCATAAGGTGGAAGTATCTTAGTTGCGACACTAATGGAATTTCTTGGTATGGCGCGTTTAGCCAGCCATTGTCCTATTATTCTTTCAGATGAGCCATTCCCATAAACCGCCGCTGTATCAAAAGAGACTATGCCTTTGGATAAAGCATGATCCATTAACTTAAAAGATGTTTCCTTGTCGATCTCTCTCCCGAAAGTTACACACCCTAGTCCCAGCCTGTTGCTAGTTTTATTCATTTTTGAGTCCTGTAACTTAAACTATTAAGGATTCCTAATTGCTAAATTCATCTTATACCTGTATATAAAGACAATCCATTGATAAAGTTGAATTATTGGGGAAAGCACTCTTTATCATGTTAAATATTCAGTCTAAGTACCTGAAGAGTATAGGAAATCAATAAGAGCAATTATTGAAATCGGATTTATAGATACAAACATGACTTAATATAGTCTGAGGACGGCAAAACCGAAATTCAATCTCACCATCCTCACCTATAAGAGCACAATTTTGTTAATCTGTCAGGGAAAATATCTGTTTCAAAAAATCTCCATATCTAACAAACTCCAGAGAGTCGACAAATACTTAGGGGTAATACATTACAACCTTCATTATAAACTGAAACCCTTAACAATATCAGTATTGAAAGATCATCTTAATAGAACCATTTATTCCTTAATACATCTTATTGAATAACCACTTGCCTCATGATAATCAGGATTATTGAAACTCATTCCTGTAAAACTATGAAGCCGGAAGAAACCTTGCCCATGAATAGTGGTACCTGAGGACCATAGGTAAGCCGAAAATCCTATATCACTAAATTTTCCTGTCACAAATCGAAAACCTGCTGGAAGCGCAGTAAAACCGCTTGAGTTATCAGCAAGCGCATTGGGATCTTCCCAATGCCCGGTATCTTTTTCCTTTAGCTTCCCACCCGCAACAAAACGGCCTCCGAGATAATCCTCTAATATTTTCCAGTCATCTTTAGTCGGTATTCTCCAGCCCTTAGGACAAACATTTCGCTTATCTGAAACAACACGTTTGTTATAAAGCCTTCCGTAAATTGCCGACATACCGGCATTGTTATTATAATCGGAATAAGCTCCCAAAGTATCAAAACGCCACTCTTCGCTATCTGTTATATGCTTAATCTGATCGCCATTCCGATAATGGGTCACCTTTAGGT
>CAZGWG010000280.1:0-5585 GCA_964529165.1 uncultured Sphingobacterium sp.
ATGTGATTATTCATTAAAGGGCTTACTCATATTTTACTCATAAACGCTCATAAACGCCCCTAATCCACTCATAAACGCGGTTTTAACATAACGGCAAAATAGTAATGCTTATCAAAATCATCTTAGGTCAGGCTTATCATAGTCTGGCCTGCTCCATTACCGTTCCCTAACTTTAATTACTCTGGTCTACCTATTTTTGTATACTTGAACTGATGGCAGATAAAGCATACTAATACCTCATTACTCCGGATGAAATATAATTGTAAAATTTCTATTAAAAATTGAAATTAATTAAGCAATAGCTTAAGTTTGTATGGTAAAGAAAGCAATAATTATCAGAACGTCACCGGATCTTAAGCGTTGTATCGCTATAGATTCTGACAATTATGAAGAGATCCTTACTTTCCTGAATTCAGATGCAAGACACCGAAACAAATTCAAAGACATTACAAATGTTTTACTAGCCGGTCTTAGAAATACTCAGCTATACGACAAAGAAGAGCCTGATGCCAAAAGCAAAGGTGTGAGGGCAATGAAATTTTTCAAAGGACAGGAAAACGCCCGTATTTATTGCAGGGAGCTTATCAGAGAAAACAAAACTTTTATAATAATTGCTTCTGAATTGCTAGAAAGGAAGAAAACACAAAAAATCGATAAGAAAATATTGACTATAATCCATAAAGTAGCAAGCTATGACTACCAGGAAATCATTGACCCCAATTCAGATTAAAAAATCTTTCGATGAAGTGTTCAGCAGTTTTTCTGAAGAAGAACTAATAGAACAGGAGGCGCGATTATTATCTTTTCAATTTTTAAGTGAAATCGAAATGGCTATGAAGAGACAAGGGATGAGCAAAAAAACGCTGGCTGAAAAAGTAAATACTTCTGCCAGCTATATCACTCAGCTCTTTCGTGGTGATCGTTTGCCTAATTTTAATATTCTGGCCAGAATACAGGCAGCTTTAGGCTTAAGGTTTGAAATTAAAGGAATTGAAGTCCATTCAGATATTTCCAGGAAAGACTCAACCCAACAAACTCCCCAGAATACACTTATAATTATTTAAAAACTCCCTGGTAACCAGGTAATGCTCGGTCTCTTCATATTGAATCTCTGTGATCCCGCTTTCGTCGAGTCGGAAAATCGTTGCGCCCGGATAAGAGAGCAGGATTGGAGAATGGGTGGCAATGATAAACTGGCAATTTTTATTTTGTGCCAGCTCGTGAATCTTCGCCAGGGCGGCGAGCTGCCGGCTGGGCGATAATGCTGCTTCAGGCTCATCGAATAGATAGAGGCCTTTACTGCCAAGCCTGTCTAATGTCTTCATGAAGGCTTCCCCATGAGAAAACTCGTGCAGATAATCTCCAAAATCCCGGTCGGGATCTATCTCGGCTAAATAAGAAGCGACCTTATAGAAGGTTTCGGCGCGAAGGAAATAATAGTTGTTGGGTTTGCTGAAGCTTTTAATTGCCTTTAGGTGAAAATGCAGCTCTGAAACTTTCTCCCTGGGGTCATATTGAACACCTTTAGTCCCTCCATCAAAACCAAAGCCCTGGTTGAGTGCTATTGCCTCGATGAGTGTAGACTTGCCCGAACCGTTTTCTCCAACAATAAAAGTTACATCAGGTTGGAATTTAAGCGACTCAAAATTCCTCAGCGCCGGGATGGAAAATGGGTATACACTTCGGTCAGCTATTTTTTCAGGGTTTAGTATAATTTCTTTTAAGAATGGCTTTGCTTCCATAATGGAGTGAATATACGGGGTTCTTTAGGTTTCAGGCCTTAGGTATTACCGGTGTGACATTGCAAAATTGAGTTTTAAAAAGAAGAAAAAGTCATTTTTATTCCCTTAAAAGCGGAATAAGAGACTTCTGTTTCATTTTTTAATCGAATTTAAGAATAATGGAAAGGCCCAACCCTTGTATTGACGATGCGCTTTCCAATTCTCCACCTAAACCCGTATATTGTTTTTACAAATCCTGATTATAGCTGAAGAAAAGGATTTGGATTTAAGAGGAACATTAAATTTACAATGAAATCAATCTCATGAAAAACCAGTCAAAACTTACCATCGCCAGCCTGCTGCTGTTTTTATTTTTGATACCAGTGGCACAGGCATCTAGACCTGTAAGAATCGCGACGATTGGAGCTTCCCCTTCGATCAATAAAAATCAGTCGCCGGAGGTTTTAGTGGAGCAAATGATCAGTTTCTGGCAGGGCCAGCTTGATCAGGTTCTTAAATCTAAACTGGATTTAATTGTCTTGCCCGAAATTTGTGATGTGCCGGTCGGCCTGAGTACTGCAGAGCAAAAACTATATGTCGATGTAAGAAAAGACAGGCTTTCAGATTTCTTTGCTTCGGTAGCAAAGGAGAATAATTGTTATATCGCCTTTGGATCATTACATGATGCTGATAAAGGGCTTCGTAATTCCCTGATTTTACTGGACAGGGCCGGTAAAATAGCCGGGACTTACCACAAGAACTTTCCAACCATTCCCGAAATGGAACAGGGAGTTATTCCGGGTGATCAGGCCCCGATCTTTCAATGTGATTTTGGTACAGTTGGAATGGCTATTTGTTTCGATTTGAATTATGATGAATTGCGTGCAAAATATGTACAACAACAGCCTGATATCATGCTCTTTTCCTCAGTTTACCATGGCGGACTGATGCAGGGAATATGGGCTTATTCCTGCCGTTCTTATTTTGTAAGTGCCATTGGAGTTGTACAATTGCCCTCGGAAGTTCTTAATCCACTGGGAGAGATTGTCGCAACAAGTACCAATTACTTCAATTATACACTGGCCACCATTAACCTGGATTATGAATTAGCGCATCTGGATTATAACTGGGATAAACTCAAAAAGCTAAAAGCGAAATATGGTGATGCAGTAAGTATTCATGATCCCGGAAAAGTTGGATCTGTGATGATTTCCAGTGAAGATAAAGCTATTACTGCCAAACAGATGGTTAAGGAATTCGATATCGAACTTTTGGATACCTATTTTGATCGTTCCAGAATGTTTAGGAAAAAGCAAATGGTTTTACCTTAAATGACAGGTTAGAGTTTTGGGGGCTTTTTCAATTTTTTAATATCTTCCTCAATCTCCTTCAGACTCTGTTCCTTTTCAATTACTTTTTGGGTTATTTTATACTTCTCAAACTCTGCTTCTGATTTCTGTAATGCTTTTTCATGACTTATTTTTCCTGCATGGTTAAGCAATTCTCTGCCATTGAGTTGCAATATACTATCCAATCGCTGAATCCAGTCGGCCATATACATGGGTGTTTGCTGTTGCGCCATCGTTTCTGCAAAAGCCAGGTATTGCTCCACGAGTAAACCTAGTAGTTTTATTTCCTTTTCGATCAGGTAATTCTTGGCAATGCTTATATCTGCCTTCCTGATGGAGACGGTATTATTCTTATCAAACGACTGCATTCCGAGTAGGGGTAAGCTTGCATCAACTCTGCGATATACCAGTTCAGCAGCTGTTTGCTGACTTATAGCCCAAAGCAATTTATTCTGAACTACCTTAAAAAACTCAATTGTCTTTTCGTCTTTGGGATTGTAATCAATACTGGTGGTATAAATATCTTTAATCTTCTGATAAAAGAAACGTTCCGAAATCCTTATCTCCCGAATGCGTTCCTGCAGTTCATTGAAATAATTCATGGAGCTGCCCGATTTGAAACGGTCATCATTAAGCGCAAAACCTTTAATGATGTATTCTTTGAGCCGCTGCGTAGCCCATATACGGAATTGTGTGCCCTGAGTGGATTTCACACGATATCCAACTGAAATGATAACGTCAAGGTTATAGTGTTTTACTTCCTTGTCCTGGGTTTTATCCTGAATTGCACCATGCTGAGTGGTTTGTCGGAAATTCCGACACACCACATTTTCATCTAACTCACCTTCTTTGAAAACATTTTGTATATGCTCTGTAATGGTTGTTCTAGCCTTGCCAAAAAGTTCAGCCATTTGAGCCTGCGTAAGCCAAACCGTTTCATCATCCAGTCGCACATCTATTTTGATGTTGCCTTCAGTGTTTTGATATATGAGGATTTCGCTGGTATTCACAGGCCTTATTATCTATTTTTTAAAATTGAAAGCAACAATTCTTACACAATATGAGTTTTTAAACTCCTTAGATTTTGATTTTATCTGCAATGCTAATTTAATTTATAAATTCAATATGGCTGATAAGGAACGAGGGAAATCTTTTGATTATATCAAGCCCGATGTCCGCAAGTAGCTATTTACCCTATCGAAATTAGTTATTGGTATCAAGCAGATAAAAAAATGCCTTTTAAGTTTAAATATTTAATTATAATGAAAAAATATCCACAACTTTTGTAGCAATTTCAATCAATTTACCCCTCTGCCAGGTACCAAATTCGTACCTGATTCCTCCCTGATTCGGCAATCCTTCGGCAGCTCTTCGGGTGCCCTTTGCCTGCCGCCGAAAGCCAGTCGAAGCCCTGTTGAAGCAGTCACGAATCTGTTAGGAATCTGTCTCGAAGCAGACTCGAACCTGAGTCGAAGGCCAGTCGAACAGCAGTCGAAGCGGACTCGAAGGAATTAACATTTTCCCGAACAAAATGAAGAAAAACTGCGTTTTTAGGTGGATTAGATCAACAAAATGTCAATTTTCCCGAACAAACAGGCTGGAAACGCATTGTTTCAATTTAAGGCCTGAATAAGAAATTCTGTCGAGTCTTTTCACTTTGCTCGAATATGATATTACCAGTGTTGAGATCTTATTCCTGACAGCCTTATTTTAGCCTTAAATCGAAAATTAACCAACGGATTCTGAGCCGCAGAGAACTTGAATTAAATTTACACAAAATCCTGATTTTTTTGATGCTCAAGATGTCGGGCAGGAAGGAGCAACTTTATAATTTGCAGGGTAAATTGGATCCCAAAATATTTTATTAATGAGGCAAAACATTTGAAGGGTATTGATGTAAGCTCTTAAGCCTGAGAATCATCAGGATCTGATAGTAAATTAAAATTTTCTTTATAGTTAACCTTCAAAGCTAAAAGCAGATTCCTAAATCCTAACACCGATCGCCTGATACCTCACACCTAACCCAACTTCCATTTTGCCGCCAGCTCCGCATTAAACCCATCCGCATCTTTAGGATTAGGCTCTCCTTTACCGGTGCTGATCAATTTGTACAGACTATTCCTGATATAGCCGCTCCAGGCATCATGGCATACCTTATAACATTCATACGCTGGCACCAGACCTTCATGAGTAAACTGTACCAGGGTTTTCCCGTTTTCTTCCCGGATATCAAAGATGAGTTTGGTGTTTACCCATTCTGATTTATCCTCCACGAAATTGAACTCATTGTCGAGCACCAGGTAAACTAGTTTCTTAGCAGGAAGGGCTTCAATCAGTTTGATTTTACAGAGGTGAATTTCTTTGTAATGGTAAAAGAATTCTTCATTGAGCTTATCGGTATTGCCCTCAATTTCTTCGGACCACCAGCCGCGAAAGTTTTGAATTGCATTGAATGCTTCTGCCGGGCTTTTGTCGATAAGGATGTTTGTGGTGAAACTTTTGTTTTGCATGGGTT
>CAZGWG010000281.1:0-5585 GCA_964529165.1 uncultured Sphingobacterium sp.
CAGAAATAAACCAACTTTCAAATCAGTTACTGATGAAAAACAGATTCCTGAAAACGGAGATGATAAGAATATTCAATTATATGAAGTTCTTTTTCAGGAGCTGTCAAGCGATATAACTTTTAAATTGGACATTAATCTTTCCGAAAAGGTCGCAGGCAGGATACAGGCGGATACAGAAAAGGCTGATAGGCTCATACGGAATCTGGCAATTTCTTTCATATGCTTAATGGGTGTACTGTTATCATTTATGATTCTCTTGTTACTTTCACCGGATGTGCTCAGTACATTGCAAGCCATGTGGATAAAACACCGTATAATCATCTTATCATCAGCCTTAATCCTTACTGGAATCCAATTGGCAGACAAACAAATTATAAAAAGAATTCATCCTGACTTGTAAATTTTTCATCCGACTCTAAAACTCTTAATGTAGCATGAATCTCACTGCTGCACATCATCATTTCTTATTCCACGTTTATTTTTTTCGATCGCTGCTTTCAATTTACCGAAACGATAGTTCAGGCTTGCAGTAAATCCCCTAAAATACATTTGATTGAGATTTGACTGTGTGAAGTCCGGACCGAAGGAATTTAATCGGTTGGTCCTGTACTTATTAAACGGATTATTTATAGTTGCCGCAAATGTTAGCTTATCCTTCACTATATCTTTATTGGCACTAAATGAAACAGTTGCAAAAGCATTTCCTGACCCTTGAATAGTTAAGCCCGGGCCGTTCATATATGCATTTGCACTTAGATTCCAGCCTGACCCGAAACGATAATTACCGGATGCAGATGCTCCGTACATTATCCGTTGGTTCATCACCGGAATACCATTAACCAGACCACTCATTCTCCCGTGTGAAATGCGGCCGTCTATGCTCATTCGCCACAAATTGTTGATGGGATAATTCAGATTGATATAATAACCAATTAGCCTGGCCTTACCGGTATTTCCAAAGCTGCTTCGGGTGGTATTAGTTATCGGATCAAAAGCAGAAGTCGGTGTGATCATCGTTTCAATGTATTGATACCGTACTGATGTGTTAAGAGATGCCTTTTTTGATTTGTTAAAACTCAACCTGATATCATGGCCTATTGACGGGCGTAAGACTGGATTTCCTGCAGATTCAAAATTTGGGTTTGAACGATCGACAAAAGGATTAAGCTGATAAATACCCGGTCTCTGGATTCTGACTGAATAAGCGAAATTCAGGCTGCTTCTATTTTTTAGTAACCTGTTAATATTCAGTGTGGGAATAACATTAAAATAATCCTGTTTTATTGAAGATTCTGAAGAAATTATCGTTTCTTCTATTCGGGCACCTGCTTTAAACTCCCAGTTATTTAAACTAAATTGATAGCTATTGTAGGCACCAAATACGTTTTGGCTATTGCCGTACGTATTTGTAAGTGTTGGGTCCAGCTCAAATTGCCCGCTTATTGAATTCAGAAAGCGATATTGAAAATCACTATTATTCTGTCTTAATATCCCTTTGAAACCAGCCTCAACAGTCAGGCTTTTCGCGGGATGTACGTAATCTATCTGGAATGTTTGCTCTGCCGATTTACTTTCGTTTATCTGTCTATAGTCAGGTGTTGTATACAGCCTTCTGGTGAATACTTCAAGGTTGGAATGTTGCTCATTATTAAATGTATAGAAGCGGTATGAGAAAGTAAGAAGCCTTGCTTTATTGTTTATAAATCCTCGCTGATAATTCAGAGCAGCATCCAAACCGCGGCCGTTTGCACCATTGTTATTTAGCAGATCATATTGCTGCATTATTCCACTTGTCCCGTTAATGACGGAGTTCTGCTTGCTAATCCCATCGGAATTATTGCCATTTATATTAAACTGTCCGGAGATTAGGTTTAAGCTATCGATCTCATAACTCAATTCTGTACCCCAATATGCGCTTTTGCTATCTGATGCTATTGAGTTTGCCTGAGCTAAACTCGTTGAAGTGATCCCTGTTGTTTGCCTGCTGATCGAGTTTCTTGTTTCAGGTGAGTTAGACAAATTTGCGCCGCCGAAGGCAGACATTCCAAACTTCCCCTGCTTATATGAAAATGAGCTGCCTGCACCTGGCCCACCAGCAGGGAATCGATGATTCACATTTATAGTTCCATTGTAACCGTTATCGGCTTTTTTAATGGTTACAATATTGATAATGCCAGCAATACCTTCAGCATCGTACTTTGCCGGTGGATTAGTTATAACCTCAATGCTTTGGATCGTAGATGCTGGCATGCTCTTAAGGATACTCTTCGCATCAAGTTCCATCATACCCGATGGTTTTCCATTGATCAGGATCTTATAACCTTTACTTCCATTAAGAAGAACATTATCTTCTCCGTCAATGGTTAATAAAGGCACTTTTCGCATCATCTCAAACACACTATTGCTTTTGCTTTCAGGATCAGCTTGCAAGTCGTACGTCAGGCGGTCTACTTCCTGCTTGATAATAGGTTTATCTGCCATGACAACAACCGCTTGAAGTTGATTGAACTTCGGAGCTATTAGGATAATACCCAGGTCTATTGCAGGCTTGGTTTTATCAGAAAGATCAACAGCCACTGTTTTTAAAGTATATTCAAGACTAGTTAGGGTAATTATGTATTTCCCTGAAACAAGTTTTTCGAATTTAAATATCCCATCTTCTTGTGTTGCCGCTGTTTTGACAACTTGTCTCTCAGCATTCCTCAAGCTTACGGTCACAAAATCCGAAGGTTTCTTACTTAATGAATCTGTAATAGTTCCTTTTACAGAAAAAATAGCTGGTGCCTGCTGGGCGAAGGTCGGTAGCGTAGCAATTAAATAAATTATTGAGAATATGGTAACTATTGATTTTAGTTTCATGATTGTTATATGTTAAAGTTGACTATGCGGTTAGACAGTTGGTGATTCGACAAAGTTGCACCAACCGTTTACTTACCCGTTATGGCAGCAAAGCGCAGGTATATTACCAGGTAATATTCAAGTAACAAATCGTGGAAAAATTATAGCTGTACTAAACAAACACTTTAGCGAAATTAAATGGCTGATGCATGCTTGAACTGCTTGTCTTTTGAAATATTCCATAACAAAAAAGTCACTCTTTTTGAGAGTGACTTTCCCCTATGTAGTAAGTAATACGGTCAAACTGTTTTTTGTCCCGGGTGGTTTCGTAAATGCCCAGAAATTTAAAACGCTGACAGGGTTCTAAACCCTGTCAGCGTTCTATTAAATGTAATTTTTTGACATGTTAATTTGATCAATTCCTGTATTACTATTTCCTCTGGCCCCGCTTTCGGTTCAAGGTAAATTATTAGAGATGACTTTTAAATGCTTTATCCACTAAAGGGGTGGCTAAGAATAGGGGTAATCCAAGTTTGCTAATAGCCTTTTTGCAGTTTTCTAGAGCTTCCGATTCATTATATTGGTAGCATTCTTGAACTACAAAATCAACATGCTTCATATATTCTTCTCCATCTTTGAATAAATCATCTATTGCTTGCTTATCAATTATTGGTGGAGTCCATGAAGTTAATAAGATTTCGTAGCTTTTGTTTTGTTTGATCTTTTCTAACGACTCCATAAGCTCTATATAATTATCATAGATTGGAAAATCATTTTTCAATGGGATTGAATCAGCCGTAAAGAATATTTTATCTTCAAGAAACAAAATATTTAAAGAAGCTATTGAGTGTCCCGGAGATTTGGTAAAGTGAAGAGTTAAATTTTTTTGAAGTTGAATAACCTCCTTATCTTCTATAAAGTCATCCACTTTCACAGCTGTGTCTACCAAGTTGAAGAAGCCTGGTACAGGTCTTTGCTTATATTGAAGCTCAATATCTTCAATCCATGTTTTTTCCAATGGATGAGCCAGTACTTTACAATTTGTTATTTCTTTAATCTTTGAAGCGCTTCCAATATGGTCAGGGTGCGCATGAGATAGAATAATAGTTCCTATTTCATCCACTTTACGTCCCTGAGATTCGATATAATCAAATATCTTCTTTTCACACCCTTTAATTCCACTATCTATTAGAGTGATTCTGTCTCCAAAAATTAAGAGAACATTAACAAACCGAGGTATTTTTTTATTAGAAGAGATGTGGATTTCAAAATCAATCCTTAGTAAATGAATTTTGTCAGTTAATTTCATTGCTTTTTTACAACAAAATTATCAGTGTTAAGCATCTTGTTCAATGCACGTATAAAACATTATATAGCACAAATCAATTTTCTTTATTTCTATATTCAGAGGGTGTTTTGCCAACGATTTTCTTGAATTGTCTGCAGAAATAATTGTAATCATTGAACCCTAAATCATGGGCAATTTCTTTTATGGAAAGACCTGTCGCAGTGACCATATATTTACCTTCAAAAAATACACGTTGCTGGATATAATCTTTAGCAGATAATGATGAGTTGGATAATACTAACTTGTTTAGGTGATTTGGATGTATGAAAAGTCGTTCAGCGTAATATTTAACTTCTTTATTAATTCTAAAATTATCCTCAAGCAATTGTATAAACTTGTCGAATAATAAATGAGAGTCACTTAGAAGTGAAGAGTCCTTAATAAATGTTTTTTGATACATTAGAATCAACTCGGAAAGTTTAAGGGCGAATATTTTCTTATCAATATCGTCCTCACAATTTTTGTATTGAAACAACTCAACAAATAAAGCTTCTATATTTTTGGATTGTGTGGAGTTAAGGATCTGATATGGTTTAACAGAAAGTTTAAATAGCCTGGGAAGCTGCAGATAGGAAATAGGGAACGGTGTATTTTCGAATAGGGTCTCGTTAAAGGTTAGCATAAACCCTGAAGTATCTAAGGACCAATTCTCTGTTGAATGAATAACTCTTTTTGGAAATATCAATGCCATTTGAGGCTCAATTTCAAAACTATAATTACCAATGGTTTTTTTTTCCGAACCAGATTTTATATATGCTAATATATAATGAGAGATTCTATTAGGAGGCATTGTACCATTAAATTCTGTAACCATGTCATTGAGTTTCTGTATCTGAAAATCAAATGCCATTTCTGTTGCATCATCAAGATCAACAACTGTTTTAACCGAATTTTCTCTCAGTAGAAACCCATATTTTGGAATAATGCTTTTATCCGCAAAACGATTCTTCATGTTGATTATAGCGTGATCTAGTGTTCAGCCGGCAGTTCTAACAATGATGAACAATACCCTGACTGTTTTTTAATCACATTCAGGATGCGTGAAAGTATAAGTCTCAACATTTCCCTGAGGAATGGTAAAACTATCTGACCTGCTCATCTGCCACCAGAACAGGCCGCGAGCTTTCTCCCTGCTGATGGTTTCATTCATCGTTTCACTGTCATATACACGGCCATTGATGATCACATACTTGATCTTTTCAGTGTTACGGATATCATCCAGCGGGTTTGCATCCAGAATAAGCATATCAGCCAGTTTTCCGGTCTCCAGCGAGCCGATCTCCTTTGCCATGCCCAAATGCTCAGCACCATTTAAGGTCGCACATCGTATAGCCTGTAAGGATGACATACCTCCCTGGGCTAACATCCATAGCTCCCAATGGGCCCCAAGTCCCTGAAG
>CAZGWG010000282.1:0-5565 GCA_964529165.1 uncultured Sphingobacterium sp.
TGCGGTATATCAACAGGATAAGCGCAATGATAGTAAGAAGCATTAACCCCTCGCAGGCATGCAAGGCTGGCATAATTACCTCAAAAGACGGGCTTCTTTTGATCATTGCCTCGGTAGCAAATGGGGAGGCAACCAGTAATGTCAGCAGTAAAAATATCAGACTTCCCACCCCGCGCAGGAAAGATTTATTGGATATATCCTGACGGATGCCAGCAAAATAACGTCCTATGAATATAGCAAGCGGTGGAAAAATAGGTAGAATATAGGGTATCAGCTTGGAGTCCGAGATGGAGAAGAATAGAAACAGCAAGCCAGCCCATAAGATAAGGAATAGCAAAAACCTCCTTTTGGCTTTTTGGAGGGAGTCTATTCTCAACCTTCTCAATCAGATCATGTTCATCAATATTCCCTTCGATCCGTATCATTCCATTAATAATACATCCCGGTTCCACTGTAATGGACTTAGTCCGGATGTTACCACATATTATAGCAGAACTTTTAATGAGTGCAGCTTCAGTAGAAATAATATCTCCGATAACTTTCCCATTTATTTCACTTGTCCTGGAAGTAATATTACCTGATATTTCAGCAGAAGAAGCTACTGTAACCTGTTTCAGAGAATAGATATTTCCAATTAACCTTTCATCAAGTATTACAGAACTTGAGGATATAAAATTATCGTCAACTCTGATTATTGTAGTGTGAAAGTCTGCAACAATCTCTTTTTGGCGGTCTTTTTTATCTAGAAAACTCTTAATAAAATTTACAGCCCTGCCGATCATTCTGATAATCTAGTTACAACAGTTGTTGCATTACCAATATCTAAGCCAACTGAAGATTGCTTTTTGCCTCCTGAAACACGAAGTGAATTAAGTGCGTAACCTTTACTTGCCAGGCTTGCAGGATCAGCTACAAACTCAAGTTGTACAATTTCACCAAATTCATTCTTAAAGCATTCAACAAGATCCTGATAGTACATTGCGCCTCCACATAAATATACTTTATTGGATTTCATCAGGTTTGCATCCGTGATTACATTCCTCAAATTCGGAGAAATAACTTCATTGTAATATGATCTCAGAACATTTCTTCTGATGTCTCTCAGATCAACATTCTTTCTATTCAATATTATATAACCTTTCTGGAAGGCTTCATCCAACAGATGGGCATTTCTAAACCCAAGATAATGACTCTTCTCAAGCTCGCTCATCATCATGTTTACTGCATATTTCAAGCCATGCGTACTAACCATTGTTTGCTCAACAATTCCTGATTCCATACTGAGTACTGATTCAAATGTTCCGAATCCACAACTTAATACAAAGAAATTTCCTTCAGCCTGGTGTTCTCCCTTTCTCAATGCAATTGTACAGCCCACAATCTCCGGTATTACTTCAACGTTCTGCACATCCAGAATGACTGATCGCTTACCACTATTGCTATAGGTAGATGCATCAAATTCAATGATATGAGTTTTCTTAAGAAATTCTGTAGCCAAATCTTTGTAAATCCTGTAAGTTGAATAAGGAAAACCCGTCGTTATTGTTAAAGGTTGCTCAACCGAATCAGACACCAGCAGTAATGCTGCTTTGACAAGTAATTGATAATCAAGATCTGTTGGAGCTGAATTAATGAATTTATGTGGCAATTGCCCCTCACTCATAGCTAAGTTACCACATATATACCACTGATTATCATGAAAAATCTTCAGTCCATTCAAAAGGTCTTTCGAGGTATTACTTAGATTGGCATTACTATTTTCTATTAAGCTGGAAAACGACTGAATTGCAAACATTCTGTTATTTTAATTAAAGTTTATATATGTGTTAATTTCTATTTCAATCCAAACCGTGTTCAGGAGAAAAGGATTTTCCCGACAGGATACATTTGTTCAAATCGCGATAATACGAACTTAACAAATGCAAACTAAATTAGGATAATTTTATTGATTTAGAATAAACATACAACTAAATTGATAAATTGTTTTAAAAAAACAATAAAATGCTGTATCATAGCTCTGCGAATTGCTTCAGGGTAAAATTGTGTCTATACCTAAAAAAATGAGATAAATGATATTTTCAAAATCAGATTTCAGTACCGTTTTGATCGTAGGTTCCAATAAAGGAGAAACAAAATCTCTCCGGGTCAAGACAAAACACATCAACCGTTTAAAACATTATGCTCTTACAATTGGTATTACCATTTTCATTCTGACATGTACAATAATATTCCTTTCAATTGAACTCAGTAAAATTGAAAAGGAAAGAATAGCTTATAACAAACAAATCGCACATTTAAAGAAACAAATCCCACCTCCAACTGATAGCACTCAGGCCAGGAATTATATTCAGAACATTGAGAATAAACTGAAAAAAATTAACCAATATCTTATTAAAAGAGGAATTAAAGGATTTAAAGTAGATGAAATCGGTGGTAACAATGAAACTTCCACTGAACTTAGTACTGAAGAGACTTATGCCTTATATGATGAAAGACTCGAAGATTTTCTTCTGGGAGTTGCCTTTACACCGATGGGATATCCTGCAAATTATGCAATAAATTCAACCTTTGGCTATAGGGGTGACCCCATCAGACGCGGAAGGGTCGAATTTCATCCGGGTATAGATTTTAAAGGCCGCAAAGGTGATGCTGTTAAAAGTACTGCAGATGGAAAAGTTGTTATTGCAGGCTGGTTCCAGGGATATGGTCAATGTGTAAAAATCAAACACAAAAATAACCTTGAAACGCTATATGGACATTTATCAAAGGTGAATGTTAAAGTTGGACAAACTGTTAATACCGGGCAGATCGTCGGGCATGTCGGTTCAACCGGACACTCTACCGGAAATCATCTCCATTACGAGGTTAGAAAAAACGGAAAACCTGTTAATCCCAAAAGCTTCCTCAGTATAAATTAAGAAAATGGCAGGCTCTAAAAATGCACAAACAGCTTCTGCACCTACACTAATCAGTAAAGGTTGTGTAGTCCATGGCAAAATTGAGTCTGATGTTTTTGTAAGAATAGATGGCCATATTAAAGGGGATCTGATTATCGGCGAGGGATTAATTATTGGAGAAAATGGAATAATTGAAGGGAATATTAAAGCCAGGGAAATTGTAGTTTACGGCACTGTGAACGGAAGCGTATCTGCCGACTCTATCGATATAAAGAGTTCAGGTAATATCCTTGGTGAACTTCATACAAACTCATTACAGGTTGAAACGGGCGCTACCTATATTGGTAATGTGACTATGGACAAAGTGCAGCTTAAAAAGGAAAATACTGCTGTCTTGAAATAATTTATATATACCTGCATTTAATTTCTTCCCAAAAGAAGTTCCATAAATCTCCTGACCGGGATAGTCCACATTAATATTTTACAAATGGACTTAAGTATTAAAGCGATATTTGAAACTCCTTAAATGCTATTAAAATACTTTCAAAAAATTGACATAAATAATCAAAGCCTAGTTATACAGGGCAAAAACCCAAATCCAATCAAAATCCAATGAGAACAAAACTTCTTTTTTTTACTTTATTAGCTCTAGCTGCATTGGCAACCAATGCACAGCAAACCAAAACACCAATAGCCCTTAAAAGCACCAATATTCCACGCCCAAAATTAGTGGTAGGATTAATGGTAGATCAAATGCGATGGGACTATCTCTACCGGTTCTATGAGCGATATGGTAATGGCGGCTTCAAGCGAATGCTGAATGAAGGTTTTTCGTGTGAGAATGCCTATATAAATTATGTTCCCAGTGTTACCGGAATAGGCCATGCTACAGTTTACACCGGCTCTGTTCCGGCAATACATGGAATCACCGGAAATGATTGGATTATACAGGCAACCGGAAAAAGTATGTATTGTTCGGCTGATTCAACAGTTACTACTGTAGGAAGTAATTCAGAATCTGCCGGAAAAATGTCGCCAAAGAATTTATTGGTAACAAGCATGACTGACGAACTCAGACTTGCAACAAATTTCAGATCCAAAGTTATAGCTATTGCATCTAAAGACCGTGGTTCTATTCTTCCTGGCGGACATAGTGCTAATGCCGCATACTGGTACGATGGGGGGTCAGGAAACTGGATCACAAGCAGCTATTACATGAAGCAGCTTCCCGCCTGGGTTACAAAGTTCAATGAACAAAAATATCCTGAAAAGTACCTGAAACAGGATTGGAACACCCTTTATCCTATTGAAACCTACGTACAAAGCTCCAAAGATGATGTTCCTTATGAAGGAAAATTTCCAGGAACGAACAATCCGACATTCCCGCTTAAAACTTCAGAAATGCTAAGTCGTGGATTAGGCCTTTTAACCAGCACTCCTTACGGCAGCTCACTAACTCTTGACCTGGCAAAAGCTGCAGTTGAAAATGAAGCCCTGGGAAGCGATGCGATTACCGATTTCCTTGCCATCAGTATTTCTTCAACGGATTATGTTGGACATCAGTTCGGTCCAAACTCAATCGAAATTGAAGATACCTACCTGCGACTTGACCGGGATCTTGCTACATTCTTTAGCTACCTCGACACAAAAGTAGGAAAAGGTAATTATACCGTATTTCTAAGTGCTGACCACGCGGTGCAGCATAATGCGGGTTTTTTAATTGATAATAAGATAAATGCAGGAGTTTTCCCCAGCTCAGCAATTTTAAAAGAACTAAATAAACAGCTTGAGGCTGAGTTTAAGATTAATAATATCGCCATGAGCTTCAGTAATTATGCAGTAAGCTTCAATTATGCAGTTATTAATTCTAATAAATTAAACGAAGAAGCAATCAAAAAGAGTACAATAGAGTTCCTGAAAAAGCAGGATGGTGTTGCTTTCGTAGTTGATATTCCAAATGCTCAGAATGCCACAATTCCTGAAGTCTATAAAGAGAGAATTATAAACGGATATCACCCTGATCGCAGCGGAGTTATACAAATTGTACTTGAACCGGCATGGTATTCAGGTTCATCTCCAAGATCGACAGGAGCAACCCACGGCACAATGAATCCTGCAGATTTACATATCCCAATGGTTTTCATGGGCTGGGGGGTTAAACAAGGAAAAACAAACAATCCTTATAACATGACTGATATCGCACCTACCATCAGCGGAATCCTTCGCATACAGGAACCTAATGGAAACATTGGCAGACCAGTAAATGAAGCAATAAAATAAGCAGGGCTGACAAACAGCCTTCTTCAACATTTTTTTTTAAAGAGGCTGTCCCGAAAGGGATGGTCTCTTTTCATTTTCAGAGGAATCTGTTTGGGCTTAACTGTCCCGGATTATTTTTTTAAGTTTTACAGTTTAGGAAAAGGTCTTCTAAGCAGCTTTTTTAACCAGATGATGTGGCATAACAATCAATAATGCTGTTCAGATTAAAAATTTAGTCGATTATACCATATAGAAAATGCCCTTAGCGGAACATTTAACGATATGCAGGAGGTAATAGCTTGAGTTCGAAATAAGGAAGGTTAAAATATAGGGTTATAATTATCCATGTAAGGCTTTGGAGCAGAATAATTTGTTTTTGGAAATCAATACCTGTTTATTATAGGATAGT
>CAZGWG010000283.1:0-5543 GCA_964529165.1 uncultured Sphingobacterium sp.
CTGTGGACTGCTACTTAGCAATACCAGTTGTGCAAGTCCCAGACTTTCACCAACATAAAGTTTTTTTGTTTTCATTTTGTTGTGAGTTTTTTTTTCCCACAGCAAACAGATAATGAAGGAATACCAGAAATGGAGCTATTTTTGCGAATAGTCCTCTCCAAGCTTCAATCCCCGAAAGCTATGAATTATTATGCACAGGCAGGTCTTCTGACTTACTCCCGGTTATCCTGCCTTCCCATCCGCCTGAGGCGAAAAGTGGCTTTATTTTGGATACCGTTATGGAGAACACAGCAGCGGGACTGTCCGGGATTCTAACCCGGTTCCCTTTTAATTCCGATTTTGATTTCGGAAACCTAAAGCAATGCAAAAGTAGCATAAGCTTAAACAAATCCAAAAGAATTTAAGACAGGATGATTTGATTTTTGGCTTATTAATTATCTTTAGTATTAAGTACAATATGTATACTATTGTGAACCAGACTTAATATTGAAAAAACACATCGAATAATCCTTGCTGATTTTCTCTGCAGACCTCTACCTGAAGCTTTGCTTCAATTCATGCAGAGCTACTAACAATGTGTTTAACAATTGAAATCTATATATGTATCGAATTCAAGTATGCTATTAAATATCCCGTGCTGACAAATAGTATTAATTTTAAAAAGTCCAGGTTCAATAGTGCGAAATGCCGGTTATAGCAGTTATTGATAGCTGTAAATTATACTGGCCTTAAAATTGCAAAGACATTAATTATTGAAAAATTTATGAAAGAACTACCACTTACTGTTAAGCGATCAATAGAATTGATGGGTATTTGTCTGTTGGGTATTATCCTGGCTTACGGTCAACAGATTATTATGCCGGTAATCCTCGCATTTTTTCTCAGTATAGTACTGCTGCCGGTTTACAGATTCCTTAGGTCTAAAGGATCACCTGAATTTCTATCTATCCTGTTGCCCATTTTATTGGGTGCAGTAATAATCGCTCTTGTGATTTGGTTTTTTACCGGCCAAATAAACAGTCTGCTGGTAGAATTCCCTGAGATCAGGAAAAATATTTCTTTGCACCTGACTGAGTTGAGCGAGTGGATCAATCAGAAAACTAATTTTTCAACTACCCAGCAACTACAATTTATTAATGAACAAAGCAATAAAATTCTTGCCAATGCCGGTGCTATTCTCGGCGGGGCCGCTAATTCAATCACTTCTGTATTAATTTATGTTGGCCTGGTACCTATTTACATTTATCTGTTCCTCTCCTATAAAGGTCTGCTGGTCCGTTTTGTGTTTGTATGGTTTGCTAAATCAGAACATAAAAAGGTAGAGGAAGTAATGAAAGAAACCGAAGGAATAATTAAGGGTTACCTGATAGGTCTCATGATTCAGATAAGTTATATCGTCATACTTTTAGGTGGATTATTACTTCTTTTTGGAATAAAACATGCCCTGTTAATAGGTGTGATCTTCGCAATATTAAACCTCATTCCCTATATTGGGGCACTTATAGGTAATATTATTGGGGTACTCCTTACTCTAACCAATACGCAGGAAATTTTACATGTATTTATTGTTCTTGGAGTGATTGCTGTAGTTCAGTTTCTTGATAATAATATTTTAATGCCCAGAATTGTGGGCTCAAAGGTTAAAATAAATGCATTTGCTGCGATATTAGGTGTATTTGTTTCAGGAAGTCTGGCTGGCTTTACAGGTATGTTTCTGGCCCTACCTATGATTGCTATTTTAAAAGTAATTTTTGATCGTTCTGAAATGTTCAAGCCTTGGGGAATTCTCCTTGGAGATGAGGTTATCGCAAAAAGACCGATGAAGTTTCCCAAATTAGTAGTCAGAAAAAAGAAGAAAGACAAAGTAGAAGTATAATTTGAATATAGCGGCCAGAACTACGCACCTGTTCTCTCAGAGTCAGATAACCCGGTTTTGAAAATGTTCCTCAATTCCTAAACCAAATAATGCGAAATCATATTTTACAGGGTCAACAGGGTCGAATTTTCTGAGATTTTCAGTAAGTTCAGTCGCAGTAAGCCAATCTACCTGCTTCCTGCTGATGAGTTTTAATTTCCTTGCTACACGCTCCACATGAAGATCTGTCGGACAGATCAGGTCTGAAGTTCTGATATTATTCCAGAGTCCGAAATCTACACCTCGATCATCTTTACGTACCATCCAGCGTAAAAACATATTCAGCCTTTTGCAGGTCGACTTCTGAGAGGGAGAACTGATATGTTTTTTTGTACGTGCAGGAAAATCCGGCGAGGAAAAAAAATAACTCCGGAATGAATTCAGCGAATTTTCTATAACAGATCCTTGCCTTAAATTTCTAATCTCACCCAGATAACATGGCGCTGAAGCTGAATCAATGCTCTCAGAATAATGTTCTCCTTCCTCAATAAACTCGTCTCTGAAAATATCAGGTCCTGATAAACTGAAAGCAGTTTCAAGGGTATCAGATTTCGAATAGTGCTGCCTGAAAAACTCAATAAAATATAAGGTATCTATATCGTTAAAAGTACGATGTTTAAAATTCAGGAATGATTTCAGATCACTCTCCTTATGGTTTAAAATAAAATCATGAGGAGCACCATCCATTAGCATGACCAGCTCTTTACACTTATTAATAATCGTTTTTCGCTGTCCCCAAGCCAGAATTGATGCCCAGAAACCCATTATCTCTATGTCTTGCTTTTTGGTGAAGAGATGCGGGATACAAATCGGATCATTTTCAATAAAACCTGACTGATTATACTGATTGAACTTAAGATCAAGAAACCCTTTCAATTCCTGAAAGGTCTGAAACGAAGCCGGATAACTTTCCATCAATATTCCTCTTATCAGGAAAGAGCTTGCTTCAAATCGTCAAGCAAATCTTCTATATCCTCTACTCCCACACTTAATCGTAAAAGATTATCAGTTACCCCTACTTTATCCCGTTCTGCCTTTGGAATAGAACCATGTGTCATCGAAACCGGGTGATTAATCAGTGATTCAACCCCTCCAAGGGATTCAGCCAAAGAAAATACTTTAAATGAAGAAGCCACTCTAAAGGTTTCCTGCAAATCAGCACCTTTAAGTGTTATAGAAATCATCCCACCAAAGTCACGCATTTGCTTTTTGGCAATATCATGGTTCGGATGGTCTTCAAATCCGGGCCAGTATATTTTATCTACTTTCGGATGATTTTTTAAATAGGCAGCAATTTGCCTCCCATTTTCACAATGTGCTTTCATTCGAAGATGAAGGGTTTTCAGCCCCCTTAAAACGAGGAAGCTATCCATCGGGCCTGGAGTAGCGCCACAGGCATTATAGATGAACCAAAGACGCTTATAAAGGTCATCATCATTCAGCATTAAGGCGCCCATTACAACATCTGAATGCCCCCCAAGATATTTGGTAACCGAATGCATAACAATATCTGCTCCCAGATCAATTGGATTCTGAAGATAAGGAGATGCAAAGGTATTATCAACTGCAAGAAGTACATTATTGGCCTTAGCAATCGCAGAAACAGCCTCTATATCAACAATCTGCATGGTCGGATTAGTAGGAGTCTCAATCCAGATCAGCTTGGTATTCTGGTTAACATATTGCTTTACATTCTGCGCATCACTCATATTTATAAAATGAAACTTGATGCCATAATTGGAAAATATCTTTGTGAATATGCGATATGAACCGCCATAAAGATCATCGCCGGTAATGACTTCATCTCCCGGACTTAAAAGTTTCATTACAGCATCAGTAGCACCCATACCACTGGAAAATGCAAGTCCGTGTTTTGCATTCTCAAGAGCGGCAAGACATGACTCTAATGCTTTACGGGTTGGATTTGTTCCTCTGGAATATTCGAATCCTTTATTATCACCCGGCGACTTTTGCCAATAGGTAGAAGTCTGATAAATTGGAGTCATTATTGCTCCGGTACTTGGATCTGGTTCCTGACCTACATGTATTGCTTTAGTTCCGAATTTCATAGTAATATAATTTAAAATGCCGCATTAAGCTAAGCAGATGGTATAGTTCTGAATATTTTTAACGTCAACTTGGGTTATTTCTTCTTACTAACCGGAACTAACTGTTCATCAAGCTCCTGCTTAAACTTGTAGCCCATTCGTTTGCCGGTAGGATATCCGGAATTTGAGCCCATGTATTGTTTCTCCTCAAGTGTTATTTGCCTGACCGTTTCAAAAGGTGGGGTTAACAGGTCGAAATCCATACAATAAATAATTGCCAGCTCCAGAATCTTCCTTATCTGATCCTTTTTAAGTTTCCCTTTCCAAAAAGAATTAAAAAGAAAACCAAGCTGGCTTTGACCATCAACAAAGAAATGTTCTTCTTTATTTATAAATATCCTTCCGAGTAAGTAACCTATATCCGAACTTCTGTTATACTTTAAAGAGTCTGCAAGAAAATTATGAATGTGAATAATCCCGCAATATTTTCTGGACGGGTCATCCTGAACATATTTTAATTTATTGATTTCATGTTCAGGGGGAAAACTGAATACATTACTATGCATTGATATAACAAGCACATCTCCAGAAAACTTTAATTGCGCTTCAAAATCTCCCCTATCTGAATAACTGATCTCAACATTTGGATCAATCTTTGAAAAATCGCTCTGCATATCCACACAGATCTCCTGAAGCACAACTTTAAACTGGTTAAAAACAGAAGAAGTTGTTTTAAAAATCTGCTGCTTAACAGAAGCTTTATTCTCTAGAAGCTTTAAAATATGATCATAAGATTCAACTTCTTCCATCTTTGTTATTTTAGTAGGCCCTGGCAAACAGTACGCGCTGCACAGAAGGTTTCCCGCTCAGTATACAGGTTCCGTTCTCCAATTTATTATTCAAAGGAATACAACGTATGGTAGCCTTTGTTTCGTCTTTTATGCGTTTTTCAGTCTCAGAAGTGCCATCCCAATGCGCTGAGATAAATCCTGCTTTTGTGTCCAAAAGTCCTTTAAACTCTTCGTAAGAATTAGCCTCTCTGGTGTTTTCCTCTCTGAATTTGAGTGCCTTATTGTAAATACTTTGCTGAATATCAGTTAGTAAATTTTCAATATGGTCAATAAGGCCTTCTCTGGATATCGTTTGTTTTTCTCTGGTATCTCTTCTGGCAATCTCAACTGTTCCATTTTCCAAATCACGTCCTCCTATGGCTAAACGTACCGGAACGCCTTTCATTTCATATTCTGCAAATTTAAAACCCGGACGAAGTGTATCACGGTCATCGTATTTTACAGAGATATTTTTTTGCTTAAGCTCTTTTGAAAGTGCTTTAGCGAGTTCTGAAATCTTCTCCAGTTCCTCATCAGAACGATAAATTGGAACAATAACTACCTGTATAGGTGCCAGTTTTGGAGGTAAAACCAATCCTGAATCATCAGAATGAGCCATAATCAAAGCACCAATAAGACGCGTTGATACTCCCCAGGAAGTAGCCCATACATAATCCAGTTTACCCTCTTTGCTTGTAAATTTCACATCAAAAGCTTTGGCAAAATTCTGTCCTAAAAAGTGGGAAGTAC
>CAZGWG010000284.1:0-5542 GCA_964529165.1 uncultured Sphingobacterium sp.
TTTCAGGTGGAAAGCTAAACAAAACTGTTAAACTATACGCAATGAGCGGCATGATGCTGAATTGTAGAAACAAACCGATTATTACTCCTTTCGGCATTTTTAGCACTCCGACAAAATCTTTTACACCCATGGTTGTGCCCATTCCAAACATAATCAGTTGGATAAGGGGTACAATCAGTACTTCAGTTTTAAATCCGCCGATATCTGTTACATAAGATGGAAACATCATACTTAGAGTCGCGGCTGCGATTACCCAAATAGTGAACGCGAAACCTTTCATGAACTCTGAAGCATTAATTCCAGCCAGAAGAAAAACAAAGAAAATGCAGGTCAATCCTTTAGCTTCCATTTCAAAGTTCAACTGAAATAGTACTATGACACCTAAAAGGGTTAACAGGGAAAGCCAAAGTAAAGATTTTAATAGTTTTTGCATGTTCATGTGTTTAGTTTTTGATTGTTTCTAATTTTTATTGCTTCAGGATTATAACTATACTGAAAACTAAAAATATAAAAATTCTGATAGTTTAAATTGTTTTTAAAATGAATGAATTTGAGATAGCAGTAATATATTATTTTGATACCTATAGTCTTGATTTTTTGCCTTTGAGGAGTCGCAGTATTTTAATATCTTGTTTATAAAATCTTGTAATGAATCATTTGAAAAGACTTTCAGTTTTTATTGCCATTCAGCTTGTTATTTTCTTCATGGTATCCTGTTCTCCCGAATTGCCAGAGGATGTTGAAGCGGCCTATACCAGTCTTCCGGATGAATTGGATTATAATATTCATGTAAAGCCGATACTTTCTGATAAGTGTTTCTCTTGTCATGGTCCCGATAAGGCTAAACAGAAAGCAGGATTAAGATTAGATATCGCTTCTTTTGCTTTTGATGAGCTTCCTGAAAGTCCGGGAAAGGTAGCCATTGATCCGGGTGATCTGAGTGGCAGTGAGCTGTTTCATCGGATTTTATCGGAAGATCCGGATTACAAGATGCCAAACCAAAAGTCTAATCTTAGTCTTTCGGCAAGAGAAAAAGCGATCTTAATAAAATGGATCAGGGATGGTGCAGCGTACAAAGCTCACTGGGCATTTGTTAATCCTGAAAAACCGGCTATTCCGGCTGTTAAAAACGATAAGTGGCTCATTAATCCGATAGATAATTTTATCTCCAGGAAACTGGAAACAGAGAAATTACAGCCTTCTGTACAGGCAGGAAAGGAAATCTTATTGAGAAGGCTTTCGCTTGATCTTACCGGACTTCCTCCAACGCTGGCTGAAATTAATACATTTTTAAAGGATGGTTCTCCAAATGCCTATGAGAAGCAGGTTGACCGTTTGCTTAAATCTCCGCACTATGGTGAGAAAATGGCTTTGAACTGGTTAGACCTGGCCCGTTTTTCTGATTCCCATGGTTATACGGTCGACAGGCTGATTGATATGTCACCATATCGTGACTGGGTTATTAAAGCATATAATCAGAATTTGCCTTATAATCAGTTTATTCAATGGCAACTAGCCGGTGATTTGATGCCAAAGGCAAGTAAGGAGATGCGTATTGCGACTGCATTCAACAGAATACATCAGCAAAATATGGAGGGTGGAATTATTGAGGAGGAATTTCAGGCAGAGTATGTCATTGACCGTGTGAATACCACAGGGGTAGCACTTATGGGTATTCCATTAGGTTGTGCAAGATGCCACGACCATAAGTATGATCCTATTTCACAGAAGAATTATTATGAGCTTTTTGGCTTTTTTAATCGTGTAAAAGAAGCCGGCCAGATATCATGGGATGATGCCATGCCATCTCCAACCATGCTGCTGCCAACAGAAGAGCAGGAAAAGATTCTGAATTATTTAAAAAATACTATTACAAAACAGGAGAATCATTTAATTCAGGCAAAAAGCAATTCGCGAATCGCGTTCGATAATTGGATTAAAGCTAAAAAATATAAGGAATTAGGGAAGGAATCCATTCCGATGGAGGGATTGCAGGCGTATTATAATTTTACAAATGAATCTTTGAAAAGTGCCTATCCGGGAGTTAAGGGAACAGCATTAAAGGCCTCATCAAGTGATAAACCCGTTTTTAAAAACAGGGATAATGGTAAAGCATTGCTTTTGAATGGGGATCAGTGGTACGATCTGGGTAAGGTAGGAGCATTCAGGAGATCAGAGCCCTTTAGCATAAATATCAGCGTCTTTATACCCGATGACTTTAAAGAGGGGGTATTGTTCCATAAATGTGTTTCAGAGCGTTTATATAATTTCAGAGGTTATCATTTGTATCTGAAGGATGATCGACTGACCGTTAATATGTCGCATGCAGCACCTTCGAATGCGATATCGAGAATAACACAGAAGCCAGTAATCAGGAACCAATGGGTACAGCTTACCATGACTTATGATGGTTCTTCAAAAGCCAGTGGTTTGAAATTATTTGAAAATGGAACTGCGCAAAAGCTGGTCACCACTATGGATCAGCTTACTAAAGACATCCTGATGTATTCCAAAGAACAACCTGGTCTTCAAATAGGGGCCTGGGACCGCGGCCTGGGATTCAAAGGTGGTCAGGTGGATGACATCATGGTTTATAACCGGGAGTTAACAGATTATGAAGTGAAAGTAATTGGTAAGAACTCATCCTGGGCAACTATTGTAAAAAAGGAACCTGCAGAATTAAGCAATATTGATCTGAACATACTGAAGCAATACTATACTTCGGTCCTTGATCCGGCAGTAAAAGCCGAGCTTAAAAAATTACAATTCATTCGCACTGAGCTGGCTGATTCAGTTAATAAAATCAGGGAATTGATGGTCATGCAGGATTCTCCAGAACCCAAAAAGACCTTTATATTAAACCGGGGAAATTATGACAGTCCGGGAGAAGAAGTTTTTCCGAATACACCTGAATCTATTCTTCCATTTCCATCACATCTGCCGAAAAACAGGTATGGATTAGCGCTATGGTTAACTGATGATAAACATCCGCTTACAGCAAGGGTAGCGGTAAACAGATATTGGCAGAATTTTTTTGGAACCGGCCTGGTTAAAACCTCGGAGGATTTTGGAAATCAGGGAGAATTGCCAAGTCATCCGGAATTACTGGACTGGTTAGCAGTTACGTTTAAAGAGAGTGGATGGGATACCAAGAAGCTATGCAAAATGATTGTTATGTCGGCCACTTACCGGCAGGATTCCAGGGCCGGTGCAGCTGCCAGGTTAAAGGATCCTGAGAACAGGTTTCTATCTCACGGACCATCAAGGCGTATGGAGGCAGAAATGATACGTGACAATGCCTTGATGGCCAGTGGTTTGTTAAATACTAAGATTGGAGGGAAAAGTGTTAAACCTTATCAACCTGATGGATTATGGGAAATCAATAATACAAGCTATACGGCTGATACCGGTGATGCCGTTTACCGGCGCAGTTTATATGTACTGGTTAAGCGATCTGTACCCAATCCAACTTTAAATACTTTTGATGCAACAGAGAGGAGTTATTGTGTGGTACGCCGGCAAAGTACGAATACTCCGCTTCAGGCTCTTGTATTGCTGAATGATCCCACCTTTGTTGAAGCATCAAAAGTACTGGGCCAGCAAATGGCTTCTGCTAAGGATGAGGCAAAAGCCATAAGCGATATTTACAGAAAGTTAACGGGTATTTCACCTTCTGTGGCAGAACTTAAATTACTGCAAAGTCTTAGGAACGAAGAATTGAGAAAATTCAGAGCAGACTTAAAGCGAACCAAAGGTTGGCTTGCGGCTGGACAGTTTAAAGTGAACAAAGATCTTGAACCGGCAATGGTGGCGGCCAATGGGGTATTGGCAAGTGTTATCCTGAATTCAGATGCAACCTTAACTAAAAGATAAATATGAGTGATCATCATAAAGAACCTTTTAAATTACACAGTCCTGAATTTGACCGTTTAAACAAAGGTTGGGACCGGCGTAATTTCCTGACGAAAACTTCTTTAGGAATAGGTGCATTGGCACTTAGCTCATTGATAGGAAAATCTGTTTTGGGTGAATTGGCCAATACACTCGCAAAGGAAAGTTCATCGGCATCTCTTGAGCAGGAGATCCTTAAGGCCCTGCCACATTTCGCTCCCCGGGCAAAGAGAGTGGTCTACTTATTTATGAGTGGGGGACCTTCTCAGTTTGAAACGTTTGATTACAAGCCTAAACTTGTTGATTTATTTGGTCAGGAACTCCCGGATTCGATACGTCAGGGACAGCGCTTAACCGGCATGAGCGGCAGTCAGAGTACTTTACCTGTTGTTCCTTCTATTTTCAAGTTTAATCAGCACGGTGATTCCAGAACCTGGGTAAGCGAACTTTTACCGCATACCGCTCAGGTTGTTGATGATTTATGCATTATAAAATCCATTCATTCTGAAGCCATAAATCACGATCCGGCATTAACATTCTTTCAAACCGGAAATCAATTACCCGGCAGAGCATCCATCGGTTCCTGGCTTAGCTATGGATTAGGATCAGATAACAGTAACCTCCCGACCTTTATTGTACTTGTTTCAAAAAATGCAGCGAAGGATCAGCCCCTGTATGCACGTTTATGGGGTAACGGTTTTCTGCCCTCTGAACATCAGGGGGTACAGTTCAGAGCAGGTAAAGATCCTGTATTATTTCTGGACAATCCGGAAGGTTATGAAGGCAAAGACAGGAAAGAGATGCTTGACTATCTGACGAAATTAAATAAGCTTCAGAATGATGCCTATGGTGATCCGGAAGTTGATGCCCGTATTGCTCAGTATGAGATGGCTTATCGTATGCAGACCTCTATTCCTGAAGTGATGTCGACAGCAGATGAAACCGATGAGGTGTTCGAACTATACGGTCCTGATAGCCGTGATCCCGGAACCTATGCAGCCAATTGTATTCTTGCGCGAAAGTTATTAGAGAAAGACGTAAAATTTGTACAGCTCTATCATCAGGGATGGGATCATCATGGAAATCTTCCGGAAAATATGGTCAAACAATGTAAGGACACAGATCAGGCGACCGCGGCATTTATCAAGGACCTGAAGCGAAGAGGATTGCTGGAAGATACCCTGGTTATTTGGGGTGGTGAATTTGGCCGGACAGTTTATTCTCAGGGAAAACTATTCCCAACTAATTATGGAAGGGATCATCATCCGCGTTGTTTTACGATGTGGATGGCAGGTGCAGGGGTTAAGGCCGGGATTAGTTATGGGGAAACTGATGATTTCAGCTATAATATTGTGAAAGATCCGGTTCATGTTCACGATTTTCATGCGACTCTGATGCACATTATGGGAATTGATCATGAAAGGTTAACCTATAAATTTCAGGGCAGACGCTTTCGCTTAACTGATGTGGAAGGTAAAGTGGTGAAAGGTATCTTAAGTTAGGCGAGGTTATTTTATGATGATGTATTGGGTGGGGACCCGATAGCTATCGGGTGGGGAATTGGGAATAGGAAATTGGGAATAGGAAATTGGGAATTGGGGATTCGAAAGTAGTGAGTGGGGCGAATAAACTATCAGCGCTCAATTCTTCT
>CAZGWG010000285.1:0-5513 GCA_964529165.1 uncultured Sphingobacterium sp.
AGTTATTCTGGAACAGCAGGCATTGGGCACAGAAACCAACCTGATGCAGGAGGCTTTGAAAAGAACTTTTGCTGGGCTGGTTGAAGCGAATAAAAATGAGCGGAAAGCTGCACCTATTTCGAAAATATGTATTGGTTTGGAATGTGGTGGATCAGATGGATTTTCGGGCATCTCTGCTAACCCTGCACTGGGTTATGTTTCAGATATCCTGGTTACTTTAGGTGGTTCTGTTGTACTTTCAGAATTTCCGGAGCTTTGTGGCGTTGAGCAGGAGTTAAGTGACCGTTGTGTGGATGAAGAAACGGCCACACGTTTTATGCATCTTATGAGTACCTATAATGCCAGGGCTGTAGCCGATGGCTCAGGCTTTTATGCCAATCCATCTCCAGGAAATATTCGTGATGGCTTGATCACTGACGCAATGAAATCTGCCGGTGCAGCCAAAAAAGGAGGCTCATCACCGGTAACAGCAGTTCTTGATTATCCTGAAAAGGTTAAACGTATGGGTCTGAATCTTCTGTGTACTCCTGGAAGTGATGTTGAAAGTACCACTGCTGAAGTTGCTGCAGGTGCCAACATCGTGCTTTTTACAACAGGTTTGGGTACCCCGACCGGGAATCCCGTAACACCGGTTATCAAGCTGAGTACCAATACAAAAACATTTCTGAAAATGCCTGATATTATCGATATTAACTGCGGAACAATCATCGATGGCTCGGAGACTATTAAGGAGAACGCTCACCGCATTCTGGACTACGTGATCAGCGTTGCGAGTGGTGAAGAACAGCCAAAAGCTATGCAATTGGGTCAGGACGATTTTATCCCATGGAAACGTGGTGTTTCATTGTAATTTTATCAAATTTTTAAATAATATGTTCAGCTTAAAAGGAAAAACAGCAGTAATTACAGGAGGCGGAAGCGGTATCGGTAAAGGTATCGCGTTGGTGTTTGCAGCCCAGGGTGCCAATGTAAAGATCGTGGAATTAAATCAGGATGCGGGTCTTGCAGTAGTAAAAGAGATTACAGATAATGGCGGAATTGCTTCCGCACATGGTTGTGATGTATCAAAACAGGCGGATGTACTATCCCTGTTTAATAGTATTGGTCAAATCGATATACTGGTTAATAATGCGGGTATTGCACATGTAGGAAAGGCAGACACGACTTCTGAGGCGGACTTGGACAGAATCTACAATGTGAATGTGAAAGGTGCTTATAACTGTCTTTTTGCTGCTATTCCCTTAATGAAGAAAAGTGGAGGCGGTGCTATTCTAAATCTTGCTTCTATTGTGGCTATTGTTGGTGTGGCTGATCGTTTTGCCTATTCAATGAGTAAAGGTGCAGTTTATGCAATGACACTTTCAGTAGCCAAAGATTACCTGGCTGATAATATCCGTTGTAACAGTATTTCACCTGCAAGAGTACATACTCCCTTTGTAGATGGTTTTATCGCGAAAAACTATCCTGGCAAGGAAAAAGAAATGTTCGAGAAACTTTCTAAAACTCAGCCGGTTGGAAGAATGGCAACACCAGAAGATATTGCAGCAATTGCATTATATCTATGCTCTGATGAAGCCAGCTTCGTAACAGGAAATGATTATCCTATTGACGGAGGATTTATTAAACTTAACAGCTAATCCAAACAATTCAAATCATGCCTCAGGGCTTTTTAATTTAAACGGATAGATCATACTGTGAATACAGCATGAATCGTCCAAACAAAATTCAATAAACGATGAAGTTAATTAGATGGGGGAAACCCGGACAGGAAAAAACAGGTGTAATTATCAATGATTTAAAATACGATACCTCTTCTTTTGGTGAAGATTATAATGAGGCATTTTTCGAAAATGACGGACTTAATCGTCTGGGTGCATTTCTAAAGAGCAATGAAGGTAAGCTGAGCACAATCAGTGACGCTGAGCGTTTAGGTTCGCCCGTTGCGCGTCCTTCAAAGATTCTTTGTATTGGTTTGAACTATGTGAAACATGCCGAGGAATCAGGAATGGCAATTCCTGCAGAACCAATTCTGTTCATGAAATCAACCACTTCATTGGTAGGTCCTTTTGATGATATTACTATACCTAAGAATTCTGTAAAATCAGACTGGGAAGTGGAACTGGCTTTTGTTATTGGTAAAAAAGCCAGCTATGTATCTGAAGCGGATGCTATGGATTATGTTGCCGGTTATTGTCTCCACAATGATGTTTCAGAACGTGAATGGCAATTAGAGCGCGGCGGTACCTGGGATAAGGGTAAAGGCTGTGATACATTTGCTCCGTTAGGCCCGTTTCTTGCAACCAAAGATGAGATCCCTGATCCTCATAAATTGAGATTATGGTTAAAACTGAATGGTAAAATTATGCAGGACAGTAATACCGATGATTTGATCTTCAATATTCCTTTCCTGGTATCGTACCTGAGTAATTTCATGACCCTCCTTCCCGGAGATATTATTTCAACAGGAACTCCTGCAGGTGTCGGGCTTGGTTTCAAACCACCAATCTTCCTGAAAGATGGCGATGTAATTGAGCTGGGTATCGATGGACTTGGCGAATCCAGACAGGTTGCTAAAGCCTATGCTAAAGCTTGATTCACATCAGCACTTTTGGAAATTTGACCCAATAAGAGATAACTGGATCACAGAGGAAATGGAAGTCATACGTCATGACTTCCTTCCTCATGATCTTAAACCATTGCTTGATGCCAATGGAATACAGGGCTGCATTGCAGTACAGGCTGATCAGTCGGAGCATGAAACAGATTTTCTACTTGCTCTGGCTGAAGAGCATGATTTCATTAAAGGAGTTGTGGGCTGGGTGGATCTTTGTTCTCCTGCAATTCATGAACGGCTCGAATATTATTCCCAATTTCAAAAACTCAAAGGTTTCAGACATGTTCTGCAGGCCGAACCTGTTGAATTTCTGCTTAAACCCGAATTCCGAAGAGGTATTGCTGCTTTAAGTGATTATGGATTTACCTATGATGTTCTCATCTACCCGCAGCACTTACCTTTTATCCCGGACCTGATCCGGGACAATCAAGCTTTCGTAATCGATCACATCGCCAAACCAGACATAAAAAATGGCCTTTTTCTTAATTGGGAAGCCGAAATGAAACAGATTGCTTCATTTGATAATGTTTATTGTAAACTTTCAGGAATGATCACCGAAGCTGATTTAAAAAACTGGAAAAAGGAGGAGATCTTTCCGTACATGGATAAAGTTTTCGACTTTTTTGGGGTAGAACGATTGATGTTTGGCAGCGACTGGCCGGTATGCAAACTGGCGGGTGAGTATGAAGTAGTTTGCGGATTGATTGATGAATATTTGAGTAAATTAAGTATCAGGGAGCAGGAATTAGTTTGGGGAAAGAATGCTGAAACGTTTTATAAACTTTAGTAAATTCAGGATACCAATATTAGAATTTAAAAATGATCTCGCAAAGACGCGATTGTATAATTTGAAACGAATTGTCATAAATAGTCCCTTTGCGTCCTTGCGAGAACTAATTTATTAATCGGTTATACGCTGGTGACTGTTTTGTCTACTATGTGATGGGAGAGTGCTTAAGGTAAGCTGACAACAAAACCTGAGAGAAATTGGACATTATAAAGCAAGTATTATGGATTTGAAATTAAAAGATAAAGTAATTCTGGTCAGCGGTGGTGCCAAGGGCATTGGGGAGGCGATTGTCAAAGTTTTGGCCGCTGAAGGCGCCATTCCGGTGATCATCGGCAGGAATGAAAGTGATAACCTGAAAGTGCTTGCAGAGATTGAAGCAGCAGGATTTCAGGCTTTACAGATCAGGGCCGAGTTAACCAAACCGGAGGAATGTGAAAAAGTGATCAAATTGACACTTGAAAAGTTCGGCAGGATCGATTCCCTGGTGAATAATGCCGGGGTCAACGATAGTGTTGGTTTGGAGAATGGCTCTTACGAAGGTTTCGTAGCCAGTCTGCATAAAAATGTTATCCATTATTATCTGCTGGCTCATCATGCTTTACCCGCACTGAAGAAATCCAAAGGAGCCGCTATAGTAAATATCAGTTCCAAAACAGCCGAGACAGGTCAGGGCGGAACTTCTGCCTATGCTGCTGCAAATGGTGCCCGCAATGCTTTAACCCGCGAATGGGCAGTTGAATTGTTGCCGCATCGTATCCGGGTCAATTCGGTAATTGTTGCAGAATGCTGGACCCCGTTGTATGAGAGCTGGATAAATACACTTCCTAATCCCGAAGAAAAACTGAAAGATATTGTTAGTAAAATTCCTCTCGAAAATCGCATGACTACTGCAGAGGAAATTGCCGATACCGTTGCCTTTTTACTTTCAGAGCGGTCTTCACATACCACAGGCCAACTGATTCATGTGGACGGGGGGTATGTTCATCTGGACCGGGCTTTAATGTAGTATTGAGTGTTGAGTATTGGGTAGTGAGTGAGGCATTTGCATTTTAATAAGACACTTCGGTTAGTTGCCTTTTTTCATACTTGTCGATGCTTATCCATACAACAATGCTTCTCCCGATCCTGGTGAATCTCTATTTCCCATTCCCAATTTCCCCTCTTAACAGTACTTCATCCACCGCAAGAGAGAGTTTCGAAGTTAAGTAATCAATTATCTTCTTTGCAGTGTTCAGAAGAGAGAGAATTATTTGGTGTACAATATTTCAAATGAATCATTAAAATGTAAATGAAACAGATCAACAATTTCCAGAAAATGAAAAATATTCTCCTGATTCTCCTAGCAATCCTATTCTTAGACTTTCAAACAAATAAAACTGCAGATCCTGCCAGCTATTTAAATGCCTTGAAAGCTGAATTGAAAAAAGAGTGGCCAAAGAACAGAACTATTAATTTAGTGTTTCATGGCCATTCTGTTCCTGCCGGATATTTCAAAACCCCGGTAGTGAATACTCTGGAAGCATACCCTTATCAGGTTTTGAGAACGCTTAAAGCAGAATACCCCTTTGCCTTAATCAATATCATCAATACCTCTATTGGTGGTGAAAATTCAGAAAGCGGTGCTAAACGATTTGAAACAGAAGTTTTAAATCATAAACCCGATGTACTTTTTATTGATTATGCTTTAAACGATCAGGGCATTGGACTTCAAAGAGCTAAAGTGGCATGGGAGAAGATGATCAGCACTGCGATTAAAAAAGGTATTAAAGTCATTCTGCTCAGTCCTTCTCCCGACCAGCGGGTGAATATTTTGGAAGCTGGTAATGTGCTGGAACAACACACCAGGCAAATTAAAAACCTGTCCGAGAAATACGGCACCGGACTGGTAGATAGTTACGAACTATTCCGTCAAAAAGTGATTAGCGGTCAGAGGGTTGCAGACTTTATGTCCCAAGTAAATCATCCGAATGAAAAGGGGCATGCACTTATTGCAGATGAAGTTGTGAAGTACTTTAAATAGCCTGTGAAATTATGGCCAGGTTCAGTTGGGCTTATTAATTAACCTGAGTTCGAAATAAGGAAGGTTAAAATATAGGGTTATAATTATCC
>CAZGWG010000286.1:0-5509 GCA_964529165.1 uncultured Sphingobacterium sp.
TCCATTGTTGTTAAATTTAACCAGCGTCATAATTGTTATGATTTAATAAAGTTTATAATAAAGTATAAAAATTCAATTTGTTAAACTGCCGGAAGGGCCAGTTTTACCTTCCCGCTTTCATCAAGATAGACTGCTTTTTTGATTATTCCTTTCTTCAACAGCACTTTGTATTCTGTATCTACCCTTCTGCCGTTATTATCAATTCGCTCTTCCTTATCAACAAGCGACCAGCCATTATATCTCGATTGGATCGTCTGGTTCACAGGTTCAGGTAAAGAGTCCTTTTTAAGCGTCTGTTTTAAACGCATCAGGTTTCCCTTGCTATTGTAAATTGCTTTATACCTGCCCTCACTATTGATGATATCCACTTCATAATACAGGGGATCCTGTTGTTCAGACGCAGGGCTGAGCTCTACATTCCACTGTTTCCCATAATTCTGAGCTGTGATTTTAGTAAGGGTCTGGCTTATGGGTTCAGGGAACGATTTCTTAATAGAATCCAACACCACAGCAGGTGCATTGCCATTTTCAGTAGGTTTAAGAGCTACTTTTACTACTTGTGCGCTGCCTGACAATGTTGCAACGTTCAGCGCCATGATTAAGATTAGTTTTTTCATAATTGTTTCTAATTAAAGGTTCAACCATAAATAAATTAACTTTTACCATAACGGTGATTTATCCTGTACAAATTGTGTACAAAACCCTATTTAAAGCCTACAAACTGACATTTTGTTAATTTCATTACCTGATTTCTGAATTTTTGACTTTTAAAAATGACATATTTTCAGATTTAATGAAGCCCCCTTCCTGATAACATAAAGTAGATTAGATTTAGTGATGAGGCAGACATAATATACTCTGTACTGAACTCGTCTGGACCTATAATTAATTACTGATTTACTACCGGTTCTTTTGTTGAAACTCCTGAAATGTAATTCTTAGATTTAAAAACAACTATAAGTAGCTTAAATACAACTATAAGTGTTGGTAGTTTTCGCGTTCGGCAAGTTCACCTGCATAGCTTTGCTTATCGAAAATTAAATAAAAGATTTACAATGGAAACTAAGATGATCGGCAATAAAATTGCCACAGCAAGAAAGAAAATAAACATGTCGCAGGCAAAACTTTCTCAACTTCTTTTTATCAGTCCGCAAGCGGTTGGAAAATGGGAACGCGGTGAATCAATGCCGGATATATTGACCCTTGGCCGCCTGGCAGAAATTCTGGCTGTTGACCTGAACTATTTTTCTGAAAACTTTCAATCTGATAATAATCAAATGCCTTCCAAAATATCGGCTGAAGATATTGAAGACATTGACCAGACTACGCAGTCGCCACTTACACAAGAACGTCAGATTAGAATAAATCTTAAGGCGGTCAATCTGCAGGAGAGTGATTTTGCTGGTACTGTATTACACAAAGGGAAATTCAAAGCGAGTCCATTACTCCGGGCCGACTTTGCAGGCGCGGATTTAACAGGCAGCACATTTGAGGTCTGCGATGCCCGTGAAGCTACTTTTGATAGAGCAAATCTGACAGATTGCAGCTTTTCTATCACTGATCTTAACGGGGCGAGCTTTCACAAGTCTATTCTCGTCCGTACCGATTTTAATAAGTCATCACTTATCGGAACCAGGTTTACAGATGTAAACCTGATCGATGTGAAATTAACAATGACCGACCTTAGAAAAACAATTTTTGAAAACTGCACCTTTACAAACGTTGATTTCAACTATTCCGATCTGCGGGGAATGCATTTTGAAGGTCAAACTTTTATCGGCGTACAGTTCGACAAATCCGCACTGAACGATGTTTCGTTTACCGGAGCCACACTCAGAAACGTCTCATTCCGACTGCCTTTTTCTTTAACGAACAAATCTTACCGTGCTTTCAAGACCGTATGCTTTGACGGCGCAATGATGGATAAACTAACCTATGCCGGGCTGAAAGGTCTATGGGTTGTCGATTTATCAAAGGTTATTATTATTTAAACGGGAACAAGTCAAATTGATCTGATATCCTGTATGCCCGCCCTAATCAAAACAAACTTTAAAATCTTTATTTAATTTTCAGAAAATACGTACCTTTAAAGTACCTACAACTTCAAAGCTATCCTAAGAACCTTTTCTGATTTGATTGATTTCTTAAGGACTTTTAACTTTAAAGAAATATTATCTTCAAAGGAATTCAAAACATTTTCCAAATCTTAACCTAAGGTTCCCACCAGGAACCGCAGGAGAATTGTCTATACATTCATAATACCAGTTCGGGGTCAGTTCCGGGACAGTTCCGGGAAGGCTTCGGGAAAGCTTCGGGTTCTACTCGAATGCTTCCCGGATGTTTCCCAGATGTTTATCTGATCTTTTACGGTTCTGAGGGGTACCAAGTATAGAGAAATCAGGCACAGGACCTGAAAGAGAGTTTTCGTTTAGGTTAAGTAGAGGCTTGTGTTCTTTTATGACAATGAACTTAAACCACAGATTCCTTTGCTTTTGAAAGAGTTCAGGCAGCCTAAATCCCTGAATTAATATATAGACATTCAGTAATAACCTGAAGAATAGTATAGTAACAATGAAAATCCTATAAAAGTAATAGGACGGCTCGTCGTATAATCCTTTCTTAACAATCCGATCACAAATAATAAACCGATCGGTCTTATATTTGACCCATCATGTCAAAAGCAGATCAAACCAGGCAGTTTATTATTGAGAAAGCAGCAGGCGTTCTAAACAGGAAAGGCATGGCCGGGACTTCCATCAGTGATATTATGGAAGCAACCAAACTGGCAAAGGGGGGAATTTATGGCAATTTTGACAACAAAGAGGAGATCTGCCTGGAAGCATTTAATTTCCTTGCCAGCAAACAGGCTGTAAATATTGAAAGCATACTGGCTTCAATAGAAAAGCCTAAGGATAAGCTCATAGCCATTGTAAACCATTATACCAGTATACAGAAGCTGGATAACAACGGAGGTTGTCCCATCCTGAATTTTGGTACCGAAGCCGATGATACGAATCCCGTGATTAAACATCGTGTGGGCGAAGCAATCAAAACTGCTCAGACCAGGATATCAAAAATTGTTCAGGCTGGTATCAATAGCGGTGAATTCAAAAGTTCGGTTGATCCTGAAAAGTTTGCTATTAAAATGTTCACAATGATGGAGGGAACAATACTCGTTAGTCGGATATTGGATACCATGGAGCAAATGGAAGTAGTCAATAGCATACTCAAATCAGAAATTGAAAATTTAGTAAAGTAATTTTTTTTAATTAATAAAAGACCGAACGGTCTAATGTAAGTGTATGAAAACAGCAAGCAATACGATTCTGATTACCGGTGGAACTGCCGGAATAGGATTTGAGACCGCAAAACAATTTTTAGCGACTGGCAACAAGGTAATTATCACAGGGCGTGATAAGACCAGACTGGAAAATGCTTTAAAAGCACTTCCAGGTGTAGTTGGAATCCTAGGTGATATCAGCAGCAAAGAAGACACGGAAAATCTGATCAGAACGATTCAGAAGGATTTTCCGGAGCTTAATATTGTAATCAACAATGCCGGAAAAGCGCATCTCTATGATATTGCGAGCAGTGAAGATGCTTTTACTAAAGCTGAAGATGAAATGCTGACTAATTATTTAGCGATTGTACGTCTCAATGAAGCTTTGTTACCTCTTCTTAAAAAGCAAACCGAAGCCGCTATTGTCAATGTTTCATCTATTGTAGCCATTGTACCCGGTAAACTTCCAACCTATTCTGCGAGTAAAGCTGCCCTTCACTCCTATACTCAGGCGTTAAGAATTGGCTTAGCACGAACCAGTAAAGTCAAAGTATTTGAACTGATGCCTCCTTTAGTAAATACTGAATTATCAGCCATCATTGGCGGAGAAAATGGAATTGCTCCTTCAGCAGTAGCTAAAGATCTTTTTGACAGCATTAGCAACGATAATTTTGAAATTCATGTTGGAAACACCAAACTGATCTACGACCTGTTTTTAAAATCTCCGGAAGAGGCTTTAAAAGCAATGAACCCTTAATTAGTTGAGAGTGGAGAATGGAGAGTGGAGAATTGAAAACGTATTTCAGGACAAGACACTTATTCTCTATTTCCTATTTCCTATTTCCTAACCCCCACCCCACCCATGCGCCTAATCAAAGAAAACCATAACGGAATCAGCACACTGCTCGCTTTTGCGCTGATTCCTCTGTCCGGATTTGCTACCGATGTCTATATACCCTCGCTTCCGGCAATGGCCAGCCACCTGAATGTAAATGGTGCAGCGGTTCAACTTACGCTCGTAATCTTTATGATAAGCTCCGGAATCAGCCAGTTATTTGTAGGCAGTCTGCTGGATAGTTTCGGTCGTTACCGTCTCACCATCGCGGCTCTGATCCTCTTTGCCGCAGCCAGTTTTGTGATTGCGGGAACAGGAAACATCTATATAATCTACCTGATGCGTGTTTTACATGGTATAGCTGTAGCTACTATTGTAGTGAGTAAAAGAGCCTATTTCATTGATATTTATTCGGGAGAAAAACTGAAACACTATGTAAGCCTTTTTTCAATTATCTGGGCTACAGCTCCTATCATTGCACCTTTTATAGGGGGCTTCTTACAGACATCCTTCGGCTGGGAATCAAATTTTTATTTTCTGGGCTTGTTCACTCTGCTTATATTGGTACTTGAGTTATTATATGGCGGAGAATCATTAAAAACATTTCAGAAGTTTGAATTAGGTCCGATTCTGAATATTTATCAGTCTATGATCAGAACAACAGATTATAGTATCGGAATATTCATATTGGGACTTTCTTACTCTATGCTGATGGTATACGGAATGACAAGTCCTTTCATCATTGAGCATGTATTTCATTATTCTGCGGTAGTAAGCGGGAATATGGCTCTGGTTTCAGGCGTATCACTAATGGCCGGGGGACTGATCTCAAAAACCCTGATCAGCAAGGATCTGACACAGAAGATCGGCACGGCAATTTCACTACAGTTATTCTTTTCCCTGCTCATGATTGTGGTATCCTGGCACCTTTCCAACCTGTATGCGATGATGCCATTTGTTATTATTATTCACTTACTATCCGGGTTTGTGTTTAATACTATCTTTTCATATTGCCTGGGCAGGTTTTCAAAAAATGCAGGCATTGCAAGCGGTATTACCGGCGGGTCAATGTATGTAATTGTTTCCCTTGTCAGCTCAGGTACAATTAAACTCATCCATATAGAAAGCCCCCTTATGTTAGGTCTGGGATATTTACTGCTTTCCAGCCTGGTTGGAATTGCTTTCTATCTTTTTGACAAAGCCAGGAAAGCAGATTTTAAAGTGGATTTGGTTAGGGAATAGGTGTTAAGGAATGGGAAATGGAAAATAGGAAATGGGGAATAGGTTATTTCTTTTCTCTAACTGATGATTCCCTGACAATCAATAAAGGCTCAATAACGATTTTTTTAGGTTCTCCATCATAGGGATTAGCTTTACTACTCATCTTAAAAAGT
>CAZGWG010000287.1:0-5465 GCA_964529165.1 uncultured Sphingobacterium sp.
TAATTAATTTTATTCTCAATATTAACAAAGCTTTAAATTCGGGGCTAAGAAATGTAATTCCTGTAACGATTGTAAAGAGCTATGATCAATTTTAGGAAATTGTACTAACAAAATATTTCAATGAATAATAGCAGAAACTTATCAACTGAAGAAGCCGAAGAACTGCTCATCAAATTAAAAATACGGTTTGAAAAAAACATACACCGGCATCCGGGGCTTGAATGGGCTGATGTCCAGTCAAAACTAGTGAATGTAGGCGAAAAACTATGGTCATTAAATGAAATGGAAAGAACTGGTGGGGAGCCTGACATAATAGCTAAGGATAAGCAGACTGGAGAATACATTTTTTACGATTGCTCATCCGAAAGCCCAAAAGAGCGCAGAAGCATTTGTTATGATGAAGAAGCACTGGAATCCAGAAAAGAACATAAACCCAAAAATAGCGCGATTGGTATGGCGAAAGCGATGGGAGTTCATATCTTATCGGAGGATCAATACCGTGATTTACAGAAGTTAGGCAAGTTTGATACTAAAACATCAAGCTGGATACAAACCCCGGCAAAAATCAGGGAATTGGGCGGTGCACTTTTTGCTGATTATCGCTATGATCATGTGTTCGTTTATCACAATGGTGCTGAATCTTATTATGGAGCAAGGGGATTCCGCGCCTCCTTAAAAATTTAATGAGAGGGAAGCCAAAGGAATTATCAGATACCCGGGTAAAAACTTCTAGCCTGTATTGAGACTAAGAAAATATTTTATCAGCTAAAACTGTGATAATCATGCAGAGTTTCTTTCCGCATTAATAATCCCGAAAGAACATCTCATCACCAGCTTCTCAAATATTTTAACTTCAGGTGAATCTGAAGCCTTACTTCCCTTCTCTCTTATCATTGTTAAAGCATATTGCTGAATAGTAATAAGAGGTAATTCTATTCGCTGCCGCATCCGGATTGAAAGCTGATCGGTTTCCCTGTCAGCCATTAATTCAGCTTTGCCGGTCAGCAAGAAGATATACTTTTTAGTACGTTCAAATTCTTCATGAAATAAATTCCAAAGAACACCATATTTAGGGTGTTTCGATAAATATGCAGTTAATGGGAAGAAACTTTTACTCATTGCCATTTCGCAATTACCCATAAGGGTTCTGAAATAAAGTGAGTTCTTATAGAGATTTTTAATATCTCCCCACCTACCCTCAGCTTCCAGTTTCTCAAAAGCAATTCCAACCCCATAATAACCAGGAATATTTTGCTTTAACTGACTCCAGGCTCCAACATAAGGCACAGCTCTCAGATCATTTAAATTCAACTTTCCGGCTTTACGCTTGGAAGGTCTGCTACCAATATTGGCCTCTGCATAATAACGCAGTGGGCTTGCGAAATTAAGGTACTCCAGAAAATCAGGATTGTTTTTCAGAACACTAAATGCCTGATAACTTTCTTCAGCCAATTCCTGAAGCAATTCTTCTTCAGCACCACTCATTGTGGAACTTCTTAATGAAAACAAGGCATTGCTGATGCCTGAATGCATTAATTGCTCCATATTGAATCTTGCAGAAGCCCTTGTTCCAAAATTTGAACTGATTGTCTGCCCCTGAATAGTTAATTGAATCTCTTTATTGGCAATATTTTTACCCATAGAGGCGTAAAACTGATGAGTTTTACCCCCACCTCTGGCAGGTGGTCCTCCCCTTCCATCAAAAAATACCACATCGATACCATACTCTCTTGAAATTCGGGTTAATTCTTCTTTTGCTTTGTATATACTCCAGTTAGCCATCAGATATCCACCATCCTTAGTCCCATCAGAGAATCCAAGCATGATTGTCTGAGCATTTTTTCTACGCTTCAAATGCTTTCTGTAGGAGTCATTCTGATACAAAATCGTCATCACTTTGGCTGCATTTCTGAGGTCTCCAATGGTTTCGAACAAAGGAACAAAATCAACTTTTAACTCTTCTTCTTTCCATCCGGCCATCAAACATAAACCATACACTTCCATCACATTCAATGCACTGGTTGTATGACTAATGATATAACGGTGACAGCCCTCAGGCCCGTTAAACCGTTGAATTGTCCTTATAGAAAGTATGGTATCAAAGGTATCCTTATCAAGATCTGTATCAACAACCAGAGAATCAATATTCTGCAAAAGCTGAATTTTTGATTCCTCCGAAAGGTTTTTATAATTTTTGGGCAGAACACTTGTTTTTTCTGCCACCAATTCTACCAGCTCTGTGTGAACCGAACTATCCTGCCTCACATCTAATGAAGCAAAGAACAAGCCGAATAAATTAACCTTATTAAGCAAGTTGTTTACCTTGTTAAGAAATAGGCTATTATGTTTTTCAATCAGTATATCCCTGATTTCTATCAAAGTAGCTGTTATTTCATCCTTTGAGAGATAAGCTTTATAACCCGGAATAAACAGGTTCTTATAGAGCCTGTCCTCCAGAGAGGCCAACAGGGTGTCTACACCTTGAAATGTTAATCTGCCTTTAAGTAAGCGAACCTCCATGTAATAGCATTTAATGATACTTTGCCTCAAAGCTTCTGCGACTTTTAAGGTTGTATCTGCTTTTACAAAAGGATTTCCATCCCTATCGCCCCCTGGCCAGAACCCCATTCTGATCAATTGATTTTCCTCTGTTACTGCATCCGGAAATTCACTATTCAGAAAAGATAAAATATGCCCTGCTGAATGATAAAATACATTCTCAAGAAACCATATAAGATTAACAGCTTCATCATAAGGACTTGGTTTTTCTTTCTTAAAGAATGGCGTTTTACCTAATTGCTGCAGGTAAGTATTCACTAATACCGTATCATCCTTTTGAAGTGCTTTCCCTAAATCATGGATGATTCCTAAAACTGCACTCGGATAAAACTGATTGGGGTGAGCTGTAAGTACCAAACGAACAGAAAAATCTTTCAGTTTTTCTGCCAGTTGCTGCTGGGAATTGGTCTGAATAACTTCTGTCTGTAGCTGCTTTAAGGTTCCGGAACCATCCATATCATGTGTTGCACCAAATGCTGCATCTTCCAGCGCATCGAATAATACAACTTGCCTTTCAGAATATTGTATAAATCTGAACAAAAGATCTATCTGCTCTTTACTACTGACATAGTTAGTATACTGGCGAAAGAATGAGTCAATAATTTCCGCAGGACTCTGATTACTACGAAATCCCTCTTCACAATGAAGCAGAAATAAAGAAAGTAAAATTCCTGTTTTTTCTACCTTATGAAACGGCAAAGAGGTAAACAAACTGTTATACATCTCAAACTTGGTTCCAACAAGATTCTTAAATTCAGCCAGGGTATTACTCATAATAGTTCATTCTAAATACAAAGATACAGGGTATACCTTCATCAGGGCTGAAATTACATCAAAATGGAGGGAAATCAAAAACAGTGCAAAAAAAACTACTGTTCTAATGCACCAATTATATTAAAAATTTGATTAAAGCTGATTCTTTTCCCTCAAATAATTCACCTATGCACTACTTTAAAAAATCACGAAGGTGTTTATTAAATTGAGATGCTTGCTCAAGATTGGAAACATGTCCGGCTTCATCAATAATTCGAAGTAGAGAACCTTCTATATTTTTATTCATGAATTCAGACTGAGCAAGTGGCGTAACCTGATCCTCTTTACCACAAATAATCAATGTAGGAATATTAACCTGATTTAGCACAGAACAGGTTTCTGATCGCTCAGCCAAGGCTTTTAAACCCATTGAGATTATACGTTTAGAATTGGAAATAATAACATTTCGCAACTCCTCCACAATTTCTTTCTTCTCTGTTAATGAGTTCTTATAGAAAACATTTTTTATAAATCCATTAGCAAAATCTTCAGTCCCGTTCAAAGCAATTTCATCAATAAGCTTAAGGCGCTTTTGCTTTCCTTCAGGAGTGTCAGCAATACATTGTGTATCGCATAATATCAAAGCCTCAAAACGTTCAGAATATCGTTTATATGCATTAAGAGCAATGTAACCACCCATCGATAATCCACAAACAATTGCTTTATCAATGTTTAACTTATTCATAAACTGTATTAAATCATCTCCAAACAAATCAATACTCAGGATAGATTCTTCATCTTTAGAATTTCCAAACCCTCTGATGTCACACGCAATAACACGATGCGACGACTTTAAGAAATCAAGCTGAACCTGCCACATCTGTTTACTGAAGGGAAAGCCATGCAGGAAAATTAACGGAACTATCCCTTCTCCAAGATCATCATAAGATAAATTGAAGTTATTTACCTTGATTACTAGATTATATCCTTTAGCTATTTTTTCCATAAATTTCCCTTTAATGATCCTGTTTTGAATTATAAATCCAAGGTAACCCAATGCTCATTTACATCCGTTTTACTTAAACAGTAATGCAGCCATAAAACAACGCTTAATCACTTGTTATTACCTTTATTTGTAATTTAATAATTTACAAATCTGATATTGTGATGATATATGAACTATTTACTTTTCCCTAAAGCACTAAAATTCCGCCTTTACGATTAATTGTAATATATATAACGTCATGAGAAGTTGTTTTATGTTATGGCTTAACTTATAATAAAATAATTAAGACCGATAATAATTATCAAATTAATCAGACTAAATATTAAATAAAGGCGTGAGGACCCTTTAAAACTGACCTTGATTTAAAATGTAAATAGAGAAAAATCGCTTATTAAGACAGAAGAATGATACAATATCAAAGGGAAGAAAATATTAGTACTGAAGAATTCAGGAATGTATTAGTGAATTCAACATTAGGAGAAAGAAGGCCTATTCAAGAACCGGAAAGATTATCGGAAATGCTTAGACACGGCAACTTGATTATAACCGCCCGTGATAAAGGCAAATTGGTAGGCATTGCCCGGTCGCTTACAGATTTTGTATTTTGTACTTACCTATCAGACCTGGCTGTAGACGAAAAATATCAAAAAATGGGCATTGGTAAAGAACTATTACGACAAACAAAATTAGCAAGTCCCAAGGCTAAATTAATTTTACTTTCTGCGCCCAAAGCAGTTAACTACTACCCTAAAATAGGCATGAGCAAATGGGAACAATGTTTTGTCCTCGACAATATTGATGATTTAAAATAAGTGCTTTAAGAAAACTGAAGTCAGTTATACTCTGATCAGAGAATTCTGACTACTTACTTAGCATCAACATTAAAAACAAGTGTTCTCAATTACAACTTTCATTGAATGTATTGAGATTAGGTATTGGAGCCTTAAAGGCTGTAATTATGTGTTTATTTGAAAAGCAATATTCAGGTAAAGTACTCTCTCCGGATACAAGGCAAAACTAAGTTATAAAAGTACTTTTATACTTTTTTTTTATTAAAAGACTAACGGGCTATCTCTAAAATACTAAATTTGGCAACCTAATCTTTAAGCCTATGAACCGATTTCTAGTAATTTTATCTGCGATAATT